>JAKBRD010000007.1 GCA_021834865.1 Microcaldota archaeon | reverse complement strand
ACGTCAAGGCGCTTTTGGAATGGGATGCCAAAAACCCCTCGGATAGGGATGTGCCGTTCAAGGTTTCAAGAATACTTATGCAAGACTTCACTGGCGTGCCTGCAGTGGTCGATCTTGCGGCGATGCGACAGTTCGTCGTTGACAAAGGTATGACTCCAGAAACCATACAGCCCACGATAAATGTTGACCTGATAATAGACCACTCGGTGCAGGTTGATTCATTCAATACTATACAGTCAATGGCAATAAACCAAGAGAAGGAGATAGAAAGGAACTCGGAGAGATATAAATTCCTGAAATGGTCCAGCTCGGCCTTCAAGGATTTTAAGGTCTTTCCGCCTTCTGCGGGTATATGCCACCAGGTGAATCTTGAATACCTGGCAACGTGTGTCACGCTCAGGCAGTCTGATGGCAAATACGTTGCGCTACCAGATACGCTTGTTGGGACAGATTCGCATACGACAATGATAAACGGTTTAGGTGTTGTAGGGTTCGGCGTAGGTGGCATAGAAGCGGAAGCAGCGCTTCTGAGCCAGCCTGTTTCATTTTCGACTCCAAAAGTGGTCGGAGTCAAGCTTACTGGCAGCCTTAGCGAGGGCGTAACGGCAACGGATTTTGCCCTAACGCTTACGAAAATACTCAGGGACCACGGAGTTGTAGGTATGTTTGTAGAATTTTTTGGGGAGGGGCTGAAGAACCTTTCGCTTCCAGACAGGGCAACGCTTTCTAACATGTGCCCGGAATACGGTGCAACTATAGCGATATTTCCTCCTGACGAAGAAACCCTTAGGTACATGAAGAGCACAGGCAGGAGCGACGAGCAGGCCGAACTGGTAAAGAAATACTATATGGCCCAGGAGTCTTTCGGGATCGACTATTCTAAGGTTGAATTCAGCGATGTGATAAACGTAGACCTCGGTACAATAATCCCAAGCGTCTCTGGCCCAAGCCAGCCAAAGCAGCAGATTCCGCTTGGCGAAATAAAAGACGAATTCACAAAGCTGTTCCTAAAAGAAAACGGGAGCCTCAAGGCTGAAGAAAAAATGAGCATGGAGGATTATACGCGCTGGTCTGAGGAAAGCGAGGCTCCAGAGAACGGGGCAATAAAAGATGCAGTGGTAAGCAATGACGGCATAAAACATGCAAAGATAAAATACAAGGACGGCCACGAAGAGATAATATCTGACGGAGATGTGGTGATATCTTCTATAACAAGCTGCACAAACACGAGCAATCCATCGGTCATGATAGCTGCCGGGCTTCTCGCAAGGAACGCCCTGGCAAAGGGGCTAAAGGTAAACACGCGCAAGGTAAAGACAAGCTTCGGCCCGGGCTCAAGGGTCGTAACCGAATACATGAAAGCAGCAAACCTTATGGAGCCGCTGGAAAAGCTTGGCTACGAACTCGTAGGATACGGGTGCATAACCTGCATCGGAAATAGCGGGCCATTGATAGAAGGCCAGAGCGATGCGATAAACAAGAATAATATAGCAGTGGCTTCCGTTCTCTCAGGCAACAGGAATTTTGAGGCCAGAATACACCGCGACGTGCGTGCCAACTATCTGATGTCTCCTCCGCTGCTGATAGCTTTCGGCATAGCAGGCACTGTTATGAAAGACCTGACAAAGGAGCCTCTGGGAAACGGATCCGACGGCAAGCCTGTTTTCCTGAAAGACATATGGCCAAGCAATGAAGAAATAGCAGAAACAGTACACAAAGCCATACGCGTTGACATGTTCAACAAAGAATATGGCGCCAATATATACGATGTCAACCCCTACTGGAACAAGCTTGAGAGCCCAAAGGGCAAGGTGTACGAATGGGAGGACTCAAGCACATACATAAGGCTTCCTCCATTCTTCGAAAGCCTGGACAAGATGGAACCTTCGGTAAAAAGCATAGAGAATGCGTCAGTTCTTGCAGTTTTTGGCGATTCTATATCTACCGACCACATATCACCGGCAGGTGCCATAGGTACTGACAGCCCAGCAGGAAAATATCTTATCGAGCACGGGGTAAAGCCGCAGGATTTCAACACGTACGGCTCAAGGAGGGGAAACCACGAAGTAATGATGCGCGGCACATTCGCAAACAACCGCATAAAGAACTTAATGGTTAGCGGCAAGGAGGGTGGTTACACTATATACCTTCCAGAAAATAAGGAAATGCCAATATATGATGCCGCCATGAAATACATGGAAAGTGGCACGCCTACAGTAGTGCTCGCCCTAAGCGAATACGGTTCGGGAAGCTCAAGGGACTGGGCAGCAAAGGGGCCTAGCCTTATAGGCGTAAAAGCGGTTATCGCAAAGAGCTTCGAAAGAATTCATAGAAGCAACCTAATAGGAATGGGCATAATTCCACTCGAGTTCGAAAGCGGCCAGGACTACAATACATTGGGGATAGACTACTCAAAGCACATAACCATAGAGCTTGACCAAAATATGGGACCAAAGTCAAGCATAAAGATAAAGTACACTAGCAAAAAGACCGGCAGCGTCGAATCCGCACAGGTTAAGAGCAGGATAGACACCACAATAGAACTCGAATACTACAAATCTGGTGGAATATTAAACTATGTCCTCAAAAGGATATCAAAAGAAAACTGAGGTGCCGCATTGGAGGATTATTACGACCTAATAATAGTTGGGGCAGGCATAACAGGCTCTGCCCTGTCTTTCGTGGCTTCGCGATATTCGTCAATAAAGACAATCTTAGTCATTGAGAAGTATGACAAGATTGCGCCGCTGAACTCCGATTCAAAGAATAACTCACAGACCCTTCATTTTGGGGACATAGAGACCAACTATACACTAGAGGAAGCAGCTCATACAAAAGCCTCTGCAGAACGCGTGCTGAAGTACTCAAGCCTTATGCCGAAAAGTGAAAGCTCAAGGATAATATCCGAAGTGCAGAAGATGGTCCTTGCAGTTGGAGATGAAGAAGCCGAAAGAATAGACAAAATATATTCTAAAGGAATGAGGAAGCTCTTTCCAGGGTTAAGGAAACTGGGCCGCAAGGAGCTTGCAAAGATAGAGCCAAACACTGTGAAAGGCAGGGATCCTTCAGAAACGGTATCTGCATTGCTATCTGACAAGGGCTACATGGTCAACTTCGGCCTTCTCGCCAAATCCTTCTACGAAAGGGCGAAAAGCAAAGGAGTAAAATTCATATTCAACTGCAGGTGCCTAACTGCCAATCCTATAGAAGACGGCCACGAGATAATAACAAACAAAGGCAGCTTCAAGGGCAGATTCGTAATATTCGCTTCTGGGACATACAGCCTTTACTTTGCAAAAAAGCTGGGTTATGACAGGAACCTTTCAATACTCTCAGTCGGAGGGGGCTTTTACGTAGCTCCACGTGTACTTAACGGCAAAGTCTACAGGGTGCAGGCTGGCGGCATACCTTTCGCTGCCATACACGCGGATCCGGAGATAACAAATCCAAAAATAACTCGATTCGGTCCTACTGTCAGCTTTCCCCTTTCGCTAGAAGTCAGGGAGAAGGGAACAACCCTCGATTACCTAAGAACATTTGATTTCGACATACCTACAATACAAAGCCTTTTCAATATAGTCGGCAACAAGGACATACGCAGGATAATGCGCAAGAACATGCTATACCCGCTGCCAATCTTCGGCAAGCCGTTATTCATAAAAAATGAGGTTTCAAAGATAGTGCCGTCACTCAGCCCGGATAAAATACGCTTTGACAAGAACTATGGTGGCATACGGCCACAGATAATAGATGAAAACAAGAGATTCCTGAGTATGGGCGCATCCAAGATAAGGGGCAATAACATAATGTTCAACATAACTCCATCTCCAGGGGCTACATCAAGCCTGCAGAGCGCAATAGATGATATAGTTTACATGTGCACGCTACTGGATATAGGGATTGACGAAAGAAAAATAGAATCGGAATTAGGCCCAATAGATTATAAGCACCTAAAAGAAAAGATAAACGGCCATAAGCAAATCTGAGCGATTTGATGAAATACCACCTAAAATGCACGAACTGCGGCTCCATATTTGAAAGCAACTACAATTCACAGGTATGCAAGAAGTGCTTAGGAATTTTAGAAGTGGTTTATGAAGCTAAGATGCCAAAGATAAGCAAAATAAACTCATTTTGGGACATGGAAAAAGTCATGCCTTCTGGCAAATATGAATATTTCTATCTAGGGAACACTCCATTAATTGCGTCCAAATACAGCGAGAGCCTTAAGCTCAAGCTCGAGTTCTTCAATCCAACTCATTCGTTCAAGGATAGGGGCTCAGCAATAGAGGTGGCAAAAGCCGCAGAATACGGATTCGGCGAAGTCGTGTGTGCGTCCACAGGCAACATGGCATATTCAATAACCTATTACGCGAAACTCTACGGGCTCAGGTCAAAGGTATTCATAAGCGACAACGCTAACGCGGATAAAATAAACGATATAAAAAGCGTTGGCGACGCAGACGTGAATAAGGTAAACGGAGATTTCACTAAGGCACAAGGCATGGCGCTCGAATATTCGCAAAAGCATAAAGCGTTCCTCTGCGGAGACTATTGCTACCGCAAAGAGGGCCAGAAAACGATAATGTACGAAATCGGCAATGCTGTAAAAGCAGTCAAAAACATCATAGTTCCAGTTGGAAATGCAACGCTCCTGAGCGCTACTTACAAAGCTATCGCCGAAATGAAAGAATCCGGCTCAATAAATAGAACACCTCATATAATAGCCGTACAGTCAGATAAATGCAAGCCGCTTGTCGATGCTTACTCAACAGGTTCTGCGATAAAATATCGGAAGCCGATGACTTCTGCTGATGCGATAGCAGTTGGATATCCTACGTATGGAGACCAAGGCATCGAAGCTGTGCTAAAAACAAGAGGGACTGCAATTTCGGTAAGCGAAGATTCATTGAGAAGCGAGCAAAAAAAGTTCTTAAAAGATTACGGGTTGGTTGCAGAGCTCGCATCAGTATCTACGCTCGCAGCCTTTGACAGGCTAAAACCCAAGGGCAGCACAGTCGCAGTTATAACCGGTTCTAATGTTTGAAATTTAACAGCACCATTTTAAGCGAATTCTTTTTATCTACGTAAAAATCAATGCGCTTTTCTGCGCGTATTCTGATTCCTTTATTGCCTGCGGTGCCGAACATTATCTGGCCTACATCCCTTTCTATTGTTGCATGGACTACGGTGCGATCGCTGAAAGTGCGCCTAATCTCTGAGCCTGCATTTCTTCTGCCGTAAAAATCCTTTATCCTTACTGGCAATATGTGCGCCAGTCCTATCTTGCCATTTTCTATGCGCTTGGGCTTCATACCGTTAAGCGTGTCTGGATAAGAATAATATCCAGTGGAGCCCAACGGTGTTGTTATTATGAATCCGTTAGATATCGCGTAAGTGCGAAACGATTTCTTTCCATCTCTTACTGTTATCTCATATCTCATTGCTTCTTTTGTCGCATATCTTTCCACAAAGAAATCGTACAGAGAGGAATACTTTTTCCCAGAATAGACTGCGTTGAGCACTGGCTGCCTCTCAATCCTGTAATCTCCCGCAGTAATGGCTTTCACGATCTTGGAAAGGCTCTTGGAATCTATGTTCGCCTGCGCATTGTAGCTCACGCTACCGTTTGGCTTGTTCCAATTCCTGCTCAGGAACAAAACAGGTCTGTCATCGAATTCCAAAGATTTGTTCGCAAATGTGCCGTCTCCTCCAACAAAAAGCGTCATTTCGTATCCTGAAGCGGAAATTGCCAATCCTCTTCTTTCCAAAGCTCTCCTTATGCTGTGAGCCTTGTCGTTATGATATTTGTCTATAATTAAATTTATTTTCATAATTTATACCTTTTTATCCATAATCCATATTTAATAATAATAAGCTAACTAGTGCGTTCGATGACTGCAGAACATGATACCAGAGACAGCGATATCGATGAAAGCCGCATACCTTCATGGATAGCGTGCGAGGATCTACTTGTAAAAATGAGGGAGGAGCTGATAGACAGGGCAATAAAGCTATTAAACAAAGAGATAGAGGCAGGCCACATAGCCGTAAACGGAAGTGCTCTTTTCTCAAGCGAAGCCAACGCAGACGTAGAAGAAGCAATGTATCTTATAAACAACCTAATAGATGATTCTGGAAGGCTTCACAAGGAGTACAACGAATACATGGAAAAAAATGCAGGAAAGAAACTTTCAGAAGCAGAAGCCAAAAAGTTCAGCGAACTGCAGAAATTCGTGCTTTCTGTCGAACAGCTCAACATGCTAATGGAATACAGCCGCGTATTAAGTTCATGGGCCGATACGGCAGGGAAAATGATAGACGGTAAAGACATAGTTGACATATTGGAAAGGACGGTAGGCAAAGAAGAGCTGCGCAAAACAGTGCTTGAATTCTTTATGGATGACAACGAATGCAGGGGGCTTCTCTCCAAAAAAGAGATTGAAGCCATAAAATCCATATTGGGTGCCTGATTCATGGTTTCCAAAAAAGGGTCTGCGGGACCAAAATCATACGTCGAAGAAGATAGGGAAGAGCGCGAGCGTGAAAGCAAATATGGAAAGAACTACAAATGGATAGCGCTCTCTAACACTACTCTTGGAGCGCTAATGTCGGCTATAAACGGAACGATACTGATAATATCGCTCCCGGCAGTATTCGCTGGCCTAGGGGTCAATCCCCTGATAGCCAGCAATATAGCGCTTCTGCTGTGGCTGCTCCTCGGATATATGCTTGTTTCAGGAGTTATAGTCGTAACTATAGGCAGGCTATCCGACATGTACGGGCGTGTCAAGCTATACAACATCGGCTTTGCCGTATTCACAGTCGGCTCAATAGGTCTTTACATTTCCTCATTGTACATAACCGGCGTAAACGGCGCATTGTCCTTGGTCCTGCTAAGGCTCGTTCAAGCAGTAGGCGGAGCCTTCCTCTTTGCAAACAGTGTTGCCATACTAACAGATGCGTTCCCGGCAAATGAAAGAGGCAAAGCTATAGGCTTCAACCAGATTGCAGGAATAGGCGGCGGAATACTCGGCCTTATACTTGGTGGGATACTCTCAAGCTTCGACTGGCACCTGATATTTCTTGTTAACGTTCCAATAGGGGTAGTGGGCACCATATGGGCATATCTTGGCCTCCACGAGCTTGCTACAATAAAGAAAGGCCAGAAGTTCGACATAGTTGGCAACGTGAGCTTTACTTTGGGCCTTACTCTTATCCTGCTAGCCCTAACATATGGCCTTCTTCCATACGGCACCAATACGATGGGTTGGACAAGCCCTTACGTAATAGGCGGTATGATTGCCGGAATACTAATGCTGGCGCTATTCGGAATAATAGAACTCAAAGCAAAGTACCCTATGTTCAAGCTGGCTCTGTTCAAGATAAAGGCTTTTGCATTCGGCAATCTGAGCCTTCTCCTTGCTGGAATAGCCAGGGGAGGGCTGCAATTCATGATAATAATATGGTTGCAGGCCATATGGCTGCCTCTCCATGGAGTAGCATTCTCACAGACTCCGTTCAGGGCTGCGATACTCATACTTCCATTGCTTTTTGGATTCCTAATATTCGGCCCAATATCCGGATATCTTTCCGATAGATACGGTGCCAGGCTGTTCTCAACCCTTGGGATGACTATAAACAGCATAGGTTTCATAATGCTTGCATTCGTCCCTACAGAATTCCAATATGCCTATTTCGCTGTAATAATATTCATAATAGGCGTGGGCCAGGGTCTATTCGCCGCACCAAATACTACTGCAATAATGAACTCGGTGCCTCCGGAGCAGCGTGGAGGCGCTTCTGGCATGAGAGCTACATTCACTAACATATCCCTGATATTCAGCATAGCCATATTCTTCACGCTTCTAGTGGTTGGCCTTTCGGTACATTTGGGCCCATCGCTCTATAGCGGTTTAGTTGCACAGCATGTTCCTGTTTCGGAAGCTACAAGGGTATCTCATCTGCCACCTACGTCAGCGCTTTTCGCAGGCTTGCTTGGCTACAATCCAATGAAATCGCTGATAAATCCTACGGTGCTTGCCTCGCTTCCTTCGGCAAATCAAAGCTATGTAATAGGAAAGATATTCTTCCCAACTCTTATATCTGAACCATTCCATGATGGCCTGGTGCTAGTGCTGTATACTGGGGCTATAATGTCGTTCATAGCAGCCATAGCATCCGCATTAAGGGGAAAGAGGTATATTTACGGGGAGCAGTAAACTATAACTAACTTTTCCAAGCAATTAGAATGGTCTCAAATCTCAGTGTTTAATATGGATTTTAACGATATGGTAGAGCATATATTTGCATCACGCTGGATATCAGGAACCCGGATGGAAGATGCAATAAAAAGCTCAACTCATTTTAATGGGCTCGGCATAAGGACGGTAATAAACTACCTTGGAGAGGATATAGCAAAGCAGGTAGTGGTAGATTCAACCGTAGACACATACATACGCCTAATACGCTATATAAAGAACTATAACATAAACGCTGACATATCAGTGAAGCCTACGCAGTTGGGCCTTTCGATATCGGAGCAAGAGGCAATGGCTAATTATTCAAAGCTCGTAAAGAATGCCAGGCTATCATCCGTATTCGTATGGCTTGATATGGAAGGAGAACCGACTGTTGACAGCACATTAAAAATGTACCTCTCAGAGGTGCAGCAGGGTGGCGTAGGCATATGCCTGCAGGCATACCTGAAGCGCACGGAATCAGACCTCCAGCGCATATCAAAGTCCGGCGGAATCATAAGGCTTGTGAAGGGCGCATATTCTTCTAGCAAGTCGAAGAGCTTTACTACCTGGGAGGAAGTAACGCGGAATTACGCAAAACTAATGCAGATGGCTTACGAGCAGTGTACTGAGTTCACTATAGCAACACACGATATAGAAATGATAAAGAAGTCGATGGAGCTAAACAAGAAGTACAAGCGCAAGGTCACATATGCAATGCTCAAGGGCATAAGGAACAGGCTTGCCGTAAAAATTGCCAAGGACAATAAAATGTCCCTTTACGTGCCTTTTGGAGACCAATGGATATCATACTCGTACAGAAGGCTTAAAGAAGCAGGGCATCTTAAACTATTGTTGAAATCTCTATTCGAAAAGCAGGGTGTTTAAATTGGCAGATCAGGAAAAACGCGCCATAACAATAAAAAAATCGGACGACATATCGGAGTGGTACACGCAGGTGATAATAAATTCTGATTTCGTAGATTACAGTGCGGTGTCAGGCTGCATAGTATTCAGGCCTTCTGCATACTTTTCATGGAATGCCGTCAAGGAGGCAACGGATTCGCTGTTCATAAAGGCAGGAATAAAAAACGCATACTTTCCGCTGCTGATACCTGAAAGGTTCCTGGAAATGGAAAAGGAGCACATAGAAGGATTCTCACCAGAAGTGGCATGGGTTACCGAGACCGGCAATTCAAAGCTAAGCGAAAGGCTCGCCATAAGGCCAACTTCTGAGACAATAATGTATGACAGCTTTTCAAAATGGATAAGGTCATGGCGTGATCTCCCGCTAAGGCTTAATCAGTGGAACAGCGTTGTGCGCTGGGAATTCAAGCATCCGACTCCGCTGCTTAGGAGCAGGGAATTTCTATGGAATGAAGGCCATACTGTATTTGCAACCGAAGAAGAGGCAAATGCCGAGAGGGACCAGATATTGGGCATATACGAGAAAGTAACTAAAGAATATTTGGCTCTGCCTGGGATAATCGGGCAAAAGACGGATTACGAAAAATTCGCAGGTGGCCAGGCAAGCTACAGCATAGAGCACCTGCTTCCGAACGGCTATGCGATACAGGGGCCTGATTTTCATAACGACGGCCAAAATTTTGCAAAGGCATTCGACATAAAGTTCATAGGCAAGAACAACGAGACACAATATGCATACCAGAACACATTTGCTATATCGACGAGGGAGCTTGGCGCCATGGTAATGATGCACGGGGATGACCGCGGTTTGGTAATACCTCCAAAAATATCGATGGTACAGGTTGTCGTCATTCCAATATACAAGGATGCAAACAAAGAAGCCATACTTGCGTATGCAAAAAAGATAAGCAACGAGCTGGAGAAACATGTCAGGGTATACTTGGATGACAGAGATGATTACTCTGTGGGCTGGAAGTTCAACGAATGGGAGCTTA
This sequence comes from Microcaldota archaeon, assembly GCA_021834865.1. Next base: position 19,963 of record JAKBRD010000007.1, on the reverse strand, counting down.
AGGGAGTTCCGATAAGAATAGAAGTAGGCTCAAAAGAGCTAGAGGCAAATAGCCTGGTATTGGTGACAAGGCACGACATGAAAAAGGCACAATATAACTCGTCCGGAATAGTGGAAACCGTCGAAAAAGAGCTTTCGCGCGTGCAGCAGGAGCTCTACGAGCGGGCTTTCCAATTCATAAAAGAAAAAATAAAGAAAGTCAATTCCTACGATGAGCTAAAAAATGCGATTTCAGGGGGCAATATGGCCCAGGTTCAGTGGTGCGGCAAAACAGAATGCGAGCTCAAGATAAAAGAAGAAACAGGAGCAAAGGCTACAAATATGCCTTTCGATGCCCAAGAAAATGTAAACGGCAACTGTGTCTACTGCGGCAAGCCTTCCAAGCACGTTGTAAACTTCGCCAAATCGTATTAATATCTGAACTTTCATTATTGAATCGCAATAACCTTGGCAGTCCCGTCGTCTAGTGGCCAAGGACGCAGGGCTTTGGACCCTGCTACGTCGGTTCGAATCCGGCCGGGACTATTATCAAGCGTGTCTGGATGATTAAACTTGTAATATTTGACCTTGGAAACGTGCTGCTTAAATACGATGACAGCCAGTATTGCGAATACTTATCAAAAAAATATAAGATCCCGTACAAAAAAGTTGCAGCTGTAATTGAAAGATATGATACAAAAATGTATACCGGCAGGATGAAAAACTCAGAGTTTTTGCACAACGTGTCCAAATCCTTGGATATCCCGCTTGCAAAGCTTGAATTTGAGGGATATTTCATAAGAAACGCAAAGATAAACAAAAAGTTGATAAACTTCGCTTTGAGCCTTAAAAGAAAATATAACGTAGTGATACTAACAAACATATCTTCAAAGAGGTACAAATCAATGCCGAAAGTATTCGACAGGTCTCAATTCGATAAGGTATTTGCTTCGTGCTTTCTCAAAATGAGGAAACCAAACAAAAACATATATTTATACGTACTTAAAAAATGCAAGGCAAGGCCGCAAGAAGCCATATTTATAGACGACCGAAAAGAAAACGTAGAAGGCGCCGAAAGAGTAGGCATAAAATCAATACTTTTCAAGGGCAATAAACAGCTTTTAGAGAAACTGTCCGAATTAGGAATAAGCAATGCCGAATGATTAGATGATATCGTGGTACTACCTAGTAATAATATCCTCAATAATAATGGGGGTCTCTACAATAGTGGAGAAATACGCCCTCAAAAACGAGCACGCAACGTCCTTTAGTGCAAGCTTCTCCATAGTTATTGCCATCTTCTCGCTAGTATTTCTCCCTTTTGCAAAATTCAACATCAACATTTACGAGCTACTAATCATATACGTTATGAGCGTACTGTCAGCTCTTTCCTACCTGTTCAATGCAAGAATATACAAGCATGGCAACATATCTGTTTCAACCCCTGTTCTGAGCTCGCTTCCGCAGCTCTTCATAGTACTGCTTGCATTCATATTCCTAGGCGAGAAACTTACCCTATTGCAATATTTGGCAATAGCAGTTCTTCTAGTAGCTACATATTTCCTAATCGCGCCGAAAAGCGCTAAGAAGTACAAGCAATTCGATTCAAAAAAGTACGTTTACCTCCTTGTCCTAAATACTCTGATAATGGCAGCCGGAGCAATCCTTATGAAATACATACTGAACTTAGGGGTAAACCTGTACACAATGTTCATACTTCTGGAGGTATTCATAGCAATAAATATGGCTGTGATGATATCTATAAGGTACGATGGAGTAAAGGAAGAATTCTCAAATTTGATAAAAAACCGGAAAATAATATTTTCCATAGCCATACTAAGCCTTCTTTACAGAATATTCTATTACGCATCGTTGCAATTGGCATACGTAAGCCTTGCTTCGCCTCTGAGAAATAGCATATCTGTTATAATAACGATAGTTATTGGTGGAATAGTGTTCCAGGAGCGCAACCTTAAACGCAAGCTTGCAATAACTGCAATAATGCTGTTAATGGTGTATTTCATAATAACTTAGGCATTGGTGCATAATATGACGGAAAAAATATATCTTAGGGACTCGTACATGAAGGAATTGGAATCCGAGGTCGTCAGCTCAGAAAACGGCAAAATCATACTAGATAAAACAATATTCTATCCTACGGGGGGAGGTCAGCCCTGCGATACCGGGACAATAATATCAGCTCTTGATGGAAAAGAGTACAAAATAATAGAAACAAAAAAGCAGGGCGAAGAAGTGGTCCACATTAGCCAGGAGCCTGCAAGCTTAAGTGCAGGAGAAAAAGTCGTATGCAGAATAGATTGGGAAAAACGATACATGCACATGAAGCTGCACACTATGCTTCACATAATAGACGGCGTAGTATACAAGAAATATAAGGGAGAGATAACCGGAGGCCAAATATTCGATAATTCTGCACGCATGGATTTTGACATACCGGGGTTTACCAAGGAGATGCTAAGCTCTATAATATCAGATTCACAGTTAGTCATAGACGAGGGCCACAAGGTTGTACCAAAAGAAATGACAAGAGAGGAAGCGAAGAAAATCGACGGGATAGCGCGCACTGCTCCTGGTGCCGAGCTCCTAGAAAAGCTTGATATAGTCAGGATAATAGACATAGAAGGATTTGACTTCCAGCTTGATGGTGGCACGCATGTTGCAAACACAAACGAGCTTGGCAAGATATCCTTGGCGAAGTTCGAAAATAAAGGATCGCACAACAAAAGGGTAGAATTCACGCTTTCATAGCCTTTCGGTTTCGCCGTCTGGCTTTTTGTGTTCGTAAATAAATACCGCGTGCTTGAGCGCCTTAAGCGATATTGTTGCACATTTGGCTCTTGCCGGGCCGGGGTCTATGCCTATAAGATCAACTATAAAATCAAATCCAAGGCTTTCAATTTCACTTACGCTCTTTCCTTTTATTGCATCGGTCAGCTTGCTTGCCGTGCCAACGCTTATCGCACATCCGCTTCCATCAAAACTTACTTCAGCCACCTTTCCGTCTTTTACCTTTATGTAAACCGTTATGTCGTCTCCGCACGTAGTATTGTATTCGTGGCTGCTTGAGTCACAGTCAGACATGCTTTTCCTGTTGTGCGGGTGCTCGTAATTCGCTACCAAATCCTCTGCGTACAAATCAAGGCTCATCCAATTACCTATTATTTTTTGAATATTCTTTTTACCTCATTAATGGCTTCGACTGCTTTGTCTATGTCATCTTTATTGTTATAGACGTAAAAACTCATCCTTGCTACCGCGCTTTGCCCCAGTATCTGCGTAACCAGCGGCATTGCGCAATGGTGCCCTGCGCGTATTGCCACGTTATAATTGTCAAATATGCTCGCTATATCGTGCGGGTGAACGCCGTTTATTGCGAAGGATATTACGCCATCATGGTCATTCTTTTCCATATCCGGCCCGTAGGTCTCTACATTCTTTATCCCTTCCAAAGACTCAAGCGCATATTTTGTCAATTCGACTTCGTGTTTGAAAACATTCTCCATGCCGAGCTTTTCCAAATACTGCATTGCAGGAGTCATGCCTATGCCTCCTTCTATGTTGGACGTGCCGGCTTCGAATTTCCAAGGTATCCTGTTCCATGTGCATGAATAAAACTCAACCGCTTCTATCATGTCCCCTCCTCCTATTACTGGCGGCATCGACTCAAGTATCTCCCGTTTTCCATACAATGCTCCTATGCCTGTTGGGCCCAGCATTTTGTGGCCGGACAAGGCATAAAAGTCGCATCCTATATCGGATAAATTTACCGGCATGTGAGGGGCCGACTGGGCTCCGTCAACCAAGACAACCGAGCCCTTATCGTGTGCTTTTTTGGTTATGCTTTTAACATCGTTAATCGTGCCAAGCACGTTCGATGCATGGGTTATTGCAACCAGTTTAGGATTTTTTTCAAGCCCATCGTTCAAGCTCTCCTGGTCAAGCCTGTAATCTTTTCCAACCTTGATATAATCCAAAACTGCCTTCTTTCTCTTCGACAACAATATCCAAGGGACTAGATTGCTGTGGTGCTCCATTTCTGATATCAATATGTGGTCTCCTTCGGATATGTTTTTCTCTCCCCACGAAAGCGCAACTAGGTTTATCGCCTCTGTAGTATTTCTTACGTAAACAAGCTCTTCATAAGACTCCGCTCCCAAAAACTTTGCCATCTCTTTCTTTGAATTTTCGTAGGCTTCAGTAGCTCTTTCGGCTATTTGATATATGCCCCTGTGTATGTTGGCGTTATAATTGCTGTAATAGTCGCTTATTGAGTCTATCACTGCTTTTGGCTTCTGCGATGTAGCAGCACTGTCAAGGTAAACAAGCCTTCGGCCCTCTTTGCTCGATTCAAAGATCGGAAAATCTTTTTTTATTTCTTCAGGATCTATGCTTGCCACTCAATCACTTATCTTATCATATCCTGCTTTTTCTATTTCCTCTATCAAAGAAACTCCGCCATCTTTTACTATTTTTCCATTCAGCATAACGTGCACGTGCTCTGGCTTCATATATTTCAGTATTCTGCTATAGTGAGTTATGACAAGCAGCCCTGGGCCGTTTTCCTCCCTGATCCTGTTTATGTTCTCTGCTACAATTTTTATCGCATCGACATCCAGCCCGGAATCGGGTTCGTCCAGTATTGCTATCTTCGGCTTCAATATCGCCATCTGCAGTATTTCGGCTTTTTTCTTCTCGCCTCCAGAAAATCCTTTGTTCAAGGATCTTCCTACTACATTCTTGTCGAAATTAAGGTGTTCTACGTTGCTTTTTATGCTGTCCATGAATTCCTTGGTATTTATTGTCTGCTCATTTACCGATTCCAGCGAAGACCTAAGAAAATTTACGAAACCTACCCCATCTATCTCGGAAGGGTTCTGAAAAAGCATGAACAATCCTAGCTTTGCCCTTTTATCAGGGGTTAATCCTATTATCGATTTTCCATCTACAAGTATGTCTCCCCCAGTTATTTTTACTCCGGGATGGCCCATTATCGCCTTTGCCAGCGTCGTCTTTCCGGAGCCGTTCGGCCCCATCAAAACATGAAATTCGTTTGTATTCAGTTTCAGGGTAACTCCGTTAAGAATTCCCTTTCCTCCTATCTCCGCTTTGAGATCTTTTATTTCAAGCAACATGTTATACACCTATTTTATCATTATATGGCAAGATTTAGACACACCCTTAGGGCAAATGCCGCAGACTATTTTTTGGGCATTGTATTCGTCCTTTATCAATATGCTCTGCGCAAAGGCTTCTATTTCCCTGTCGCTTATCTTTATGCTGTCATCCCTGGCTCCCTTGCCGCTCAGGTACTTGCTCACTTCTGCCTGGCTCACTCCAAGCATTTTGGATATGCTCTGCTGCGTCAGGCCGTATTCGCTGAAAAGCACCATTGCTGCCTTCGATTTGACGATAGGTATGAATTTTGCCGCAACGTAATCGTAGCTTTCCTTTTTATTGGTCATACCAAACACCATAGCTCTTTAATTCTATTTCTGGAATGCCTATTCTTTTTGTTTCGAGCCTGTGCTTTGCCAGAAGCATGCTGAACGCCATCAAATCGTGGTTCTTGACGTTTTTCAAAAGCTCGTATATCAGCCCGCTGCCGACGAGAAACTTTGCCTTCTCCTTGTCAAGCCCTCTGCTAGATATGTAAAATATATCATCTTCCGGAATAGGGGATGTAGAGCTTGAATGCGAAGCCTTTACGTAGCTTTCATCTATCGACATATCCGGCATCATCGTTATCTTTGCGTTCTTGTCGTATATGAGGCCTCTCTCCTTTATGTGAGATTCGGAGCCTTCAGTTCCTTTAACCATTTTCGCGAAACTCTTGACTATACCTGAAGAATCATCTGCCAGAACGGCCCGAACCTCATAGTTGCAGCTGCTGCCTGGTTTCAGGTTGGTTATATTCGTGTTTATGTCAAATTTCTGGGCACCCGAGCCTATTACAGACTCGTTGGCATTTATCCTTGAGCCTTCTCCTGAGTTATTGAAAACGCTCCTCTGCCTGGACGTTGCGCCTCCTGTGTAAAACGCATTAAATTCTAGTTTTGCGTTTTCTTTTGTCGAGAACGACCTTGTAATCAGAGAATTGGTGTTTTCCGATTCACAGTGAACCTCGTTAACTTCAAGTTCCGAATGTTCTTCCAATTCGAAGAGCTGTGCCGATCCGTTCATTGAGCTGCTGCTCCCTCCAAGCGAAAAGTAATATTCATTTACCGTGGCTTTTACGCCTTTGGGGATCTTGAATAATACGCTTGCTGGAGAGCTGTGCTTGCCTGAGTCAACGAAAAGCACATTGAGCTCTGTTCCTGCTTTCAAATCTACTACTACGGGCTCCAAAGAAAAATCATATGCAAAAGCGGAGAATTTGTCCAATGGCAGTCCATTCTTGATATGCTCCTTTTCGGAAATGCCACCAGCATGCACCGATTCATTGCCTTTTGCCAGGACTCCATCATATACAACTGCTGAAAACTTTATACCCATCTTAGCGTACTTGCCTGTAAGAGAAGATTCGTTGTAATCCTTCATTATCTCTTCTTTAGTGCTTCCAGAAGATTCGAATTTCGACAGGTCTAGATTGACAAAGTACTTCTTGTATAACGAATCAGTCTCAAACGGTATAGTGCGATAGCTGGGGTTCCTGCTCATGTGTTCCTGCATTTCGTCTGTTTGCATGCAATTACCTCAAGCTATCGAATTCGAAGTATCCAGTTTTATCAGGCGCTTAAGCTCAAGCGAATATTCCAGCGGCAGCACCTTTACGAGCGGCTCTATGAAGCCAAGGACTGCAGTAGCAATTGCATCATCCTCCTTCAGGCCCCTAGACATCATGTAGAACAGGTCGTCTTCGCTAAGCCTTCCGACAGTAGCCTCGTGGCTTACAAAAGCGTCGTCAGCATATATCTCGTTATACGGATATGTGTTCGTTTTGGCCTCCCTGTCAAGCAGAAGCGCATCGCATTTGACGCTGGATTTGGAATTGTAAGCCTTTTTGTCTATATGGACAAGTCCCCTGTAAGAAGTAACGCCGCTTCCCTTGGATATGCTTTTCGATATTATCTGGGAAGTGGTATTAGGAGCCAGGTGGTACGCCTTGCCTCCAGAATCCTGGGTCTGTTCCTCTCCCGCTACGGCTATTGAAAGTATCTCGCCCCTCGCGCCTTCTTCCTTCAGGTACACGCTCGGATATTTCATGTTGACCCTGCTTCCTATGTTCGCATCGATCCATTCAACGTTTCCGTTTTCGTATACGAAAGCCCTCTGAGTTACCAAATTGTATACGTTTTTAGACCAGTTCTGTATTGTCACATATCTTATGTGCGCATTCTTGTGTGCGACGAGCTCTACAACTGCTGCGTGCAAGGATGAGCTAATATATATCGGTGCAGTGCATCCCTCGATATAAACTACCTCAGCGCCTTCATCTGCAATTATCAACGTTCGTTCAAACTGTCCTGCCTTTTCAGCGTTTATCCTAAAATAAGCCTGCAGCGGCATCGAAAGCTTTACTCCCTTTGGGACATAAATGAAAGATCCGCCAGACCAGACTGCAGTATTAAGGGCTGCGTACTTGTTGTCGCTAGGCGGTATTATATTTCCAAAATACTTCTTGACAAGCTCCGGGTATTCCTTGACTGCATTGTCCATGTCGGTGAATATAACTCCTAGCTTTTCTAGCTCCTCCTTCATGTGGTGGTATACCACTTCGGAATCGAATTGCGCTTCTGCACCGGCAAAGAACTTCCTCTCTGCTTCTGGTATGCCAAGTTTGTCGAAGGTATCCTTGATGTCTTTTGGGACATTTTCCCACGAATCTGTCTTTTTTGCATTTGGCTTCAGGTAATAAAAAATATCATCATAATCTATATTGCTTAGGTCTGGCCCCCACTTCGGCACTGGCTTTTCCTTGAATATCTTATACCCCAGAAGCCTCTTTTCAAGCATCCATTCAGGCTCGTTTTTGCTTTTTGATATCTGTTTTATCGTTTCTTCGGATATCCCCTTGACTATCGTCTCATAATCATCCTTGGTCTTAAATCCGTACTTTTCCAAGTATTCGTCCTTCTTTTGCATTACATCCTGGGTCTCATCGTAAGCCATCCTTCAACACCTCACTTATTCAAACATAAATTAATAGATTATAACTCAGTTATAATGCGGATAATATTTAAAGCTTATCGGGAATTTTACGATGACGGCTACAAGATTTGCCCGCTTTTTGCATATATAAAGGTATAAACATTTTTGTTATGAAAATATAATCTATGGTGATTGGAGTGGCAGCAGGCACATTTTCAAACGAATTTACATATAGAAAAATGGTTGAGAAGGATGAGGAATCAAAATTTGACGCGCTTTTTGACCAGGCAGCAAAAAGCGCACTGGCTTCTTTCGGCAAAACGTGGCCCATGCACATAGGGTCAAATGAAGTAGCTGCGCAGGAGCTTTTGGAAGAACGCTCCCCTATAGACCGGCGCATACTGGTCGGCAAATTCCAGAAGGGAACTCGTGAGAATGCAAGGGCTGCCATAGCCGAAGCCAAGAAAGCGTTCGCATCTTGGAGCGTGATGGACTATAAAAGCAGGCTAGCAATATTCAGGAAGGCAGTTGAGAAATTCAGGGAAAGGAAATTTGAGCTTGCAGCAATACTAAGCTATGAAAATGGCAAATCTAGATACGAATCTGTTGGCGAGGTCGACGAGGCCATAGATTTCATAAATTACTACATAATCGAAATGGAAAAGAACAAGGGATATTCCAGAAAAAACGTCATATCCGAGAGTAGCGTAAAGGTCAAAGCTGGTTTTCAGGGTGCGCCTGCAGACAAGCTTGAGAAGATATCCATAAAGCTCAAGCCTTACGGTGTATTTGGGGTAATAGCGCCATTCAACTTTCCAGTTTCAATATCTGTAGGAATGAGCATGGGGGCAATGATTACAGGAAATACAGTGGTTTTCAAGCCTTCATCCACTGACAACATGTCCATGCTTACAGGGCTCAAGATATACGAAATTCTAAGGGAAGCAGGGCTTCCTGACGGGGTTTTCAACTACGTAACTGGGCCAGGCTCTGAGGTAGGCGACGAGCTCGCAATAAGCAGGGATGTCTCAGGCATAGCCTTCACAGGCTCCAGGGATACGGGGATGCGCATGGCTGCGAGGTCATACTCGCAGAACGCCCAGAAAGTCTTCGTAGTGGAGATGGGCGGCAAGAACCCAGTCATAATATCCAAAAATGCAGACATAGAAAGCGCAGTTGAAGGTGTTGTAAGTGCAGCATTCGGCTTTGCAGGACAGAAGTGCAGTGCTCTTTCAAGAGTATATGTTCACGAATCTATAAAGGAAGTATTTTTGAGCAAGCTTATAGAGCACACCAGAAGCCTTAAGGTTGGAAACCCGATATCAAAGGAAAATTACATAGGGCCGCTAATAAGCGAAAGCGCGTACAATCGCTATGTAGAATCTGTCGAAAAGGCCAAATCTGCCGGCAGGCTTCTCTACGGCGGGTCTCGCGTAAGCAACGACTTGGATGGGTTCTACGTAGAGCCAGTGATAGTTGAAATAAGGCACGACCACGAACTCGTTCACAAGGAGCTTTTCCTGCCGTTCATAACTGTAGAGAGCTTCAAGGATTTTGGGGAAGCAATAAGCATGGCAAATGATGTGGAATACGGCCTCACCGCAGGAATGTATGGCAAAAGCAAAGCCGAAATAAGGGAGTTTGAAAAACGCATAGAAGCCGGAACTGTTTACGTTAACAGGGCTATAAGCGCTACTACTGGAGCCATAGTGGGGATGCATACTTTCGTAGGCTGGAAGGGCAGCAGCCTTACTGGAAAGGGCACAGGAAGCAAATTTTACCTCCAGCAATTCATGCGCGAGCAAAGCTTTTCCGTTACGGGTTAGCCGATGCTGAATTTCATAAGGAAAAGGCTAAAATATTCCACTGGAATCGTAGAAATAGGGGATATCAGGCTCAAGGCCATAATTGCGGACTCTTTCATAAAAAAGGCAATAGGGCTAATGTACAGGGATGGCATTTCCGAAGACGAGTGCATGCTTTTTACATTCTCGCACCCTTCGATGCTTGGCATATGGATGAAGGGCATGAAATTTCCCATAGATATTCTTTGGCTAGACTCATCGAAAAGAATAGTCACGCTAATGGAGTCGCTGCCGCCATGCGGGGGCATTTTCTGCAAGACCTATTATCCAAAACTGGAATCAATGTATGTGGTTGAGCTCAGCCCCGGATTTATAAAAAAGAATTCGGTAACTGAGCGCACCGAAATAAAAATAGAAGAGCCGAAAAAAAGGAGATGATTATCTCCTTCTCTTCTTTGAGGAACTCTTTGCGCTCTTTGAGCTCTTGGACTTCTTGCTTTTCATTGCCTTCCTTGCCGGCTTCCTTGCTGCTGCTTTCCTCTTCGCTCCAGATCCGCGTGCCCTTCCGCCTCTGTTCATCTTGGTCCTTACTACATACCCGTTTCCGTCTATGTAATACAGGAATCCTTCTTCCCTCTCTATCTTTTCAGATCCTACCTTGGCCTTTCTTCCCCTTGTGTTCATTTTCATCGGGGTCTTCCATACATGACCGTCCTTGCCAAGATAATAGAGATATCCATCGTCCCTATCTATTCTCTCGCTACTTACTCTCTGCGGCATTTTATTCACCATTAGTAATTTCATAGTTAAATTTAAATAACTATTGCAAATTTATCCTCGTAAACTCCTCGTATAACACTATTTTTACCTCGAAATACAAATTTATGCATTTTATTGCCGTGAAAATTTGAATATTCTGCGAACATTTCTTTATCGGCATCCCGCTGCAAAAAACTCTCCAAATTATTATAAGCTTGCGCGTCAAATACCTAAGCAGTGGTTTGATGCTAGATATAAAACTCATATCGGACAAAAAAATTGACGGGTATACGCTTCTGGAGGGATTCCCTGGAATCGGCCTTGTGGGCCCTATGGCCTTGAGCTATGTGATAGAAAAGCTGAACATGGAATATTACGGATACTTCGAGAGCCAGGCATTCCCTCCCCTAGTTTCGATACACAATTCAATACCTATGCATCCGGTCCGCATCTATTTTTCCCAGAAATACAAGCTGGTCACGATATTCGCCGAGTTTGCGATACCTTCGGAAATGACATATATAATGTCGAAAAAGATATCGGACTTCATCAAAGAAAACAAGATAACTGACATAATATCGATAGGTGGCATGCCGAGCCAAAGCATATCATCGGAACTTTCAGAAACCGATGCTGAAAAGGAGAAGGAGGACGAAGCCCAAGCCGAGAAAGTATTTGCAGTAATATCAAATCCCGACATGGCGGCGGGCCTAAAGAAAGCAGGCATCAACATAATAAGCGAAGGCGTAGCCACTGGAATAAGCGCTATGCTTATGATAAACGCTACGTCGGAAAAGATAAAAGATACAAACTTGCTGGTGCAGGTAGATCAGAGCATCGTTGACCCAAAATATGCGGAGATAGCCATAAAATCAATAAACAAGCTCCTGGACCTGAAGATAGACATAACAGAACTTGACAAGGAAGCGAAGGCCATAGAAGCTAAGATACGCGATGTAATAAAGAAAAACAAGGACTCGCACCAGAGCTTCAAGGATGCAACGGACGCAGCCGGCCCGTCCATGTACGCGTAACGAGGACATATCTTGCAGGGGTGGCAGAGTCTGGTCTGGCAAAAGGTAAAGCCACAGAAAAACGCGCAGGACTTAAGATCCTGTGGCCTAGCGCCTTCGTGAGTTCAAATCTCACCCCCTGCACATCCAAAAGCTTCAGTGTATTACTGTTGAATTGCATCCCTGCGGCACTACGAGGTTGCCGCTTATTATAAGCTTCAGGTAACCCAAGTACGGTATTACTCCAACTACTTTTCCCTGCACTTGCGACATGTTGGGCGGATAATTGCCGTACTGTATGTCGAGCCCAGGATTATTGTCGCCCTTAGTCAGCACGTAATAGTTTCCGCTGTCATTCAATATGGCGTAAGCCCTGTGGACCACGTAAGCGTCTCCCTCTTCATAAAATAAGTCTCCGGGCCTTGTCTTATAAACTATTATGCTGTTGTTCCTGTCCCCGGCTATCGTATGGTTGTTTACTGTTATGCTGGTCGTATAAGCCTCGTTAAGTATCTGGCCTGTAGAAAGCCTTACTTCTCGCGTGCCGCACGAATACTGCAGCACGTTCCCCGATTCCTCTTGTTTGCTTACGAGTCTATACGCGCCGTTGCTGTCCTCTATCAAGCCTACCTTGTATCCTGGGGCAAGGGTTTGGCGTATATAAGTGCCGCTAGCATTGGTAATGTACGCTACACAGCTCAACGATTCCGAATCAGGGCTCGAAAGTATCCTAGACATCTGGCTCGATGTCACGTCTATTATTGGTGCCTTAAGCTGTGACGCCGAAGATACACCATGGAGCAATATCATGTCTCCCCTGTGTAAGTAGGGCAGCATGCTGCAGCTCGGAACTACGTCTATCGGGCTGCTGGTTGCAAGAAAGAACCTAAGCCCGTACCAAAAGGCAACAACTATTATTATGGCAGCAGCTATCTCCAGAATGCTCTTCTTATAGCCTACCTCGTTCTTGCCGCTTATCAATTCCAGCACTATAGCTATGATTATCAGAAAAAATGTGACTATTCCAAGCGTTATCGCAAGTATCCTTACCCTTTGCAGAAGTACATACAGCACCAGTGCAACTATTATCATCACGTAGATGGGCCACACTGCTATTTTTTCCCTGTTGGCATTACCGCCATGTTTTTTCTTCGGTCTTTTTACTTTTCTTTCCAATCAATCACTTTGCTTCCATGCTTTCAGGCGCCACTATCTTGACGCCGAAAACGTTGGATTCTCCCTTGTTCTTCGCTACGCCTATGGCGGTGTCTGCATAAGATATGAGGGTGTCGTTGTGGCTTACAACTATAAACTGGGAATTCGAGCTCAGCTGCTTTATAAGAGCCGATAGTTTTTTTGAATTCTGCTTGTCAAGGGCAGTGTCTATCTCGTCAAATATATAGAATGACATGGGCCTGCACATGAGTATTGAGAATATAAGAGTAAGCATCAGCATGGATTTCTCCCCGCCGGAAAGCCTTTCTACGTGCAGGGATCTTTTTCCCTCATGCAGCTCAAACGCCAGCCCCGAATTGAAAGTGTCCCTTGGGTTTTCCAGCACTATTGAGCCATCATTTTGCGGGAATATCGACTTGTACATGCCCTTGAATTTCTGGTTTACCATGTTGAACGTGTCGTTGAAAACCTCTAGCTTCTTCGATTCGAGCTGGCTTATCATGGAGAGTATGGAATTTCTTTCGCTTTCCAAAGTCATTATCTTTTCCTGCACGCCGTTAACCTCCCTGCTTTTCTCTTCGTACATTTCCGGAGCGCGCATGTTGATGCTTCCCATTTTGTCCAATTCAGACTTAAGCACGTAGAGGTCCTTTTCCATCTGGTCGATTTCTCCTTCGAGCGGCTCCTGCTTCTCGTAGCTGCTGAGCTCTGCCATAAGGTCTGAAAGCCTGGTCTGCAGCTGCCCTCTGTTTGCCTGCATTGCTATGGACTCTCTCTCGATCCTGTCCTTTTCGCTAGATAGCTTGCCCTTCTCAAATCCATTCTTGGATATTTGGTCCTCTATCTTTTTTATCTCTTCATACATTCCTGCAGACTTCTTGTCATGAGTCCTTATCATTTCTTCCAGCGAATCCGCTTCCCCTTCGAGCTTTTTAATCTTTTCCTCAAGCCTGCGCTCGTCTTCCCTGCTCTTTCCAAGCGCAGCCTTCTTCTCGTTCATGCTTTTTTCTAGCTCAGAAATCCTGGAAGCAACCAATTCGTTTTCTTTTACCATTGCGGCGCGCCGCGACGTAATTTTTTCAAATCTTTCCGAGAGCTCCTTCGCAAGAGACTCCATTTCTTCGCTTTCTTTCGTGTCAGAGTTTGCGAACCTGCCGCTTATTCTAGAATAAAGTGCATAACTCTCTTCTTTTATCGGGCTAATTTTTGCTTCAAGCTCCTTAAGTTGCTCTTCGGCGTTTTTGCTGGCAGAGGAATCAGTTCTAAGGCGTTCTTCAATACTTTTTATCCTTTTTTCAGTGTCGCCTTTCTCCGACTCCGAATTTTTGAGCGATATGCGTATGTTTTCAAGCTCCATAGCGGAACTCATGACTATTGTCTCGGACTTTCCAAACTTTTGCCTGGACCCCTCTTCCAATCCCTGTATGCTCTCGAGCTCTTCTTTCAGTGCCTTTTCCTTTTCTTCTGCCGATTTGAGCTCTGCCACAGCCTTTGCATAATTGAAGCTCCTGGAGAAACCTCCTGAAACAACTCCTGACTGCTCAAGTATCTCACCCTCAAGGGTTACGTATCTGTGCCTGCTTCCTTTGGCTACGGACTTTATGTCGCCTATGAGGTACGTATTGGAAAATATAAACTTGAAAGCGTTTGCGAACCTGCTCTCAAACTCGATGAGGTCTACGAGCGGGTCTCCCTCGCCAATTGGCTTGGTGTCTGTGTAGCTGATTATGTCCAAAGGTATGAATGAAGCCCTGCCGAGCTTGTTTTCCCTCAATATCTTTACTGCCCTGTCAGCAGTGCTTACCTTGTCTACCACAAAATAGCTAAGCCTCGCTCCTGCTGCCGCGTTTACTGCTTCTGCATATCTCTCGTCGTACTTGCATAGCTCTGCAGCCCTTCCGTAAAATCCGCTTCCAAGCTTCTCGGCCAATACTCTTGCAGAACGGTTCGTATCGCTGCCGTAGGTGGCAAGGCTTTCCCTTAACGACATCTTTCTTTCCGAAATCTGCGAAAGCTCGCCTTCGACTGCCCTTCTTCTTGACTTGAACCCTTCAAGCTCGGCCCTTGCCTCCGAAAGCTCCCTATTTGCGCCGTTTGATGCTGCCGATATTTCCTGCTCCTTCTTCCTGAGCTGTTCTATGGATTTTGAAATCCTCCCTAGTTCTTCTTCCAAGGACTTCTTTTGCGATTCCAATCCGGAGATGCGGGCCATGGCCTGCATGTGCTCCCTGTTGACGGATTCCATCTCGGACGAAATCTTTTCTATAAGCTTAATCTTCTCCTCGTACTCTTCAACCTCCTTTTTCCCCTCTGCAGATCCGATTGAGCCTCTGCTCTTCTCCAATTCTTTCCTTATTTCCGATATCTCGGCATCGAGACCAGGCAGCTCCTTGCTGTTAAGCTCAAGCTTGGAGTTCTGCTTTTCCATATCTTCCCTAAGCGCATCTATCTCATTGACAGCGGATTCCGAAAACTGGATGGAAGACTTGAGCTCGGATTCTGATACTGCAATCTCCCTTTTCAGCGACTCCAGCTTTCTGTTGGAATCGTTGAGCTCGGACGATCTCTCGTTGAGCGCTTTAGCCTTCGCGCTTCTTTCTGTTGAAAGCTTTTCGCCTATCGAATCAAGTTCAAGTATCCTGGCTCCTATCTCATTTATTGCCTTCTCAGATTGCGAGAGGCTGTCTATTATGCCCTTGAGTTCTGCCTTTATCCCCTCGCTCCTCTTGTAAAGTATGGTGTAATTTATCTGCTTGGCCTTGGATGCCATCGCGGAGTATTTCTCAGCAGCCTCCTTCTCCTTCTTAAGCTCCTCAAGGAATCCGAGCCTTTCTCCGAGAAGCGATTTTGTTTCTGTTATCTTTTCTTCAACCTTCTCAAGCTCCTTTTCTGAAGCCTCCTTTTTGTCGTCAAATTCCTTTATCCCTGCGGCTATGTCGATGAGCCCTCTCTTCTCCTTTGCGTTGAGGCTGAGAAGCCTCACTATCTCTCCCTGCGTTATCGTATTTGTGTCGCTTATCATGCAATTGTTGGCCCTGAGATAGTCGCTTATCTCCTGCCTTGTCATGCGCTTTCCGTTTAGCCTGTGGCTTATCTTGCCATTCGGCTTTATTATCCTTGTAACCGTCACTTCGCTGTCTCCTTTCAAGACTATGCTTACCGAGGTCTTCTTGCCCTGCAAATCCTTTCTAGGGGCTCCAAGGTCGCTCACAAGCTGCGCCGCCGAAGTGACTCGCATCCTTCTAAGCGATCCTTCGCCAAATGCGAAAAGCAGCGAGTCGCAAACGTTCGATTTCCCGGAGCCGTTCGGCCCGACTATGCAGTTAAAGCCTCCGCTAAAACTTACAGTAGCATTCTTGAAAGACTTGAAGTTGTGTAAAATTAGCTTTTCAAGGTAAAGCATAGCCTGCACCGTCGCCTAATAACTCTTAGCCTTTAACGTTTTTAGAGTTTCCCCTGGTGTGTGCCATATGCAGCGAAATCACAGACTCCATGTGCTGCATTTGAACTATCCCAACGAATTTGCCCCTTTTCATAACCGCCGCTATGCTTGCGCCCTCGCTCTGCATCTTGCTGTATGTGCTGTATATCTGCGCACCAGCATCGAATTCGTTCAGCGGCATGCTGATTTTTCCTATGTCTATATTGCCCATTGCTCCTCCAGCCAGCATGTTCCTGGGCAGGCGCGACACTACGTAAATCTTTCCGTTCTCCCTGAAGAGGACTATGTGCGTATGGCTTTTCATGACTGCTTTGTAAATATCGTACAGCTCAGGCCTTCCTTTAAGCATTATATAGTTTTTGCTGACGGCAGCGCTGAGCTTTATCCCGTTTGTGTACTCCTTCACGTATGCCCCCTGGAGCTCTGCCTTGGCTCCTCCATAAAGGAACACCGCAATGAAGACGTCCCACAGCACTATGAATTCCTTATAAAGCAGCGAATATCCGTTCTCGACGGCCACGAATGCTATGGTTCCTATGACAAACAGCACTATTATCGCATTGCTTATGTTGACTGTAAGCTTTGTTGCTGAAAGGAAATCCCTCTTCTTCTCCAGCCAGCTCCTGAGCACCCTGCCTCCATCAAGGGGGAACCACGGCAGTATATTGAATACTGCCAGCAGCAGGTTTAGTATGAACAGCAGCTGCACGAAAAGCTCAATGGTGCCAGCAGGTATGAATATGACTGCGATGCCGAAAATAAACGCGAGCAGAAAGCTGGAAACGGGGCCGGCTATGGCTATCATGAATTCAAGCTTTGGAGGCACCTCGTCCATGTCTATCATGGAGCCGCCTCCGAGCGGGTACAATATTATCTTTTTCACGCTTATATTGTTCCTTATGGCAGTAACGGAATGCGCCAGCTCGTGCAGGAATACGCAAACGAAAAGCAAAACGAATATTATGAACAGGTTCACGCTTATAGCCAGCGCTAGAAGCATCATGACTATGAATGTCCAGTGCAGCTCTATCGGTACGCCGTAAATGCTGCCTATGTTTGGCGAAGCCCCTGCCATATGCTAATTTCTGTTCCTACCTATAATAATATTTCTGTGTCTAAGCTATATCGGGAGCCGCATTGGCTCCGAAGATGTTTGAACGTCGGAAAAACTCAACTTCAAGGGCATGCGTTTCATATACGGGGAGCCTGCGCTGCTGATAAGCGCAAAACGCAGCGAGTGGCTAGTAATCGGGGACATACACATAGGCGCGGAGCGCAGGATATCTGACAAGGGAATAAAAGTATATAACTTATGGGAGCAGATGTCAAAGAAACTTCTGTCGCTTGCGGACACATTTTCTGCCAAAGGAATAGTGCTTCTTGGAGACATAAAGGACAGCATACTTTATCCGGAATCCTGGGAGCAGAGCGATATAAAGCATTTTGCAAAATCGCTCTCAAATCTCGAAGTGGTGGCGCTGAGAGGAAACCACGATGCACACATGGAAGAGATAATGGGCATCAAATTGGCCGATGAGCTTATGCTCGGAGACTACGCCCTGCTGCACGGAAACAAATGGCCCTCAAAGGAGGCAATGTCGAAGAAGGCCTTGATTACGGGTCACAACCACGTTGCGGTTAGGATAATAGACTCGAACGGCGGTGTCTATTCGGAAAAAGCATGGCTTATAGCCGATATTGACGAGAAAGCTGCAAAAAGGTTCTACACATCACACAAGGCAAAAAAGCTCGTAGTAATGCCTGCATTCAATCCGCTAATACTCGGCACTGCGGTTGGAGCAGAAAGGAAAGACGAGGACAACATAAGCCCGTTGTTCAGGAACGGGGTTTTCGACTATTCCAATGCTGACGTATATTCCATAGACGGGGTATATATGGGAAAAGTAAAAACTCTAAGCTCAAGCTATGAATCCGATAACACAAAAAGAGGGAAGAAGAAAAAGATCAGTCCCTGATTATCGTTATTGGTATTACTCCTTTTTCGAATTCTATCTCGGCAAGATCTAGCGGCTCGGTTATGCCTTCGGGCACCTTTATAAGAGGCGGCGCGCCGTGCGCAAGCTGGAGCGCCCTTGCTCCAACTACCCTTGCTTTTTCAAATTTTGTATATTCTTGCATTGGCATTCGCACACCATCATATTGGGTTTGGCTTGAACCTTTCCTTAGCTTCATGCATGCTCTTATCTACCCTCTTGCGCCACTGCTCGAATTCCTCCGGGCTTTTCGGGTATTGCATGTAAATGGCATTGAGCTCCTTCATCTTGTTGACTGCATAAAGCAGCTCCCTGAAAGCGTTTATGTTCTTTGCGCCCTTCAATGCTATCGAGAACTTGGATGCAAGGCTTAGCTCCGGCATCATGCCCAAAGCCAGCTGGTTGGCCTCCTTGACGCTCAGGAAGTTCTTTATCCCGTAATTCAGCACGTCGTTGTTGAGCGACTGCATGTAAATCCTGAAAACTTCCAATCCTGCTGTCTTGTATCCGTATTCCTTGTTGAAATCTATGTTGTATTGCCACAGGCTTTTGACGCTGGTGTCGTTTTCTTCTATCGCCCTGGCTGCATTTTCTCCTGCAAGTATTCCTGATACTAGCGCCGGACCTATGCCTCCAGCGCTTATCGGGTTCGGCATTACCATGCTGTCTCCTGCGCCCATGTAGCCATCGTATACCAGGCTTTCCATCTGCCTCCTGACCGCTACCGACCATATGCCCTTGCCGTTGTTGTCCTTGTTGAAGAGCTTGTACTCCTTGTTCTTTATGACTGGATTCCAAGCTATATATTGGTCTATAAGGTTCTGCAGCGTGTCATTCCTGTTTAATGCTTTGTTCCTTATGTCAAGGCTCCTTTTCTGGACTCCCAGGCCTACGTTCATCTTTCCGTCGCTCTTCGGGAATACCCATCCGTATCCCCCCGGTGCCATTGTCTGGTTCAGGTGTATGAGCGCATTTTTCGGATCATAGTACCTTTCGTCCTCATGATCAAGCTCGAATTCTATAATGTATCTTCCGGTCGACTCTATGTCGTCTATGTCTACGTTCTTTTCCACAAACTTGTTGTCTGGGAGGCGCCTTCTCAGGACCGTGGATATTCCCAGTGCGTCTATCACTATCTTAGATTTGTATATGGTGTGGTTCTTTTCCTTGTCCTTGCCGAATATTCCAGCTACTTTGTTGTCTTCCAAAACTGGTCCTTCAATCTCAAACTGCGTGACATAATTGGCTCCGTTCTTTATTGCGATGTCCCTGATCTTCCTTTCAAATTCAGGCCTGTCCAAAACGTATCCTACTCCGTCGAAAAGGTATTTGGATTCCAGATCCGGCGAAAGTGCGTACACTCCGTCGACCTTTACGTCAAGCTCTGGCTTGGAGAATGATATGCCTGTCTTTGATGTTATGAAGTCCAGGTGCGACCCGGCTACAGCATCGCCGCATGTCCAGCCCCAGTTGTTCTTCCTTCCTACGTTGTCTGGGTCGTTCCTGTCCAAAAGCAATACGCTGCGACCTTTCTTGGCTGCAATGGCTGCAGCAAGATTCCCAGCCATGCCTGCTCCTGCTACTATTATGTCATAGGATTCCTTGGCTTCCATACTAAACACATATGCAAAATTAAGCGTATTTAGTTGTTTCTGCAATCTATTTAAAGTTTCTTATCCGTTGTGCT
>JAKBRD010000034.1 GCA_021834865.1 Microcaldota archaeon | reverse complement strand
GGCTCCTCGATGAAAAGAGGCGAATATTCCTCGAGCGCAAGGCCAGCCCTTATTGCCGAATTTGCATTAAAGCGCCCGTGGCATTCTATCATCAGGTCTAGATTCTTGAAAGATTCCCTCATGGCACGAACCACCTCCTTGGCATTTTCAAGCTGTGCTGCGCTTATGTTATCGTATGCGTCGCCAAAGGGATCAAATTTTACCCCGCTAAAACCCATTTTGACTACTATCCTTGCCTTCTTTACGAAATCGTCCGGCGTTATGCACCTGTCATACCACCCGTTGGCATAAGCCCTTACGCTGTCGCGTATCGGGCCGCCGAAAGCATCGTAGACAGGCATGCCGTATATTTTTCCGGTTATGTCCCACGATGCCATTTCAAAAGCGCTAAGCGCTGCAGTGGATTCCATTGATACCGGAAGGTAGAAAGAATGCTTGTAAAAATCGAGATAGTTTTTCTGTATTTCAGTCGCCTCCTTTCCCTTGAATACCCTCGACACCTCCTTCATTTCTTCATATACTGGCAATGTCATTAGTGTGGTTGGGGCCTCGCCGTAGCCAACTACCCCGTCGCTGGTTGTAAGCTTCAGTATTAGTATGGTGGAGCTCCACGGGCTTGATTTTGAAGAATCGGCTTCTCCCAATTCCATTATTTCGATATCTTTTATTACACTCATTTTTCCACCACTACCAGTTGCAACTGCAAAACTATTAATAATTAGAAAAGCCGTTGTATAGCCGAGTAAATGGATTATGAAAAATGGCTAAAGAAAAAAGAGCTTGGGATAATAACCCCTGCAATAACCCCGTTCAAAGGGGGAAAATTTGATTCTAGAGCTATTGCAAAACTTATCGATTTTTTGGGTAAAAACGGCGCAAGCGGAATATTTCCTGCCGGTTCAAACGGGTGTGCAGCGCTTTTGTCTTTGGAGCAGCACACATCTTTAATCAAGGAATTCTCCGAGCTCTTGGGTTCAAGGCTTTTTATGCTAGCAGGCGTTGGAAGAAACTCTGTAGAAGAGACCCTGAAGGTTGCCAGCGCTGCGCTGAAATTTGGAGCAGACGCATTGGTAATAGTGACTCCATATTACATAAAGATGGATGAGAAATCGCTTTTTAGGTATTTTGACGAGGTAGCAGGCAAGATTGACGCAGACGTTATACTTTACAACATACCGCAATTCACTGGCAATTGGATAACCCCAGGCATGGCGAAGGAGCTTGCAGATAAGCACAAAAATATAGTAGGGGTAAAAGACAGCAGCGGAGATTTCAGGAGCATATCGGGATTCATAGAAGGCATGGGCGACGGATTTGCAGTCTTCCAAGGCCAGGATGATTTGCTGCTGCCGTCGCTTATGATAGGGGCCAATGGAGGGGTTTGCGGAACCACCAACTTCACAAAATTGGCTTTCGACGTCTACAACGCTTATGTTTCCGGAAGGTTGGCAATGGCAAAGAAGCTGCAGGAGAGGCTAACCGAGCTAATGCATCTGTTTACGCACGCCCAGTTTCCGTCAGACTACAATTACATGTTTTACAGAAGGATAATGCATTCTCGCGAGACTAATGCAGTGCCGCCTCTTGAAAACATAAGCGCCAAATATGGAGAGAATCTTTACAAATCGGCGGCCAAGCTCATGGACTGAGTGGCTGCTCTTTGCGTTTGGGTGTTATCAATGAAGATGTACATAGGTGGAAAATGGGTAGACGGGACAAGCACTAGCACCATAGAAAAGCTGTCCCCGATAAATGGGAAAAGGATCTATTCCTTCAAAGGCGCTTCTAAGGAAGATGTGGACAAGGCAATAAGAGGTGCATACGAAGCATTTCCCAAATGGAGCGCGATGACCGAAGTCGAAAGGTCGAAATACTTATACAAGACTTTGGAGCTAATAGTCAAAAGCAGGAAGGAACTCGAACGCATAATATACAATGAAAATGGCAAGCTCCCGAAAGAAGCTAAAGAGGAAGTTGATGGAGTAATTGACCAGATGCAGTATTACGCAGAATTCGCAAGGAAGCTTAATGGGAGCATAGTGGAGGGCACTACCAGAACAAGGAAAATATTCCAGTACCTTCAGCCTTATGGCGTCGTGGTTGCGATAACGCCTTGGAACTTTCCAGCCGCTATGGTAGCCAGAAAGCTTGCTCCTGCGCTCCTTACCGGAAATACTGTAGTGCTTAAGCCCAGCAGCGACACGCCGGGAAGCGCAGAGTTTATAGTAAAGAAATTTGAGGAAGCCGGATTGCCAAAAGGGGTCCTCAGCCTAGTTGCCGGAAAAGGCTCGGAGATAGGGGATTATATAGTTTCGCATGATGACGTCGCACTCATTACAATGACTGGTTCTACTGCGACCGGGCAAAGGATAATGGAAAAGGCATCATCAAACATGGCAAAGCTAATACTTGAGCTCGGAGGAAAAGCCCCATTTATGGTTTGGAACGATGCCGACATAGAAAAGGCTCTGAAAACTCTTATGTGGGCAAAGTACTGGAACACTGGCCAATCTTGCATAGCCGCTGAAAGGCTTTACGTGCACGAAGACATATACGAGAGCTTCATAAAGAGGTTCGTGTCTGTTAGCAAAGCGCTTAAGGTGGGATTGCCTTCGGGCTCGAACATGGGGCCCCTAATAAATTCTTCGGCTCTTGAAAGCATGAAAAAAATTGTCGATGAGTCAGTTGTTGATGGAGGAGCCGTGGCGTGTGGTGGTTCCAGGCCAAAGCTGCCCGGGCCAGGTGCTAACGGCTATTACTTCAAGCCAACAGTGATAGAAGGGCTAGACCAGAAATCAAAACTTTTCCAGGAAGAGGTATTTGGTCCGGTGATAGGAGCAATGAGAGTGTCAAGCGAGGAGGAGCTTTTCAAATACGCCAATGATTCCAAGTACGGCCTGGCTTCATACCTGTTTACAAAGGACTTGGCACTGGCACAGGAGGCTTCGGAACGCGTGCGCTTTGGAGAGCTTTATATAAACATGCCTGGCCCGGAGGCTTCGCAAGGCTATCATACTGGTTTCAGGATGACAGGGCAAGCTGGCGAAGGCAGCTTTTACGGCATAATGGAATACCTGAAAAGGAAAAATGTATACACGGATTATTCCGAAGAATAGCAGGTATCCGATTCACTTTCTCAGATATGAATCCGGCTGCGAATATCTCTCCAGCTTTTTCTTTTGCGAATTCAGGTCCTTTATCTCTTTCCCGGCGTTTGAGAGATCCGCTTTGGCAGCAGCGAGCTTATTTGTGCGCCTGCGGACCTTCCTGTCAAGGCGCTTTTCCATTCTCATGAGGTTTTTTAGCGAACTTTCCAATTCTGCTTCCGCCTCATTCGTGTGGTAGTTCATCTTCTTGTAAGCCCTGAATTTTGATTTTGCCAACCTTGTATCCATATCGTTAAGCACCTTAAAAGCCTTGTTTGACCTTAACGATTCTAGCATGCTGAATGTGTAGCCATAAAGCTTTTTCATGTGTTCTACACGCTCTCCAGGGCTTTCCTTTGAGAACTGCTTGTATATGCCTTTGAACTCGTGCTTTATTGTTCTCTTTGCTGATTTTATGAGCTTTAGGCTGTCAGTTTCGGATACTGCCTTAAGCAGATCAGAAAAAGTCTGCCTGTTCTCTTTGCTGTTGTTGTATACAATAGCGTGTATGGTTCCCCTTGCTGCACTTATCGATGCCTTCATGTCTTTTGTGCTTTCTTTCTGCACCTTTATGCTTAGGTTTAACGTGTTGCTTTTTGAGCTATCCTGTACCTCGACAGGTGCTTTCTGGATATTTTGATTCCCGTTTGGCTTCGTTGCTTCTACCATAAATACCACTTATGTTACGGAATTACCATAGGCCTGTTCAAATATTTATAAATAGCATGTTGCCACTTAGCGGCATGTTTTGGGATTTGCTTGCTGTACGGCATTTGTGGTTTTATTTCCAGAAGCGTTTCTTCTTGTTTGAGGAGTCGCCTTCCGTTTCTGCGTATTTTCTTATTAGCTCCTCCTGCTCAGGGCTCATCTTTTTGGGCAAATCGACTTGTATGCGTATTATTTCGTCTCCTACTCCTACCCTGTTGAATCGTGGCACGCCTTTGCCCTTTATTACTACAGTGTCGCCGCTCTGGGTGCCTGGGCTTATCTTTATGTTTTCTGAACCGTCTATGGTGGGCGCATTTATCGAGCCGCCCAATATCGCAGTGTAGAATGGCACGTGTATCGTAGTTACCAGGTCGTCGCCCTTGCGCTTGAACCTCGGATCTGGCTCTACTTCAACGTCTATGTAGAGGTCCCCCCTCCTGGACGTGCCGTAGTCCCCTAGGCCCCTAAGCCTGAGCCTGGTGCCTGTGTCTACTCCCTTCGGAATTTCGACTTCGACGCTGTCGTCTTTCTGTATCCTTCCGGTTCCGCTGCACTTCCTGCATTTTTTCTCCGGGACCTTTCCCGAACCTCCGCAGGTAGGGCATGTGGTTATGGTCTGCATGACGCCGAATGGCGTCCTTCTGGCATTTGCCACCTGGCCCCTGCCGTTGCAGGTAGGGCATGCAATAACTTTTGAGCCTGGTTCTGCCCCAGTGCCATTGCATCTGTCGCACTGTACTATGTGCTTTATTGTCAATGTCTTTGTCGCCCCATTGACTGCTTCAAGCATTGAGAGCCTTACTCTTGCGAGTATGTCGTTGCCTCTAGTGCCCTGCCCGTATTGTGAGCCCCGGTTGAACAGGTTGTCGAATATGTCATCTATGCTGCCAAAGCCCGAAAAGCCCTGGTCACCCACGTCGAAACCCATATTCCTGAATATGCTCTGGAAATCGAACCCGCGGAATATGTCCTCCTCTGAAAAACGCTGGTTGAACTGGTCAGGGCCATACGCATCATACTGCTTGCGCTTTTCAGGATTGCTAAGCACAGCGTAAGCTTCGTTTATCTCCTTGAATTTTTCTTCCGCTTCCTTGCTCTTGTTCCTGTCGGGATGGTACTGCAGTGCTAGCTTCCTGTAAGCCTGCTTTATCTCATCTAGAGAGGCCCCCTTCTTTACTCCAAGAACGTCGTAAAAATCCTTTGCCATTTCTCACTACCCGATAGGTTTCTCTTATTTTGCGCAGGTTATTTATAAACATTTTTGCATGGGCATAAAGCCCATGTTTTGCTCTCTGCCGTTCATTTCACCTTGAAATCCGCATCAGTGGGCCCGGCCCCATCGTTGGTTCCGTCATTGCCCTGCTGGTTATCTGGTCCTGAATTTCCATCAGAAGGGCCTCCCTCTTGCTGGCCCTGCGAGGCTGCACCGTATAGCGAAGAGCCTATCTCTTCAAGTGCCTTCTTCAGGTCTTCTGTCTTTGCCTTTATTTCGTCGTAGTTGTCGGTTTTCAGGACATCTTCCAGCGCGGCCTTGGCCTTGTTTACCTTGTCTTTCTGTTCATCTTTTACCTTGTCCTTGAACTCCTCCAATGTATGCTCGGCCGTGAACACAAGAGATTCTGCGCTGTTCTTTATCTCTATCTGCTCCCTGAGCTTCTTGTCCTGCTCCTCGTACTGCTTTGCTTCGTTCATTTTCTTTTCTATGTCTTCCTTGTTCATCTTGTGCGGTGCTACGATGTCCATGCTCTGGGCCTTTCCGGTGGCCTTGTCCGTGGCAGTTACGTGCAGTATTCCGTTCGCGTCTATGTCGAACGTGACCTCTATCTGCGGCACCCCACGCCTTGAAGGAGGTATGCCAGTCAGCGTAAATTTGCCCAAGTCTATGTTGTCCTTGGCAAGCGCACGCTCTCCCTGCACAACGTGTATGTCAACGCTAGTCTGGAAGTCTGCAGCTGTGCTGAATATCTGAGATTTCTTGACAGGTATTGTGGTGTTCCTGTCTATTATTGGAGTCGCAACCCCGCCCAATGTCTCTATGCTTAGCGTTAGTGGCGTTACATCGAGCAGAAGTATGTCTTTTACTTCTCCGGTAAGGACTCCAGCTTGTATTGCAGCACCAAGCGCCACTGCTTCCATTGGATCTACTCCCCTTTCTATTTTCTTTCCTAGGAGCTGCTCCACATATCTCTGCACTATCGGCATTCTTGTAGGGCCGCCGACAAGTATAACCTTGTCCAAGGCGTTTGGCTCAAGCTTTGCGTCTTTCAATGCCTGCATTACAGGTTTTGTCGACCTCTCTATTATCGGCACTACAAGGCTTTCGAGCTTGGCCCTGGTGAACTGGTATGTAAAGTTCACTGGCTGGCCATTCTTCTGCGTAAGGAATGGAAGGTTGACTTCGGTAGTGAGTACTGTAGACAGTTCAATCTTAGCCTTTTCCCCTGCTTCCCTGAGCCTCTGCATTGCCTGCATGTCGTTGCTTATGTCCACTCCGGACTGGTTTTTAACCTCGGATTTTAGGAATTCGACAATTGCATTGTCCATGTCTGTTCCGCCTAGCTGGGTGTCTCCGCTTGTCGACTTGACTTCAAAAACGCCGTTTCCGAATTCCATTATAGTAACGTCAAGAGTTCCGCCGCCGAGGTCGTATACCAAAATCTTCATCTCCTTGTCGGCCTTGTCGAGCCCGTATGCCAAGCACGCCGCGGTCGGCTCATTGACAAGCCTCACCACCTCTAGCCCTGCTATGGCACCAGCATCTTTGGTCGCCTGCCTCTGGTTGTCGTTGAAGTATGCAGGCACAGTTATAACGGCCTTCTTTACCTCTTCGCCCAAGAACGCTTCGGCGTCCTTCTTTATTTTCTGCAGCAGCAAAGCCGAAAGCTCCTGCGGCTTGTAGTCTTTTCCATATATTTTGTATACGTAATCGCTACCCATCTTCCTCTTGAACGCAGTTACAGTGCCTTCAGGATTCGCAACGGCCTGCCTCCTTGCAGGTTCCCCGACCAGGCGCTGGCCGTCCTTAGTAAAGGCCACATAGCTGGGGAATGCCTTACCGTATAGCGAAGCCCCCTCGCTGCTGGGAACTATTGTAGGCCTTCCGCCTTCAAGCACAGCCGCAGCAGAGTTGGATGTTCCAAGATCTATTCCTATTATTTTCATTTTTACACCTTTTAGCGTTTTTTTTTCCATTTTTTGTTATTTTAAATTCGGATTTCTTCATTTGCCTTCTTTGTCATTTTCCTTATTCTTTTGTGCTTCATGAGATTCCACATGTGCACCATTTGGCTTGGCTTCAGGCTCTTTTGATATTATCACAGAAGCAGGCCTCACCAATATGCCGTTCATTTTGTAGCCTTTCTTCAGTACTTCCAGAACGGTGCCTGGCTCCTTGTCTGTTTCCCTTGCCATTATTATCTCGTCTGTGTACGGATCGTATTTGCCATTCGGCTCCAATTCGCTAAGCCCTTCGGCCCTCAATGCGTCCATCATGTTGGCGTATACCATTTTAACACCTTTCGAAAGGTTTTCATCCTGGCTTTTAGCAGAAGATATCATTGCCAGTTCGAATTCGTCAAGAACCGGGAGCATTCTCTTCAGCATCTCTGCTTTTCCCACGTTCTTTGCGTTGGCCACTTCGGCAGAGGAGCGCTTCTTGTAGTTGTCAAATTCGGCCGCCAAGCGAAGCATCCTTTCCTTGAGCTCATCGTATTCCGCTTTTGTCACGGCATCTTTCCCTTTTGTCGAAGAGTTGTCTGCATCCTTGTCGGGGGCGTTGACGTTTTCCTTGCCATTTTTTTCATCAGTCATTCCCTGATTCACCTTTTTGCATTTTTTTCTTTGATTGCATTTCGCGCATTTGCTCCATGAGCATGCGGTCAAATTCTTGCGCCGCATCGTGCATCCTTGAAAACTCCCTGTCTATGTCATATTCTATTTCCTTTATGGTTGATGCCACATCTATAGCCCGCAGATAGTATTTTCTCCCTTTTTTCGTGACGAGCCCGCTGTTTATCAGCCTATTGAGATGGTATATGACTGTGCTCCTGGCTACTCCCTCCTTCTTTCCTATCTCTGAGCTTGTTATCCCTGTGTTAAGCCTTGACGCCACTATTAGCTTTTCCAGTATCTGCTGATCAAGGGCTTTGGCGCTTTCGTTGTTCTCTGCCAGGTCCAAGACCTCGCAGAGCCATTTCACAAATCCCGTAGGGGTCTTGTTTGAAGCTCTTTCAACACTCTTTATAACTATCCGCATGCAATCGCAGATAAATTTATGAAACAAAAGATATAAATAATTTTCGGTTTAATTATAATATAATTGGATATGTCAAATAAAAATTGACAAAAGGTGAGAAAATGGAGAAGGACGAAAAGACCAGGAATGAAAAGGAAAGGAGACTAGACATCTACAGGCCCTTTGAGGCGCTGGACAGGATGGATGACTTTTTCGACTACGCGATGAAGATGCCGTACAAGCTGCTGAACAATTACTTTTCCAGCTACAAAACACCTGATGCAGACATCATAGACAACGGAGATTCATATACAATAAAGATAGACCTGCCAGGGATCGACAAAAAGGACATAAAACTGAAAGTGCTGGGTGACAACATAGAGGTAAGAGCCGAAAAGAACGAGGAAAAGGAGGAGCGCAGGGGCGGCTATTATTCGAAGGAAAGGGCTCAGATGGGCTACTACAGGAGCATACCGCTGCCGGAGAAGATAAAACCGAAGAGCGCCAAGGCGAAGATGGAAAACGGCACGCTCAAAATCGACGTCGAAAAGTCCGAAGAGACTAAAGGAAACGAAGTAAGCATAG
>JAKBRD010000033.1 GCA_021834865.1 Microcaldota archaeon | reverse complement strand
CAGTATCAAGCGCAACGACTCCGGTCTTGCTGAAGAACCTGACAACATCGCCTCTGGTAGTGTTGAACAGCACAGCAAACCCGAGCAGCAACCTGATATTGATAGGAAGCGGCTTCGTCAACGGGCTGAGCGCACAGGTGCAGGCAGCGAACAACGTGACATTCACGCCAACGAGCGCACCGGTATTGCAGGCATTCGGATCAAACAGGGTCTTGATAGCCGGATACTACGCCAACCAGACAACTGCGGAAGCAAACAAGTTCATACAGGACCTGTACGCATCGGCAAGCACGAGCTAATCGCATTAGCTTGACACAACAAGTGGTTTAGAAAGGCATTTTGCCTTTCCCATTTTCTTATTCTTTTTATTTCCCTGCATTCAAGCGTGAGCTTTTTTCTATGGAAAATTTTTCCTAACACTGCGTGATATCTTTATAAATATTGCTTCGGAATAATTACACGGTGCGACCATGCGTAGTTACGTTTACGTTCCTCTGTTGTTGATGCTTCTCGTAGGTATGTCCGCTGCCGGAACTTCTCCGCAGCTATCGTCATATCTATCTTCTTATGTGCCGAATTCGGTAATAGCAAATTCTACGTTCGCGAATATAAGCTATGGAACAGGAACCTATGCGCTCATGCACATAAGCAGCTCGCAGAACATATTGATAAATACTACCAATGGGCGCTATTCAATAGTCACAAGCAACGCAACAGCGTATTCAATACTTTCGCCATACCTGAAAAAAGAATATTCTCCTAGCTCGTCGCTTATAAATAAGATAAACTCGACGATGGCCCTTTACAAAAAACAGGCCAATCCTCCCCTGGCAGACTGCCTAATAGAAACTGGGGTAGGTAGGCTTAACCTTCTCAATATCACAAACTTGACCAACAACACCGCAACGCAGGCGTGCTTTACAGTCCCGGAGTGCAGGAAGAGCTTTTTCAATTATAGCGGAGAGTCTGGCCCGCTGATTGCAGGAATACGCGACTTCGGAGATCAGTACATAAACATGAACAACAGCTACCGCAGCTTCTTCAATCTCGTTTCAACGGTTAATTCAAGCGATTTCTATTCCAATGTCGAGGGAATGCTGAAAGATATAGGAAATCTTACAAAAATACAGGAGACAATGCCGAGCAATCCGATATTTCCGCTGCCCTCGAGTTTCAACCCATCATTGCTGGCAAACTGCCAGAATTATGCGCAGAACAGCCCTAACATGCCGTATTACTGCCAGGATATAGGCGACTGCGAATATACTACTTTCAATTCCACTACGCTAAACAATGCCTATTCACAGGTCTCTGGCCTGCTTTCGCTTCCAGTCTACAACAAGACAATACAGTCCTACGCCGACAATGCCACCACAACAGCAGAGAGCTACATAGAGCCTGTGATAATAAAGCAGAACACCACTGCGCTTGACGCTTTCCTGAACGTTACGCTTCCAAATTACAACTCTACGGTGTCAAATGCCACATTCGCGCTTTCGAAGATATCAAATTCATCATTGTCTTACATGCTTTCTTCCCTTAAGTCGGAGATGTCGAGCGTGCTGAGCGCAGGCATATACCAAAATGTGAGCAAGGCTAATGTTGTCATAAGCTCTGAGATGGGCAACGTGTCCAGGCTGACGTCAACGCTGCTGCTGCCATACGACGAGCTGCTTGCAAGCATGCAGAATTCGACTGCAACAATAACGCTCAAGCAGCTGGACTACAAAGTGCCTCCGGAGAAAGCCTCTTTCCTTGCACTCCAGCAGCAGAAGCTCAGCTCTGAAATAAGCTCAGGGAAGATGAACAAGAGCGAGATAGAATCGCTTATGGCGAGCAGCTCATCGCTCTCGAGCAAGGCCTCTTCTCTGCCTGCGCCGCTAAGCCTCGCAGCTTTCGTGAAGGGCGTTGACGGCGGCCTCGTATCAGCAATGCTGTACGGCAGCTCTGCAGGCATAGCCTCAAAGGAAGCCAGCGCTCCATTCTACGCTGCGCTCATATCCTTCATAATAGCGCTCGCATTGATACTTGTGTTCTACGGCCTTACGTATGCAAGGCTTTCGCACAAGCGCAAGCTCAGGAACAGCAAAAGGGTAAAGAGGGCATGGCTATTCCTGTTCATAGGATTGCTAGTGCTAGGGCTCATATACGCTGCAATAACCTACAGCATAGCGAGCTCTGCATCCTCATTCCTGCCAGTAAGCTCGTTCATGGCTAGCGCTGCATCAAGCAATACCGTACTTATAGCCATAAACGGCACAAACACGCTCAGCCTGAGCGGAATAAGCTCCGGCTCGCTAGGATGTGCAGGGTCGCTCGAGCAGACGCTCAAGAACGCAGGCAAGCGCACAGGCATAATAGCTGTGCAGAACTATACGTGCACCGTGAGCAATGTTACAAGCTCGAGCAGCGGCTCGGCATGCTACAACGACATACTTGGCTCAGGAACTCCGCTAATACAGATAGACCAGGCCAATTCAAGCTACGTAAGCTACAAGGGCATGTATGGCACTGTGCTGTACGCTTCAGGGCCGTCAGCCACTGGTGCAGACTGCTATCTCAATACCATGCTGAAGCAGGCAATATCAAAGCAATAAGGTGTTTTTCTGGCATCAAAGAACGATTCGGAGAAGAAGGGCAATGCACAGGAGCGCAAGCCGCGCAAGAGCTCGGCTGCAAAGCAAAAGGACGCGCCAGCAGACAATTCCAAGAAATACGTTGCCATAATCGGGGCCATAATAATAGTGATAATATTCGCAGGAGCCATAGTTTTCGGCATAAGGCCCCAGGCTCCGCCATCCCCGCAGGCTAGCCTTTCAACATTTGAGCATAATTTTGAAAGCGCCAACGCCATAGGCGTATACGCCACATACACTACCAACACTTCATTTTCTGATGTGATAGGCTGCTCCACTGCCATGGTGGAAGCCATTGCAGGAAAGAGCGCCATACACAAGAGCTACTCCCAGATACACTACTTCGTAATAAACCAGACGTCGTGCACTTCAGCCACTCTTGGCCCTAACGCAACGACAACTACCGGAGCCATAGGCAACTGCACCGCGTTCAGCACAAGCCATCCCAGCATATTCGTAAACTACAGCACTTTCACTAAGACGGTAATAAAGCCTGACGCGCTTTATTTCTATGGAAATTCAACAAGTTTGCTGGAATGCGGCATAGCGAGCCAGATATCCTAAAGGTATCAGGTTCTGCCGCTTTGATGGCCATTTGCCTGCATATTCAGGCAAACCTTAAATTTTCAATAGAAGTTTTATAGCATGAAGGCGCAATGATCTGATTTGTGCTGCCGGTGCTTTGTATAATGCTGGATGATCATCTTTTTCTAGTTTACATTTCTACACACAGAATTGCAAAAAGGTATTTAAATGCGTCTGTTCCATTTTCCTATGAATTGTAAAGATATGGTGATAATATGGTAGGAGGCTGCGGCGGAGAATAAAGATACTGAAGAAATATTGATTTAAGATTTTCCTAATTCTTTTAATTCCTGATTTTCCTTAAGGCTTTTATACTGGTTAGTCATTTCTGGCGGTGCTCTTCTGAAGCCCAAAGAGCCTATTATGGTATCTGTTATTACGTAGTCCTTGATATCTTTTGGACTTTGTTTTGACATGTCGGAAATCGCTTTTATTGCAGATTCTGTGGTTGTGTAGATAGGCATTATTGCTATAAACCCATAAGGGGCGCCGATGTCGCCATTAAGGCTTACTGTATTGGCAGGGGTTTCCGGCAGGGAGATGAGCTTTGCCATAAACTCGTTCCTGTGGACGTTGAAAGTGTTTATGTCTGGCTGTTTTACTATGAAAAGGGCGGGATACTTCATCTGCGGCTTCTCCATATTTATTGTTATCCTTTTAATCATTCCCTTTTCAACCAGCCTGTTATACGTGTAGTCGGATGCGCCAGGATTAAGGTTTAACCTTTTGTCCAAATCGGCAAAGCTTATCCTGCCGTCCTTGTTGAGCTCTCTCAATACAAGATATTCTCTTTCAAGGAGCTGGCCCGCAAGCCTTCTAGGATGCTCTTTGCTCCTGCGCCAGACCTTCTCTTCTAGCGTTTCTATAAACTCCTGCCTGGTAGGCAAATAGCCATATGCATACGATACATATGTAACATTCCAATATGCCTTATACCTTAAAACTGTCGGATCTGACCTCATCCTGTATATCGCATCTTCCAGAAGCTGCGTATTCTCAGCAAGCATGTAAAGAAAAAGGTCGTGGCTGCCTTTAAGCGCCAGGGCCAGCTGCACCAGCGGCTCTCTTGCTATTACCTTTCTCAACGCTTCCATATCTGGCTTGTCCCTGCCTAGCTTTACCAATGCCACATACCTGAAGAAATTGAAGGGCCTTGGGCCGACCTCTACGGTATATTTTATGCCGTACCTCCTTTCCAGCCTTTGTATCCTGTATTTGCATGCTGCCTGGCTCAGCCCGAGGGCTTTTGAAAGCTCCATTACTGCAGCCCTGCCGTTGGCGCTAAGCATCTCCAGCAGCTTGAGATCTATGCCGTCAGGATACAATAAATCGTTTTCCTTGGATTCGAATCTCTTTGCGGCTATGAATTCCCTTATGCTCTTTACCTTTGTTTCTTTCTTTCTGTGCATTGCTTCGGTGAAACTGCCATCAGGCTCTATTTTCCCTAGGTATCTCGAGACAGTTACCTTCCTCTCCTTCTCTTCAGAAAATTGCGTGGCTGTTTCGTTTACGTAGTATTTTCCCTTTATCTCGACGAGAGAAAGATGCCCCTGGAGCTTTTTCTTCAGCTCTTCGAAAGCAGCTTTTATATTTTTTGGCACCTCTTTCGCACTACGCTTGGGCACATCGACACCATATTGCTTTATATTATAATATTTATATAAGCTTCTAATATTTTAATTTTATGCAATTCTAATATTCTTTTGAAAATATAACTATAAATCAGTATCATTTTTATTATAAATAGTTATTAATATAAATTTTTATTAGTATTTTGGCTATATTGTTATAATTTTATATATATTTCTGCGGTAGGCTATTTATTCAAGAAAGGTCCTAATATTACTTGAGCCAGGGGGTAGAAAAATGGAAGAGAAATCAGAAACATCAAGTTACGATTTTTCTTATCCCGAGTTTTACCCCACCAATAATGCCCTCTGGCTTCCCACCCCTAAAAAGCGCATGTCGCTTTTCGCTTCTGTTTCTTCATTCATGCTTAACTTCTTAAGGCGAATATAATGAATGGAAATAAAAAGAATAACTATAGAAGGTATGGTCTTGATGTCGTTTCAGAAGACATGCACGGGTTCTTCTTCATAAAGCCCAAGGATGGCACCAGTGCAAACGAGCTTGCGAGCAAGCTAATAAGCATAGAAGGCCTTGAAGAGGTCAGGGTCAGGGAAGGCACGATAGGCTACAGCGTACTTGCAAAGTTCAAGGATGTCCAGTATTCGGAAATGGAGCAGAAGATGCCCAAGGCTGCAGGCCAGCAATATGGCAGGTTCGTCAGCGCAATGAAACTCAAAAACGCGATGAAATGAAAACTCTAAATCTGTTCGGGGGAAGGCTTTCAAGGTCCGTAATGGAGCTTATGGAAAGCGACCCTGAAATAAAGGAGCAGTTCGAAAGGCTCCAGCTGATGGTAATAAAGAAATACATGGCTTCTTCGAAGCATTGAATCGGTGTTGTTTATGATAAATCCTATAAGAGCAATAAAAAACAGGCAGCTTGATAAGTTTCTGGAGAACGATTCCAGGAATCAGAGGCCTGTTGCAATGGTAAAGGAGAGCGCCAACGTATACAAGTTTGTCTGGGCCGATGAAAAAAGCCAGTAAAAGCCCATATTCTTTATCCCAAAAGAAAAAGAAAAATAAGCCGCGATGCAAGATTTTCCATTCTTGCATCCATAACTGATTCTTATGCGTTTACCTGTACCTTAGCAGTGCAGCTATGCCTCCGAATCCAAGCAGGAGCTCATTTCCGTACTGGCTGTCGGCTGATATAAACGATATCTGAACCCCTAGCTTGTCGGCCATGTCTACAAGCTCTTCAACGGCGTCGTGCTCCTCCACTACCGTGAGGTTGCCTCCGTCATCGTGCTTGGTCTGCCTCTGGTTTCCCTGCTCAAGGGCGTCGAACTCAGCGCTGCAGGTATTGCATTTGTAGTGCACCTTGTAGAGCTCCAGGTCCTCGCTTATTATGAGCATTGCCACGTTGTTCGACTGCAAAGCCTTCTTCACCTTCTCGTAGCCGTTGGTCGCGAGCCCGTTCCTCGATATCTCGCTAAGGAATTTTCCCATTATCCTCTGCTCCTGTATGGCCTGCTGCTCAGAGAGCAGCTCCTTTGCCTGCTCCAGCAGTTCCCTGAAACCTGCGTTCTCGTCGGTATATCCTGTATTGAAAACCCCAAGCACCTTTATCTGGTAGTTTAGGTTCTTGGACTTGACAAAGTCCTCCTTTGCAGGCCCTGGGCCTCCTACCACCAATCCCTTGAGCTTGAACTCGTGCTTTATGAAAAGGTCGTTTATGGCCTCTGCCACGGCCTTGTAATAATCGTCTATGCTTTCCTCCCTGGCCCTGTCGTACCTTGCTGCCGACTGGCCTCCCTTGTGCACCTTCTGGTGTGCAAAGGACCTGAGCTTTTTGTCAACTATAAACTGCGATCCGGCTAGAATGCCAACTGTTGCCTCGCTGCCGTCCATTATAACTATGCCGTATTTGTCCGTTGTCTCCATCATGCGCTCTATGGGCTCCAAAAGGAACGTAGAGTCGCATCGATATATGTTTACCTTTATCGGTTCAGGGGGCTCCATCGAGAAAAGCTCTATGTCTGGTTTTGATTGCTCGTTGCTTATGTTTCCGCAGAACACTGCCAACCCCTTATTCGGCGCTATCTTGTACATCTTAAGGTACTGCATTATCTTTTCCAGCGCGCTTTGCACGTTAAGCCTTGTTGTCTTTGACTTTATATTCGAAGCCTGGCCGTGCTCGTCCCTGAGCTTCGCTACCTCGTCGCTTATCGGGAAGCCCGGAGGCACGTAAACGCTTATGAGCTCAGTGCCCGAGCCCTTCACCGAAGCGAGCCTTTTGAGCTCCTTCTTTATGTGGTATTCCTCTTTCATCAAAAGCACTGCAATTCCGCAAGCCCTGCAATTAAGCCAATAAGCCGAGGCGGCAGGGCTGCGCTATCCTTTCTCATGTAAGCAATAAAATACTACTCCTTTTTGCCTATAACATCCTTGTGCATATACGGCACAAGCACCTTCGGCACGGTTATAGTCCCGTCTCCATTGTAATAGTTCTCGGTTATGGCAACTATGATTCTTGAAATCGCCAGGGCAGTGCTGTTAAGCGTATGTACATACCTGCGCTCCCCGCTTTCGTCGTATTTTATGTCAAGCCTCAGGCTCTGCCAGTCCGTGCAGTTCGAGCACGATACTATCTCCCTGTACTTTCCCTGCCCCGGCATGTAAGCTTCTATGTCATTCTTCTTTGCGGCAACTACTCCTATGTCCCCGGTGCATATGTCTATGACGTGGTAAGGTATGCCGAGCTTCTGCACAAGATCCTCGGAATTGGCGAGCAGCTCGTCGTAATACTTCCACGAGTCTTCAGGCTTTGAAAATATGAACTGCTCCAGCTTGTAGAACTGATGCACCCTGAATATGCCCTTTGTATCCTTTCCGTGCGATCCTGCCTCTCTCCTGAATGCAGGGCTTATCCCGACATACCTGAGCGGAAGCTCCTTCGCGCTGAAAACCTCGCCAGCATGCATCGCAGCCATTGGATGCTCTGCAGTGGATATCATGTAAAGGTCTTCTTCCATCTTTTCATAATCGCCGATGTCATTGACGTCAGAAGGGTCGGTTACCTTGTACAGCTGTTCTTCGAAATCTCCAAGCGCAGTTACAGATTTGTAATACTCCCTTTTCATCATCAGCGGCGGTGCTATCGGAGTATAACCCTTCTTAGAGAGTTCGTCAAGCCCGAAGCTTATCAGTGCGTGCTCGAGCAGCGCAATGTCTCCCTTAAGAAAATAAAATCTTGCCCCGGAAATCTTGGCTGCACGCTCTATGTCTATCAATCCCATGCTTCCTAATATTTCCTCATGGCCCTTGTCTATCCGTTTTGTAGCGTCGCCCCATCTTCGTATCTCTACGTTGTTTTCGTCGCTCGCACCGTATGGCACGCTTTCGTGCAGCACGTTCGGCATGTTCAAGAGAAGGTTCTCGATTTTTTTCTGCATTCCGTCAATATCCTTTTCGAGTTCCTGCATGCGCTCTTTCATATCCGCAACTTGCTTTATCTGCTCATTTGCTTCCTTGCCCTCTTTCTTGAGCTTTGCAACCTCCATGCTGATTTTGTTCCTTTTCGTCTGCATTTCCTGCAGCTCAGTCTTGGAGGCTCTCCACTGCTCGTCGAGCTTGAGCAAATCGTCTATGGGGTAATTGCTGCGCCTTTTCTCCAGCGAAGCCCTTATCTCCTGTATATGGTCTCTTACATATTTCGTCGTTATCATAAAATCATCATCAAGCGTGCATAGCGTACCTATAAGTACTGGATTCATTTGCATTGAAAAATATAAAAACGAGAGCGCGGAAGCTGAACAAGTGGATTAACTTCACGCAGATTTTGGTGATTGGTACACATCACTCACACTGTGGCATTAAAATTCAACATATAAAGCCTTTTCGTGCAGCAAAACGCAGCTCATGCGTTAGCTAATTATACTTTGTGTATGTAAATTTTATGCGCTTCAGTGCAGGGATAGCAAAGCCTGGTCAAATGCGACAGGTTCAGGGCCTGTTCTCCTAGCGGGTTCGAGAGTTCAAATCTCTCTCCCTGCATA
>JAKBRD010000032.1 GCA_021834865.1 Microcaldota archaeon | reverse complement strand
GATAGCTGGGATAAGTTCACAGCCATAGACCGACACATAATAGCCAACTATGTTCCAGAAGCAGTAACCAGAATAAAGGAAAAAGAGAACGGGACAAGAATGCACAGCATTTCCAAAGCATTCTGATTTCCCATTTTCGGGTCCATATATCTTTGGGTATAGAGATTTACTTTTTACAGGAAATGTTAGGTTTTATTTTACGTCGTAAAACCTAACAAAAACCTAATCCTCTCAAAATCTTAATTAATATAGCATTACAGATATTAATCGGTGTAAGAATGTCAAAGACTTTTGGAACAAAGAACAAAATCGTCAAGCTTTTGAGGGAAAAGCCGATGACGGTTACAGAAATAAGCGCCGTGCTCGGGCTTTCGAAGGCGACAGTAAGCCAGCACATGTCCGAATTGGAAAACATGTCAATGGTAGAACAGGTAGACAACCCGCATTACAAGAAAGTGAAGTTTTACAAGCTTTCTGAGGCTAAGGCCAACGTAGTAGAGCAGAGAAGCGCTGGGTTCAGGAAGATGATAATACCGTCTGTGCTTGCTATCCTTTTGGTTGGAATAATACTAAGCGCAGCAGTACTGCAGAAGCCGTCCAACACGACGCGCATAGGGCCTGCAATAACCAACAACAATTCAAGCGCAAGAACGCTGGGAGTCGGATATGCGTGCCCTATGATAAGGGCTTTCACAAACGGAACACATGCGAACGAATCCGTGCTTAGCGGCATAGTATCGAATATAGCTTTGGGATCCCCATGCAGCCTAGCGTATGTTAACGGAAACAAAGTAGGCAACCTGAACTATACCTCTTCAAACGGCACAGTGCAAGTGCCGGTGCTGGGATACAAATATACAATAAACCAGACCGCCATAGCGAACCTGAAGAATGAAGTAGACAATGGCGATTGCTACGACACGGGAGCACTGGCTTTCTTCGGTATAAACTATTCGGTGCCTGCTGGAGTCACATGCAAGTCCGACCTGTACGGCTGAACAGTTTTTGTAGGTAAGGCAGTGCTGTTCTGGCTGCGCTTTTGCAGTCAGAACATGCTGTGCTTCCCGGATATTATCTCATGCGTGAGATAACCTATGTTTTCAAGGCTCTGCTCGGCTATGTCGTTTACCTTTTTCCTTATGTTGTCCAGTTCCTCGCGCTTTTCAGTGCTTATCTTAACGTCCAAGTGCTTCGGATCGTCTATCTTCCTGCCTATCTGCGAAACTATGGAAACGTTGCATTCCTTAACCTGAGGGTATAGTGTCACTATGTCATTCGCTATCTCCTTTGCAAGGACGTTGTATATCTTCCCTATGTGGTTTACGGGGTTTTTGCCAGCCGCTGCCTCCAGGCTCATGCGCCTGAAAGGAGTTATCAGGCCGTTTACCCTGTTGCCCCTGCCTACGGATCCGTCGTCTCCTGACTCGCAGCTAAGCCCGGATTTTGTAATGTACACTTTTCCGGATTTGCTGTCCCCGTTGTTCAATGTGACGTCCACATTGTTCCCAACCAATTTCTTCGCGAATGAGGTTATGTCGTTTTTTACCTCTTCCTTTTTCTTATAATAGTCGTCTGGGCTTTGTATTTTTGCAGAAACAAATGCTATGGCTACAGTAAGGCTTATGTCATCCATGTCCCTTATCCCCATGACCTTTACGTCCTCGCCAACTTCAGGGTGGCTTTTCTTATATTCTGGGGAGTTTAGCATTCTTTCTGTTTCCAGAACCAGTTTTTCCGCCTTTGTGAATGGAGCAAAGCCTATGCCGAAAGAGGTATCATTAGCCAGCGGCACGTCGGTGTTGCGGTCGAATATCTCGCTTAGATCCGCGGAGCCCTTGAGTATCTTTGACTGGAACAATACTTCGTTTTCCACATCAAGAAAACGGGTATGCTCACGCAGATAGTCCTTTGCTGCTTTTATCGCTATGCCGTCAACGTCTATGCTTATGTCCTGGTACGAGCGCGCCGCCCTCCCTGCGAGTATTACCTCAATTGGCTTCGTTATCGACCCGTTGCCGAAGCTAACGTCAGAAGATCCACCTATTATCAGGCCCTTGTCTACGTTGTGATGGAGTATCTTGCCCGTCGAATCTATGTATGCATTTGAAAGGCCGGTGCTTACGCTTTCCATTATGCCGTCTATAAGGCTGTCCGGATGGCCAATGCCCTTGCGCTCGACGTATTCTACTGGCTGCTCGGCCACCACAGTTGAAAATCCCTCAGCTACCCTTATGTTTTTGTTAGAACTCATAGTATCACTTTGCAAGCTAAAAAGCGTTGTTTTTGAATAAGCTGTCTCCGCCTATTTCTTTAAATAGGGCGCAAAATTTCTTTTACATCGATAAAAATTTGCGCCTGTATATTGGGCTTTTCTCTCTTATTTGATTAATTTTTTATATATTTTAATATATAAAATATTCATTTAAGAATAAGTCATGCTCATCTTTTTTTCTTTTGCAGGTCAAGGGTTTTTGCGAGCAGAGCCTTGTCATCCTCGCTTAGCGATGAGGCAAGTTCAGAGCTAAGCATCTTCACGTCGAATTCGTTTAGCCTTGCATAGAGTTTTTGCCCGTCCTTTACCTGCCTTCCGAATGTAGGCTCATCCATGGAAACGGCCACGCTCTCGCCCTTCTTGGCAGATTCCAGTGGCGTTCCGTCGTTCTGAACACCTTTCAGCTTGCCTACGAATTCTCCTTCCTCGTTCACCATTTGTATGCCTGGCTTTATAGCGCCGTAGATTACCTCAACACCGAATATTGCAGGATGTGAAACCCTGAAACAGCTGTTTGGCAACACCTCAACCTCTGCAGGCATGGTTATGCGCTTTAGTATCTCTGCAGTGCGGTTGCGCTTTATGGAATCGACATACTCCTTGTAGTCATCGACTAGCTTGTAGATTATGTTTCCGCCTATATGCTTGACGTTGCTGGCAGACAATGCTGCTTCAGCATCGGCTTCGACCGGCACCCCGAAGCTCAGCACTACCGAATATATAGGATCTACGGCGTTCATGGCGAAGGCGTCCATAACGTCCCTCTTGGTTACTTCACCTATGCCTTTCTTGCTTATTTTTGCTCCCTGGGAAGCTAGGAGCTTTGAAAGTGCCTCCAGGCTGCCTATGGAATCGGCTTTGAGCACTATGCCGACCCCGTCTGTCTTGAAGACATCCGTAAGCTCCGAGCCGATTTCTTTCTCGAAGTTAGAGTCGTTTACTTCTATTATAGGAGTCCCGGGCATTGCATCCTCAAGCCCTATCGCGCTTATTTTTATACCTGAGGCTGCGCTGACCGAATCCACGTTGTAGAATTTGCTTGCCGATTCCACGAGCTCGTGCAGGGGCTTTGGCTTAAGCAATGCCTTTATTTTTGTGGTGGCTATCGAGCCGTCAAGCTTTGCAAAAGCGACAATGTCGTTTACGTGCAGCGAGCCGTCATAAAGTATAACGTCTACAGTTGTTCCCATGCCCTTGAGCTCCTTCTTTTCTATTACGCTCCCGCGGCCAGGGCCCGATGATTCTATGTTTAGCTTCATTTCCAGGAATTTTTGCGAAAGGCCTACGGCAAGCATCAGCAGTTCGGCGAGGCCTTCGCCGCTCTTGGCGCTCATGGGAACTATTGCAAGCTCTTTCTGGAAGCTCTCGACCTTGTTGTATATCTCCCCGCTGAAACCGTATGAGCTTAGGGATCCTATGAGCTCGTATATTTTGGCCTCGAGCATCTCCAGTACGTTGCGGTCCTGCTTTTTCATCGCTGCAGCTATGCTGCTAAGGCCTGTGGGCCTCCACCCTGTTATAAGGTCGACCTTGTTCGCAGCAACTATAAAAGGGGTTTTGTATTCTTTTAATATGTTTATGGCTTCTACTGTTTGCGGCTGGAATCCCTGGGTTATGTCAACGACAAGTATCGCGAGATCCGCAACGCTGCTGCCTCGCCTCCTGAGATTTGTAAAAGCTTCGTGGCCCGGAGTGTCTATGAAAAGCAGGCCAGGTATCTTTATTTCGGAGGCTCCGAAGGAGACGCCGTTGCATATCTTGTTTATTACGTCTAAAGGGACTTCGCTTGCGCCTATATGCTGCGTTATGCCGCCGGCTTCCCTGGCAGTTATTGAACTGTTGCGAATCTTGTCTAGTAGGGTTGTCTTTCCGTGGTCTACGTGACCCATCACACATATTATAGGCTGCCTTATCGTGAAAATGCACCTCTTTGAGATTTGGTTGTGCCTCTTTGTGGTCAAAATTTCTGCAATAGAAAACAAACTCGGCTGCAGTTACTTATTGTTGTTATAATTATTTAGCGTTTGGCATTCGCTGTTATCTTTCATCTCCGTTTCCGTGTATCGTGCCGTTCCTCATGCGCTTTTCGAGCTTCTCTATGTTTGACATTGCA
This sequence comes from Microcaldota archaeon, assembly GCA_021834865.1. The sequence continues at coordinate 4,744 of JAKBRD010000032.1, read as the reverse complement.
ACTTCGTCAAGGCTTATCCCTGCCTCCTTTGCGACCATTGCGACGTACCACATTATGTCGCCCAGCTCAAGCTTGATGCCTTCCCTGTCCGGTTCCGCATTGTCCCTTGCTATCTTCTTAACCTTGTTCAAGAGCTCGCCAACCTCTCCGGAGAGGCCTATGCATGCATAAAATATCCCGCCGTTCAACACCTTAGGATATACTGCGCTCGTTGCGCTTTTTTCCTGATATCCATTCATTTCCATGATTACACCGCATATAAATGGAAGGAAAATATAAAAGCGGTTTCGTGCGCGCTGCTGGGCAATCAATATAAATTTTTCTTTCGTTAATTGATTGTTTTGGGTGTTGCTTTGGCAAAGAAAAAGTCCGCAGTTGGCATTTCCAGAAAAAGCAAAAGCTCAAAAAGAGAAGAAAGCCGGAAAAAATCGGCTTACGGCTTTTATATCGTGTCTGCCGTTGCGCTGGCGTTGCTTCTTGCCTTAATCTTCGCGCTCTCATACTCAGCAAGCCTGAACCAGATGATAAGGACATCGGTCGTAATAAATCCTCCGATACGCTTCTTTGTAGGGACGCCGCCAGTAAACGTTAGCGGAATCATAAATGTGCCTGCCAGCCAGATTTTTTGCCCGGAGAACAGAACCGTAGTCAAAAGCAGCGATGAGTCGTTTTCTTACAATTATTATACGGAGCTGAGCGGCAATGAGGAGTTCACGTACTCTTTTGCGCAAAACTCAAGCAACGTATACTCATTCGCAGTTGTAGAGAAGCCGTTTACGCTAGTTTCTTATTCCAGCGCCACGGTAAACTCCAGCGTATGCGCCGGATATCCCAATGCGAAACATTTGTTTGTATTGAAAATAGCTGCGCCGCGCAAGTATATAGGCCCGCTTTATATAAGCTTATACCGCTAGCCCGACGCGTCAGTTTATTATATTTTATTAGCCAATCCTTGATAATTTAGGTGTAATCATGCCAAAAGAAAAGACGTTAGTTTTGATAAAGCCCGATGGAGTTATGAAAAGGATAACGGGCGAGATATTTTCGAGATTCGAGAGGAAGGGGCTTAGAATCGCAGCCGTGAAGATGCTCAACGTGAGCATTGAGACTGCGGAAAGGCATTATTCCGTGCACAAGGGCAAGCCCTTTTATGGCGATCTTATAGATTACATAACATCTGGGCCTGTGCTTGCGATGGTGCTTGAGGGAAACGGAGCCATAGCAGTGGTCAGGAAAATGATAGGCTCGACAGACGGCTCAAAGGCAGAGCCTGGAACGATAAGAGGAGATTTTGCAATGAGCGTAAACTTCAACACAGTCCATGCAAGCGACTCTGTCGAATCAGCCAATTACGAGATACCCATATTCTTTACAGAAAAGGAGATATTGGATTACGAAATGCCTGACAAGGATTTCATATGAAAATACCATATGAAAAATCATTCAGATATTCCGTAGCCAGTCAGCTTCCATCTTTGCGAGACATTTCTCATTATGGCTATCTTTGAGCCTTTCTCCGCGCATACAGGGTGCTTCAGCTCTAGCTTTATCGTATCGCGCTTTGCGCTCTTGACGTATCCCACTACTGTGAGTGTGCCTATGCTAAGTATCATCGGCTCATTTTCAGATATGCCGCGCTCCTGAAGGTCTGACCTCTTCAATGAATGATATTTGAGCGTTAGCGTTGTAAGCACTTCTGGCAGCTTCCCCGGCTTGCCCAGCAGGTTTCCGACCAAGCCGTCGGCCTTTGTAAAATATGGGTCTATTTCTGTTGAAAGCCCTATCAGGCCGCCTGGATACGCTTCCTCTAGCTGTATTTCGCCGTTGCTTATGCCTGAGACCTTGGTCTTGACAGGCTTGTAAGTCTCCTTCTTTGATTTTCCTATTATCCTTATTCCGGGCCTTATTTCTACCTCGTCGCCTAGCTTTATCTTGCCGCGTATTATTGTGCCGCCGACAACTCCGCCCTTGAGGCTGCCAGGCTTTGCGCCAGGCCTGTTGACGTCGAATGATCTTGCTATGTACATTATCGGATCGGCACTGGCGTCGTGCTCGGGCTTTGGAAGCTCGGCTATTTTCTCAAGAAGCACGTCTATGTTTATGCCCTTGCTTGCTATAACAGGTATTATTGGCGCATCCTCTATTACGCTGCCCTTGAGGAATTCTTTTATCTGGTTGTAGTGCTTAACTGCAGCTTCTTTTCCAACTATGTCAACTTTGCTCTGTATTACTATTGCGTGCTTTATGCCCAGCAGGTTTATTACCATCAGATGCTCCCTTGTCTGCTGCATCGGGCAAGGCTCATTGGCGGCTATCACGAATAGTATTGCGTTTATTATGTTCGCTCCTGCTATGGCAGTAGCCATTAGCGTTTCGTGCCCTGGAGCGTCCAGTATTGATATCCTCATAAGCGGCTCTGGCTTGCCTTCGCAGCCCTGGCACTTGTCGCTTACGGTATAAGCTTCCGGGCCGGTGCAGCCATTGCATTTCTTGATTATGGTGTCTGCATAGCCCAGCTTTATTGTCATGTTCCTCTTTATGCTCTCGCTGTGCCTGTCAGTCCACATCCCGGTAAGCGCGCCCACTATTGTCGTCTTTCCGTGGTCGACGTGACCCAAAGTCCCTATGTTCAGAACGCTCTGCTTTATGCCATTATTCAAAAAACCACTTTAAGTTAAGAGGAGAAGCTCATTGTTTCTGCTCCTGCTCTTTGGCCTCGCCCTTTTCTTTCTTGGGGAAGACCTCTTCTATCGGCTTGTCGCCGTATTTTACTATTACAGCGTTGAGCTGCTCGATGTTCTCGCTTATCGTGCTCCCGGCTACGGTCTTGCGCCTGTATTCTCCCTTGTCCTTGCCGGCATCGGCTATCTTTTTCATAACGCTTCTCTTTGCGGTTCCCTGTATGCTGTTGTCCATAGGGAAGCCGCTCTTGTCAGAGCCGCCGGTTATCTTTAGCGTATAGCCGCTGAGGCCGACGACTGCTCCGTCGATTTCGTCTCCTATGCGCTTGTTTATAACCATCGCAACCATGTCTGAGCTCAGCTCTGACTGAGCCGTACGTCCGCTTTTCGGGTCTGAATAAACGATTTTCATATCTCTCACTTTTACATAGACTATAGTGTTATAGCGTTGCGCTGCAGGCTTATCGGGCACGCTGGCCCTTGAGCCGTCGCGCATTACTATTGGCGTTTAATCTTTTATTACTATCTGTACATGTTCTCGGGCTCATCCTTGAAGCGCTTTATGCGCTCTGATAGCTCTTTAGGTATTGCAGGCCTTATTTCCTCAAGCGCCTTTTCGAAGTCTTCCTTGGTTACCTCGTTCCTGTTGGCCCTTATGGCGTTCATGCCAGCTTCCCTTGTAAGGTTCTCTATTTCAGCGCCAGTATAGCCCTCAGTAGATTTGGCGAGCTGCTCGATGCTCACCTCCTTTGCTATCGGCATGCGCTTCATATGAACCTTGAATATCTCAAGCCTTGCCGCCTCGTTAGGCATCGGTATTTCTATGATTTTGTCGAACCTTCCGGGCCTCATGAGCGCAGGGTCTATTATGTCTGGCCTGTTTGTTGCTGCTATTACTATTACGTTCTTGAGCCCTCCCAAGCCGTCCATCTCAGTAAGCAAAGTATCGACTACCCTTTCCGTGACCATCGAATCGCCAGCATCTCCGCTGCGAGTGTAGGCTATGGAATCTATCTCGTCTATGAATATTATGCACGGCGCAGCCATCTTGGCCTTTCTGAATAGCTCCCTTACTGCCTTCTCGCTCTCTCCGACGTACTTGCTGAGCAGCTCCGGGCCCTTTATCGATATGAAGTTTGATTCGCGCTCGGTAGCCACGGCTTTGGCGAGCATTGTCTTTCCAACTCCGGGAGCGCCTACCAGCAGAACGCCCTTTACTGGCCTTATGCCCATCTTGATAAACGCTTCAGGCTTCTTTATCGGAAGTTCTACCGCTTCCTTGAGCTGGGCCTTGACCTCTTCTAGGTCTCCCACGTCGTTCCAGTGCACGTTTGGCCTCTCGACGAAGACCTCCCTCAGTGCGCTCGGCTGTATGCCGTTGAATGCTTCCATGAAGTCCTCCTTTGTGACCTCAAGGCTTACCAGCAGCTCGTTTGGCACCGACCTCTTGTCCAGTATCTTTGGAAGTATCCTCCTAAGCGTAGCCATGGCCGCTTCCCTGGCAAGAGATGTTATGTCAGCTCCAGTAAAACCGTGCGTCATGTCGGCAAGATCATCCACGCTGACGTCCTTTGCTACTGGCATGTTCCTTGTGTGTATCTGAAGTATCTCCTTCCTTGAATTCCTGTCAGGCACGCCGATTTCTATTTCCCTGTCGAACCTTCCGGGCCTTCTTAGCGCAGGGTCTATGGCGTTCTGCCTGTTTGTTGCACCTATTACTATTACCTGGCCCCTTGAGCTCATGCCGTCCATAAGCGTCAAAAGCTGCGACACCATGCGCCTTTCCACTTCATTTGTGGCCTCTTCCCTCTTGGGAGCTATGGCGTCTATCTCGTCCATGAATATTATCGTTGGAGCCTTTTCCTTTGCCTCGTCGAATATGCTCCTTAGCCTCTCTTCGCTTTCTCCGACGAACTTGCTCACCAGCTCAGGGCCCGATATGTCTATGAAGTTTGCATCGCTCTCGTTGGCTACTGCCTTTGCAAGCAGAGTCTTTCCAGTTCCAGGTGGCCCGTACAAAAGAACGCCCTTTGGAGGTTCTATCCCGAGCCTCTCGAAGAGCT
>JAKBRD010000031.1 GCA_021834865.1 Microcaldota archaeon | reverse complement strand
TTCCAAAGCACCTTCTGGGACGCATTGTACATCTTCAGGTTTCTAAATATGCCATCTAGCATTCAAACACCCACTGCGTTTATGTCCCTGCTTACGCGCTTCCATACAACAATCGCTATGCCAAGCAGCACCAATGCCCAGACGGCCTCTTCGGCAACAAGCCCAGGCAGCTGCGCTGCAGGTATTATTCCAGTGAACGTTCCTCCAGGAACGAAATAAAGAAACGGGAACGGAGTAAGCATCAGTATTCCGTAGATTAGCTTAGGATAGAGCAGCAGCGGCATGATTCCGCCTCCAAGCAGCGAGAACATCCATGTAATTCCGTTTAATATTCCGTATATGTCGGTTATGTATATCGCTAGCGAGCCTATTATGAAGCCTATGAAGTTTATCATCAGGTAGGCAAGCACTATTTCTATTATAAGCATCAAGACCTGCATTGCAGTAAGGTGCAATCCAGCGATTACGTAAATTATTATGAATATCGGGAGCGTCCCAGCCAAAGAATATATGATTTTCCATGTAAGTTCCCTTATAAAGGCTTCATAAGGATATTTTATAGGACGTATCAGCGAGCTCGCTATCTCGCCGCTGCGCATGTCAGATTCCAGCACGTTGGCTATTCCTGGCCATGAAATGAAGCCTATGCTTCCTATTGCAAAAAGGTAAACGGTCATGCTGCTTATCGTTACCCCGCTTATGCTGGTAAGGTCAGAAAAATGATAAACCGCTATCCATACTATTACCATGACAAGCGCGCTTAGCATGTAGAATGTCGCATCCAGGGCTATCTCTGCCCTGTACGCAATTGCATTTTTCAAGAAAACTTTGAATACGGAAAAGTACTTGCTATTCATTTCTCAGGCCTTTTGTTTGAGTCTATGCGCTTGTAAGTGCTCTCAAGTATGCTGCTTAGCCCTGGCTCGGACAGCCTGTAATCTTCTATGCCATCGTCCTTGAATATGGAAGTGAACGCGTCGCTCTTCGTTATGTTTGGATCCACCTTCAATCCAATATAGCCGTCCTTTTTGGAGAAAACCTCTCCCAAAGCTCCGTATTTCGCATAGTCCACCTTTGCTTCCGGCTTGAAATAGATCTCCAGTATCGCGTACTTTCCAAACCTTTTCTTGAGCTCTTCCTGCTTTCCGTCGAAAAGCTTCTTTCCCTTGTCGAGCAATATTATCCTGTCGGCTATTGCTATGTCGTCAACAACGTGAGTCGTAATAACGAACGTTATGCCAAATTTTTCCCTGAGATCAATGACTGCCCTACTTATTGCTATTCTGGAAGGCAGGTCTACCCCAACTGTAGGCTCGTCCATAAAAACGACCTTTGGCATATGGAGCATAGATGCTGCGAACTCGCATTTCATCCTCTCTCCCAAGGACAACTGCCTAGTCTGCCTCTTGTAAACCCTGCCTATGCTAAGTATTCTTTTTAAGTATGCCAGCCTGGAATCATAGTCTCTTTGTCTTATCCCATAAATTTCTTTCACGTATATGAACGTATCCAGCGGCGGCAAGTCCCAAAACAGCTGCGGATGTGTCGAACCGAAGATTACGCCTATATTCATTGCAAGCTTTGTCCTTTCCTTCCACGGATTCATGTTTAAAACTTCAATGCTTCCGCTGTCAGGATACAATATTCCGCTCATTAGCTTTATCATTGTTGATTTGCCGCTTCCGTTCCTGCCTAGCAAAGCGACTATTTCCGACTCCTTTACGCTGAGGCTTATGCCCTTAAGGGCTTTTTTCATGAACGATTTTCTTCTGAGCGATCCGAGAATGCCAGTGCCATTCTCGTAAGTTTTAAAGCTTTTGACTACACCCACTGCTTCTACTATGTTCTTTGGCAAAGCTACACCTACACTTTTAACAGGTTCTTAAAAAATCAAAGCTAAAAGCCTTGCGTACCGAAGCGAATGCATGGCTAATACGAGAATAAAATTCGGCCTTTAATATATCGTGTTCCTGAAAAGGGTTATTTCTTTATAGCCAGAAGTTTTATTTCAAAATCAAGCGTCTTCCCAACCAACGGCGAATTTAGGTTCACTACTGCAGTTGTTGCATTGACGGACTCTATTATTCCCTGTGCTCCGCTGCTGGATGTCACTATCGTATTTGCCTTAACTGTTTTGTTGCCAAAATCCGATATAGGCACGTCTATTACCTTGCTTTTGTTGAATTCTCCGTATGCTTCGTTTGGAGGAAGCGAAACATTCTTCGTCTGGCCAGCCTTCATGCCGATGACTGCATTGCTAAACCCAGGTATGACTTCGCTTGAGCCTGCAGTAAAGTTCAACGGCGTAGAATTGAAATTGTCGCCAAAAACTGTCCCGTTGGTGAACGAGCCCCTATAATAAACGCTAACATTATCCCCTGCAGCAACAACTTGAGGGCTGGCGCCAACGATAAAATATGCCGCCAAAGCTATTATAATTATTATTGCCGCTGCGCCTATTATATAATAAGTATTATTGGGCTTCTTCTTCGATTCTGACATAGTTAAAACTCCGCATTGCATTCTTTTAAACCTTGCCCAAAGCTGCTTTACCGCTTATTTAAAATCTTCTACTAATGTAACAGGATGTGACCTAATTCTTAAGAAGGCTTATCGCACTTCCTTTGCTTGTCTCAAATCCAGAGAGATAATTTGTGAATAAGCTGCTCCTTACTAATGAACCTACGCCTATTCCGAACGCTTTGGAATATATATGGCGCATGAAGAATCCATGTGTAAGCAGAATCGAGCCGTCTTCAAAACTCCCAAGATCTAAATCCCTATTTTCCTTCAGGCTTTCAGCTACCAAATAGCTTCTTACAGCTTCTTTTCCTGCATCATAAACATCTTTTGGCAGCCTATCAAAAGATACCTCTCTTAAGCCGTCCACTTTTATTACTTCCGAGCCGGTTATCCCGGATATATACTCTGCAGTCATAAAAGCTCTTTTTAGCGGAGAAGAGTATATCTTCCTTGGAGACAGCTTAAAAGCCTTATTGGCATCTAGATTGGATTTTAGAAATTCAATGTCTGGCTCTGGATCGTCTTGAAGCTTTATAAGTTTCAGAAGGCTGTGGTAGTCAAGTGTGTCCCAGCTTTGGGGTGTCTTTCCATGCCTAATCACGTATAATTTCAATCTTATCACCAATCTTTTTAAGCTTTAGTGTGCCGGATTTTTCTATCTTGCCGAACAGGCTGCTGTTCAAAGAAATTACTGGAATGTTGTAGTCGGAAAGCTGTGTGAATATATGCGAACCAGGCCTTATGTTATCCTGAACTACAAGTACGTCAGTATTGTTCCCTATTGATATAGTCTGGTCAACCTCTTTAAGCATTTTCATGCTGCTTCCCAGCCTGAAAACGTGTTCGCCTTCCTGCAGCCTGCCAAATACCATCTCTATTTTGTCTTTAGATGGGACATTAACCCTGTTTCTTGAAGTGCTCATGAATAAAGGATCAGGGAAAAGCTCCATTGCCCTAGATTCTATATCCCTCCTAAGGGATATCCTGTACTCGGCTCGTGGTGTCCCTTCTATAAGAAGGACTAGTTCATCAAAGCGAAGCCTAAATACCTCATTCTTGAATTCCGAGATAACTTGGAGATGTGCATAGAGCTGGTAAAGCACATCATAATCCCTGAAAAGGTAGAACTTTACCTTCTCCCTATTTTCAAGCGCAAGCCTTGCCATCGCAACTGCGTCTTTAAGGGGGCCTTCTTTTATTGGCCTCCCTTCCCTATAATTTCTTCTGGGCGGAAAACTCCTTTTCAGCGAAAGCTCAAAGCTGCCTATATACCTATTTTCCTCTTCGCTGCCTAGTTCGAAGCTTTTTATGCTTTCGTCATATATTATCGAATTTCTAAGCTTTTCGGGTTCTTCAGAATCAAATTCTTTGGCAAGCTCCATATAATAGCCTGGGTTTTCTTCCCTGAGCCTTATCAGGGCATGCTTCACATCCTCCATAGCAAAGAACGCCAGCCTTGCAGCCTTGACATATTCCTTTGCGCTTCCAACCCTGATCATGTCTGCATTTTTTATTATCTCGGCAACGCACTCTCCTATGTCGCCACTAAGGCTTGCATGAATTTTCTTTGGCGGGTTTTTCGGTATTTTTATTTTTCTTATCTCTTGCCTGTTGCGCTCTACCAGCCTCTCAAATGGCCTGGCATCCAATCCCGCATTCTTCGCTTCATCAGGAAACTGTATATACAATCCAAGCTCAGGGTAATTGAGCTTGTCCGGATTTTTTTTCACTTCTTTTATGTAAGACTTTTCTGCCACTCTGGCATAATCTGCAAGCTTTATTCCAGAGGGCCTGAATTGCATAGAATCGCCTATGAAGTTGTAATAAACCTTTACGCCAAGCATCAGTACTTGAGGAAAAACTTCATACCCGTTATCATAGCCCAATTCGTTCCTTCCCAGCTGCATAGCACCCAAAACGCTTTTTCCATCTCCCGTAAAGATATAGTTAAAAGTGCTTGCGCCTAGCTGGGTTGCTTTTGAATCTGCAAGTATCTCCCTATAGTTGCCCACACCAAGAGGCATGTCGCTCAATCCTAAGGCCTTTGCATTCTCAAGCATGCTTTCAGCATTCCGTATCTCAAATTCTCTTACTGCAGAGTCTGTAAGCGATGGAAGCGGGCGAGCCTGAAGGAAAACAAATCCTTCTCCTGTAAATGCAAATTCTATATCCAAAGGCCTTCCAAAATATTTTTCGGCTCTTAGCGATTCTTCCTTTATGCTCCTTATAATGCTTTGGGCAACATCTGCACCTTCAATATCAATTCTGCCTGCTTCCAAGCGCACGTGCGTAGCAGGGGCCTCGCCTTTAACTATTCCGTGCACTGAGTCCTTTGGCCCCATAGATATTTCCATTCTGCCATTCATGTCAGTATATACAACCCCTGAATGCAGCATACGCTCTGTAAGGTCTTCTTGTATTATGGCCTTTCCCGACGCAAATCCGGATTTTACCTTTTTTACCGCGTCGATTACAGAGTCGGCACTTACTCCCAATATTGTTTCGTATTTACCGGCTGCTGTCGCATTGACCGAATCTTCAGAAGCTGCGCTGCTCCTTACAACATACAGCTTCGACCTGTCAAGTTTAGAAAGGTCTAGGCAATCAGAATCTATAGAAGCAGGTACGTTAAATAGGCCACCGCCTTAGCAGCTCTATGTTTGCCATCTTTCCTCCCATTTCTTCAATCCTTATGGCCTTGCTGCTTTTCATAAAATTACCTGATTGAGATTAGCTGGCGCAGATATATTTAAGCCTTTTGTGCAACCCCGCTTGTGCTTACGATTTCGAAGCCATACTAATAGCGGCTTCAACAGCTTCAACTTCGTATATATGCTTGCACTTTCCTCCGACCTTGTTTTTCCTGTATATGAAGTCAGGGCAGTCGCAGGAAGGGTTTTTGCCTATGCTTACTATGTAAGGTTTCTTATCGGCGCCAGAATGCGAGCTAACCCTCCATTTCCCGTCTTTTAGCCTTTCCACCATAACATTTCCCCATATGCTGACGGAGATGTTGACCGATGCGTTGGACCGGTTTTCGTATTTTAACGTGACCCCTCCAATCTCTACGGGTATCGCTCCCCTGCGTTCCCTTTTTACGGCCTCGATAAACGATTTAAAATCGGGGTCACCCAGAGCCTTCATCTCTTTTTCCACCCTGTATATGAAGTCGTGCTTCTTGTTGAGCCAGTCGACCCTGGTCACGTACTTCATTATCTGCTTTGCGAAATCAATGTCTTTGTTCTTGTACAGTTCGTATACTGTTTTTGCTATTTCTACCGCTCCGCTTTTTTCTTCTTTTGGGTATGTGTCCCTGAGCAGGCTGAGCGTTTTCTGGGCTTCTTTTCCCACCTTTTCGATGCTTTCGCGTTTTTTATCCTTATCCATTAAAATCATTCTTTATAAGCGGCAAAATCGGATAAAATTCATGAATTCTTTAAATATATAAACTATTTGTATTCAATAGCGCCATGCGGCAGTTTAAATATTTGAAAATTTAATATTTACATTATGTTCTCCTACAAGAAAAAGTCCGGAAAACCAGCAGCAGACATGCCCTTAAAATTGCTAACTGCCAATGCCTCTGAAATAGCTAACGAAGCGAAGGCAGCAACAGATTTTTCATATTCAAATGCTTTTGAGGATTCCAAGGTTCTTGTCATAGGGGATACAGGCCATAACGATGCAAAAATCGTAGGAAGCCTTGTGGGAAGCATAGGAGACATGGCTGCTTCTGGCGTAGAAAGGTTTCTCATAGAGCTTCCAAAGGATCCCGAAATTATATCAGCAATAGATGAGCTAAATACAACTGGCAACGCAAAAGAGCTATCAAAACATCTAGATGGGCATTCGCAGAATCCGTTACAGTTGATAAGGCTGCTTAAAGAGGTTCATGCGAAAGGGATAGAAATAGTTCCTATAGATATGCCATTTTCGATGCAGAAAAATTTCGATGATAAAAGCTTGTCCGAAGAACGCGGCATATACATGGGAAACGAGATAGCTAAACATTCTAATGATACAGAAGGAAAGACAGTCGTTTTTTGCGGGCTCTATCATCTGAATAATGACCAAATTCCTGCAGTATTGAAGTCAAGATCCATAAACTATAAGTCCGCGGCACTATTCACCGAACACCAGTCGGCCACGCCGTTTTTTGGTGCACCCTTAACTGAGCTCAGCATATGCCAGTATATAGAAAGCCAGAACCGCATGGGTAAGGACACGCTGGTAAAGTTTCGGGGAACATACGGAATAGATTTTGCATTTTACCTGAAATGGGCGCCGCAGCAGCACGAAGACCATAAAACCGGTGGCGCAGTAGGTTATACGGAGCTGAAATTAAGCATGGAAAAAGATGTATATGCAGATTTTTCTGATTCTGTAGAGCCGGATTCAAAGCTCTGGAAAAATACAAACCTGAAAAAGATAGTCAAGACGATGGAATTGTTCGGCGACACGCTTAACGAGTTCCAAAAGTTCTATCTGTCGATGTCTTTGGGAATGTACTTGGATTCCACCATGCACAATGGTGGAGGCTCAATAGTGGACATAAAGTATGAGGGTAAAGATAAGGCATTTAAAATAAGGACCGTTGACACGTTCCACTATGAATATTCGAAAGATGTGGATTACGGCGCACTTATGCGTTACAGAGAGGTTACAGTGGGCATGCTCCTTTCCCAGTATGGTATCCCAAGGTCTGCATTAGGCGACGAAAGCACTTTCAAGGACGCCATAAGCAGAATAAAGATAGAACCGAAGGGCAAAGACGTTGCGTACAAACTGATATTTATGGCCCTTGCATCAAGGTCAGGCATCGGAACAGTAGGGAATGATTCGGAAGGGATGTATCTCACTAACACGTACGGGAAAAAATTGGTCAGCGTAAAGCTAGATGAAATTAAGATTGACGAAAGGACATTTAAGGCATTGGAAGCAGGCAGGGAGATACTGGAATGGAGCCTTGCAGCACAGGACGCGCTTAATAAGGCCATTGGGCCGGAATCAAAAATGGGTCGCAGGACAAAACGAGCTTTGCTGAATGCGCTTGGCATGGATGAAATGATGAAGCCAATGTATTTCTTCTTGGATGGGATTTCATTGCGCGTTTCGGAGAGCTATTCAAGATTTGAGCCTATGGGCGATTCTGAATTCTCATCAATGACAAATGATTTTATAAAGGAGGCATCCGCACTGGAAGAGTCCATAAAGCGTGCCCACGATCTTTTGCCAGAAGGAGCATATGGAGCATTCGATATAAATTCCATGCTCATGTCCGAAAAACGCTATATTTCAAAATCGCCTAACAATATGGATGTAAGGGCAATACTCGATTCTTGCATAAATGTCCTCAAGGCCAAGAGGTCCCAGATGGCAGAGCTTTCAGAGCATGGAGATGCATATTCGGACTTTGACTTGCTTAGAAAATAGGCATCCGAATGCAGTGGCAATCAATAAATAGATTTTCGTAAAATTGAAACCATGAAGCGTTGGCTGACAAGAGACGTACTGTTAATATCGTTATCCGCATTTTTTGCAGACGCAGGCTACCAGGCTCTGATAGCAGGATTTCCGATATTTTTGGTACTATACCTGAAAGCTCCAGTATATTACCTAGGAATAGCCATGGCGCTTGCATATGGCATAGGCTCTGTTTTTGCTTATTATGGCGGCAGGCTCGCCGACAAGCATGGCAAGAAGAAGATAGCAATACTTGGCAATATTTTGATACCTGTATTATCATTTACCGGATTTGCCTCGTTCGCCGCCGAGGCCACGGCCATATTCTCTGCGGGCTGGTGGGCGCGCAATTTCAGGACTCCTGCCAGAAGGGCAATGATAGGGGACATATCAAGCAGGCTTGACAAGCCAAGGGTCTATGGATTCCTTAACGCGCTTGATGTTGGAGGCGGTGTTGTAGCGGTAGCCTATCTGTCAATAGGCATATACCTAGGCATAGCCCTAAAGCTGATATTCCTTGCCACGGCGATACCAATACTGATATCCTCATTGTGCCTTTTCTTGGTAAGCTATAAAGGCCTCCCAAGCCGTAGAAAAGGCAGCATTAAAGCCAAAGCAACAGAAAAAGCCAAGGCCGCATCCAAAGCCGTGCGTGCCAAGTCGCGCGCCTACAAGGGAGTAATACTTGCAACCGGGATATATGGGCTTAGTTTCTACAGCCTAAGCTTTCCCGTCCTTACGATTGCCCAGCAGTCAACAGATTTATACGGCGTGCTTTCGTATGCAGTATTCCTTCTGGTCTCAGCCATATTCGGATATGTTGCTGGAGTTTTGGCCAAGAGAATGGTCAGGAACCTTGCAGTGTTCGGGTATTTTTTTGCCGGCATTGGCTCGCTCATAATAGGCCTCTCCTACCATTTCGGATTGGGAGCTTTGGTTTCATATGCAGGTATATTCGTGATAGGCGTAGCCGTAGGGACAATAGAAACCCTGGAGCCAACAATAGTATCGCTTGTTAAAAGCAGGCTAAACTCTGGCAGCGGCATGGGCATGCTGACTTCGTCACGCAGCATAGGCCTGTTCGTTGCCAACCTGGCGCTAGGATTTCTCTATGTGCTTGGGCCACTATACGCTTACGGTTTCGCTGCAACTATGGCGATACTTGCTGGGATTGTGCTTTTGGCCTTTGGATCGGAATCCAAAATTTAAGCCTTGGCTTTCTTTTGCTTCATTTCATCCCCTACTGTGACCGTATCGAGCCTGTGCCACATTGCAATTGCAACCATTGAGCCGTAAGGGTGCCATTTGGCTGCCATTTTTTCTATCCTCTTTCTGTCTGGTAGTTCTCTGAGCTTGTAAGCACTCTGCAGGCCTTTTCTAACTCCTAAGTCTTCTGCCGGCATGACATCAGTCCTGCCGAGGCTGAATATTAAGAACATATCCGAAGTCCACCTTCCTATGCCTTTTACCGAGCTTAGCTTTTCTATTATTTCCATATCGGAAAGGCTTTCTATGCCTTCCAG
>JAKBRD010000006.1 GCA_021834865.1 Microcaldota archaeon | reverse complement strand
TGGGCCCGTGGAGAATCGAACTCCATGTCTTCTCCGTGTCAGGGAGACGTCTTACCAATCGACTACGGGCCCGTGCAGTGGATATTTTGCTTGAAACTATTATAAGTTTTCGCATTAGCCGGCAATTGCTTATTTTACGGTAATTGACATGCCATCGTATGCGGCAACCGAATTTGGGAATATTGTTTTTGCTTCCTTGAGAAGGATTGACGTATCCTTGTACCTGGTGCTGAAGTGATAGAGCACTAGCTTTGCTACTTTGGCTTTCTTGGCTATCTGCGCGGCTTCTGCACTTGTCGAGTGCTTTCTCTCCTTTGCCAATTTTGATAGCTTGTCTTCGTAAGTTGTCTCGTGCACAAGTATGTCGGCATTCTGTGCAGCCTTAGCCGTGCTGGCCAGGGGCCTGGTATCCGTGGCGTATACGAACTTCTTGCCCTGCTCTTGTTCAGTTACGTCTTTCAGATAGACCCTTTCGCCCTTTATAGTGACATGGCCCTTCTTGCTAATTTCCTTGAACATCTCTCCTTTTATCCCAAGCTTCCTGCACTTTTCTGCGATGAATTTTGTCTTGTCCTTTTCTGCGAACGAGTACCCGTATGAAGTGACCGAATGATTGAGCTTGAACGCTTTTACTGAGAAATCCTCGCCGTGCAGCACAGTGCCGGACTTTACGGCCTTGAGCATTATCTCAAATCCTATTATTGCGTTGTCGAATTTTATCAGGCTTTCTATTACGTTCTGATGCCCTTCAGGAAAATATACGGTCAAGGGTTCCTGCCTGTGGTATAACGACATTGTCCTGAGCAGCCCTGCCAGGCCGAGCACGTGATCCGCATGCGCATGCGTTATGAATATGTGTTTTACCTTTGATATGTTGACTCCGAACAGCTGCATCTGCCTCTGCGTGCCCTCCCCGCAGTCGAAAAGCATGACTGTGCCCTCGTGCTGCAGGGCTACAGACGAAAGCCCTCTTTCTTTTGTCGGGGCAGAGCCAGACGTTCCCAAAAAGGTTATTTTGAACATTTTATTACACGTTTTATGCTTGAGCCAAGTTTTCAAAGCTCAATAGTGATTGTCTTGTCTTTTAGGTTGACCTCTTTTACCTTTATGCCAAATGCCTCTTCGATGTCCTCCTTATTGAAGCGCTTCATTTCCCTTGCCATCTTTATTATTGAATTTATCAGCTGCATGTTGTTGTATATAGTATCTCCCTTTACCTTTAGCTCCTTTATCTCAATAGCATTCTGTTCTATTATTTCTTTCTGCTTCCTTATGCTTGCTTCCAGCTCCTTGGCCCTTGAGCTTTCTATGGGCTGCGTGCTTTCCTTGTGAGAAAGATAATATTTTTCCAAGGCTTCGTAAGAAAGCTCAAAGCTCTCGATTTCCATGCCTTCGTATTTCTTTATATCGCATAAAGCGTAATCCATCATGAACCCGTTTTCGGTGTAGATCCTTGGCTTCGGCGAGCTTATATACTCTGAATATGCGGCGATGTTTTTTGATATTGCAGCAATATCTGAATCCGAGAGCGAATCCGAAGGAGCTGAAGGATCTAGGCCGAGGCGCATGACGGCATCTTCTACATATAGGGAGCCGATGTTTATTACAGATGAAAGCGCCTGCATTATGTTTTTCTCTTTTGGCTTTGGTGAAGAGGTTATGGCCTCCTGCAGCATACCTATATCTGAAAGGTTGCTTACAGTTATGCGCTTATTTTTCGGCGCAGCGTACGTTTCGCCAGGAAATATTTTCCTATCGGAAAACTCGTGCCTTGAATATGCGAGTGTTATTTTCATTTCCGAATCTGCAATTATGACGTTGCCCTTGCCGAACATCTCTATTATTAAGCTCTGGGGCTGCTCGCCTTTCTCCATGGATATGCAGAGCACCCTGTCATCGTTCATCAGCGATATTCCAGTTATTTTGGAATTGGATATTCGCTTCCTGACTGCCTGTGAAAAATTCGTAGGCTGGTCCTGCAGCTGCAGCACGCTGGCAATGCCCAGGAACCTTGCCGGGGCTATTACAAGGTTGTGCTGTCCTTCTCCGGATTTGTTGAGCTTGAGCCTAAACTGCGGGCCTGGAAACTCGTAAAATTTCTCTATATAGAACCCTTTTAGGAATTCCAGCTCCCTAGCGATGGCTGCAAGCTCAAGGGTTGATGGCTCCCTCATTTGAATCAGGTGAAATTATTTCTTAACCTTCTTAAGGCCCTCCTCCTTTGTGACGCGGGCGAAGAGCTTTGCTTTTTTCAGCACCATTGCCATGTTACTGTGGTCTTCGAAAGCTGTGCCTATCTGGACCACATCGGCGCCGCTCCTGTATGCAAGCCTTAGCTCCTTTTCTGATATTATGCCTCCTCCGACAATATATGGCACGTCGATTGCAGACTTTACCGCTCTTATCATCTCGTGGGATATTGGGCCTCCGCCCTGCAGGCGAGGATTGGACCCCGTATCGGTCACTATGAGCCTGTTGCCTAGATATTGGCCGGTAAGAGCCAGCGCCGCAGCTATTTTCGGCTTTTCGCGCGGCACCAGGTTGGCGTCGCCAACCCAGCCTGCTGTGCCTCCGGGAGCTATGAGTATGTAGCCCACTGGCAGGGGCTCTATTCCTGCCATTTTTATCACAGGAGCGCCAAGCATCTGCACCTGTGCATGCCAGTACGAATTGCGGGAGTTGAGCAGCGATTGGAAGTATATCGCATCTGCGTATTTGGTTATGGTGGCAACGTTTCCCGGAAACAGCACTATTGGTATGCTTATTGATTCTTTTACCGCCTTGGTGACTTCGTCCAGCATTGAGCCTTGGACTCCGCTGCTTCCGCCTATAAGCAGTATGTCTGCGCCGCCCTTGTCGACAGCCTTCGCAGTGTTTATGACGTCCTTCCAGCTTTTATAATCCACCGGATCTATTAGGCTGAAAAGCATCGCACCCTTGGATTCAAGGGTATCGTCTATATATTTCTCCACTTTGCCCTTTTTGATATTCATTGCTATACCACTAGTATTTTATTCGCTTACTGCTTGGATTTTTTGTATTCTTCTAAAAGCATCAGGCCGTCCTTGCGTATGTTGTGCTTGGGCTCGTATCCCAGCTTGCTCCTGGCCTTTGATATGTCTATCTTCCTGTCGCTGGCCATGAATTCGAGCTCGTCGTAATTTATATTCGCTATCTTGCTCGTGAGCTTGGCTATTGCATGAGGTATGCTGCGCTTTGGAGACTGCACGCCAAGAGCTTTTGCCACTAACTCGAAGAGCCACTTTATAGTGTAAGTTTCGCCTTCGGTTATGTTGTAAATCTCGTTTTCCTTGGACTTTGACATCATCGCAAGCACCATCGAATCCGCTGCATCGTCTTCATGTATAAGCTCCACATGATTGACTCCGCCACTTACGTATATGGCCCTCCCCTGCTCTATGAGCTTGAATATCTTGAAATATGAATCCTTGTAGTCAGGGCCGTAGAACGTCCCGAACCTCAGTATGGTGTATTTCATTAGCCTGTTTGCATCTGCAAAAGACTTTATTACCTGCTCGGCCATCATCTTGCTTTCGGAGTATGGGCTTGAAGGATTCATGGCCGAGTTTTCTGAGAGAAGCTCGTTTGGCCTTTTATAGCCGTATACTGTGATGCTGCTTGCGTATATTATGTGTACCGGCTTCTTCAAATCCTTGTTGGCGGCCTCGTACGCATTAAGCAGGTTTTCCGTGCCTATTACGTTTATGTTTATAAGATCGTCATAGGTGTTTTTGTAGTTGTATACCGCGGCTGCTATGTGGAATATGTTGTCTACTCCAGTGCATGCTTCTTCGAGGACCTTGGAGTCGTTTTCGTTCTTCAAGGTCAGGTCCGCAACATATACTTTTACCTTTGAAGGAAGAGCCATCCATTCGTTGGATTTTGAAGGATGCACCCTTAGTATAGCCCTGACCTCATGGCCCATGTCTACAAGCCGTTCAACAAGCCTTCGGCCCAAAGCCGAGGTCGCTCCGGTAACCAAATCGACAACAACCGCATTGCCTGCCTGGTGCTCCATCACTTGCCACCGCTTTCGCCGTCCAAGACGGCCTTTGCTATATCCCTTATCCTGCCTTCGGTGAGCTTGTTTATTGCGTACGGAACCCAATCCTTGCCGTATGCCACGTAAACGCTCATTTTCTGATTCGACTTGAGCATCATTCCGAAGCGCTTCCTGTTATAGCCTAATGGCACCTCAAACCTTAAATGTTTTTTGTAATTCTTGGAGCCCGCCATTATCTTCGAAAGCATCTTTTCATCGTGGCCGAACACTATAGTATTAACGTCGTTCTCGGCAAGCTTGGCTATGCATTTGTAGTATAGGGCTTCCTGCGAGTCCTTTTTTGGCTTTTCCTTCTTTTTTGAAATCGCTTCAGGCTCCTGCTGAGCCAGGATCATTAGCTTTACGTATTTGTAAGAGAGCATAGGCTTTGGTATTGTGCCGTTGGTATATTTGGACATGTAGTCCACAGGCACTTCTACGCCGATTTCAGAAGTGCCGTCGTACCTGTCCCTGGCGTCGAATATGCTGTTCTGTATTATGGTGCTCTCGGATTCTAGCCAAAGCCTCTTTTTGTATTTGTCTGCCGTAGACACTATCTCGTCCAGCGCATTGACAGCCTGCTCCTTGCTGCTCAGGTAGCCCAGCTGGGACAGCCTGAGCGATACCTCGGCTTCAAGGTTCAGCCTTGAGAGCTGCTTTATCATCTCAATGTAGCTGTTTATGTTGTACCTTATTTTAAGCGGAGTGGCAGCATTTTCATTGAGAAAAGTCACGGTAGCGGAGATGTTCCTGTCGTTTAGCTGCTTGACAGTACGTATGACTGAAGCGGATGTGCTCCCGGCTATGTGTTTTTTCACTAGCTTGAATACGAGCCTTTTTATTAGGCCATGATCATTGCTTGCCAATCAACCACTGGTAATTTTTAAGTTATGTATATACTTATGGATAGGCATAAGTAACTGGCGTTAGTATATGCTTTATTCACTAATTTAAGCCTTTTGATTAAGGCATTTTGAAAGTGTTTTAAACCTTGGCAGACAATAAATTGTGATAGCATGGAGGGTATAAAGCTTTCTAGCCTTAATGAGGTCCTGGGCAAACTCAGCAGCGCAATACGCTCTTTTGTGAAAGACATAAGCGATCTTTCGGAAGAGAACAAGAACGTCAGCTTGACGGAAATAAGAGAGCTGAGGAACTTCGCAAAGGATAAAATAGACGAAGGCAAGGATCCGGTAGAGAATGCAAGGATAATAAACCTGCTCAATGTCTTCGTTGAGGACAAGAATTTCATAGAGCTTACAAAGGAGGATGCCGAAGAATGGGTGTCATTCCTGGAAACGATAGAATCCAGCATAAGCAAGGGCGACATAAAGCTCAACAGCAAGGAGGAGAAAGAGCTCAAAGACATAAAGGAACTGACCGAGCAGATAAAAGGCTTGATAAGGAAGTGAGAGAGCAGGAACTGCTATTTTTAGCTATTATCCTAGAAACTCCAAGGAATAAATAAAATAAAAAGAGAAGGGCATTATGCCCCGTATTTTCCTAAAATCCTGCCATGCGCTCAGATGAATGCCAATCCCGGCATTGTGCTGCACGCCTTTTTAAGCGAGTCGTTCACATAGCTCCAGTTTGCTTCGGTATATCCGGCAAAATCGTTCCCGTATGCGTCCAGAAGCGTCTTCTTGACCTGTTTGTATTCGCTTGGGCCCAATGCGGTTTTTACCGCGTTCGTTATCGAGGTGCTTGAGCTTTCAAATAGAATTGATGTCAGGAACGATGCACGCGCCTTTTCGAGCTTTTCGGCAGCATTCTTGGCCGTTACGTCTATTCCGTCAAGCTGACCTAGCAGGGCCCTTTTTATAGATGCGCGAGACCTTGACGGCAGCGAGTTCTCAAACTGCAGCAGCAGGGCCTTGTTTCCATATTTTATCACCGAAAACGTATCTATTGCGCTTGGCTGCTTGTTTGCCGTGACTGCGTCTTCGATTTTCTTCTTGGCGTTTTCGAATTCATCCTGCTCTGCCTTTGAGAGGCTTGAGATGTTGAGCGTTTTTGTGCTGTCTATGAGCTCGTTCGCTTTTGAATAGCCAAGCAGTGACATTGCGCTTTGATCCATCGTGGCAGGAGCAGCCGAAGTTGTTTTTGACGATTCCATGCCGCTTACGAATTCGTTGTATATCTGCCCTGTCGAAGCCTTGTTTACCATCTCTTTGATAATTCCTTGCCTTTCAGCCCTTATCTTGTCTATTGCTATGTTCTTGGTGCCGAAAGTGGTTATTGTTCTTAGCGCCTTGAATGCTGCGTCGAATGCTATGGTTTCAGCTGCGATTTTCTGGAATTTGGAATAGCCATTGGCATCCTTCTGCAAGAACAGGTCGGCATGCTTCTGGACAAGGTAATCGTATTCTTTCTCTTTTGAAGCTCCACGCCAACTGCCGCTTTTACTTCCGAGCTTTACCGCAGCCGTGAGTATTTGATTGACTGCCCTTACGCTGCTGTTCCTCATGAATTCCTTGTACTCGATCCTCATGTGAACCATTTTCCTTTTTAGGCCCTTTTTGTGGAAGTTGGTCGCAATATCTTCCAGTTCCTGCGTGAGATGATTAGTTTTAGGGTCAGCCAGGAGCGTTGTTATCAGGGCATTCATCTTGTCTCCGGAATAGAACTGCGAGTAGCCTTCAGCCTTAAGGTAGCTTGGGTCATTTTTCATTCCTTCCGTTACCTTTAATCCGGATTCCACTTTGTTAAGCGTAGTCCAGAAATCTTTAGGCGGCATCAATGAGGTCTTGTCTTTTGGGACAGGATTCCCTATATTCTTCTTGTTCGTAAGGTCGAATTTATTGACGTATGCAAGCGCATAATCCGACACGCCCTTTAATTCAGGGTATTTGTTTTCCATTGTTTTTATGCTTGCAACTTCGGATATTAGCCTGCCCTGTATTCCCTTCATCGCGTCCATTTCCATTTTGTTTATGAGGTCCTTTGAGCGGAACCTGTTTACAAGCTTGTAGTTGGAAGCGTTGTTCTGGTCGTATCTTGCTTGCTCGAAAACGTCCTTGTCTTTCTGGTACTTTGCCTGAAGGTAGTCTATGTATGTATTAATCATTAGGTGCGGGTCGCTTATATAATGGTTTACGCTGTATTGGGGCTTTACGTATTTTTCTGCCTTTTCCCTTGCCAAATCAAAAATGTTGTGTGCCTCTTGTATTTTGCCCGCCCCGTATTTATTCTGCGCCGGGTTCTTGGCAACGTAAGATATTATCCTTATGGATTCGTTCAGCTTTCTCAGGTCCCTCATTTCAGATTTTATTTCGTATGCAGTATAGGCATCATTGAAAATTTCCTGCCCTGAATGCTTTATTTGGCTTATGTCTTCCTTTTCTGTTATGCTCTTGTAGATGGTGTCATTCGCGTGAGGGCCCAGTATTTCTCCGACATTTTGAGCCAGCCTTTCAGCAGACTTATTTGAGCTCTCCAAATATTTGCGGGTTTTACTGTACGTAGTTAACGCCATATCTTCACCTATAAATCATTATGAGCGCATGTAATATTTATATATTATTGCGGTGTTCCTCTTTTGGCATTTTCTGGTTTTTTGGTTGCAGAAGCGCCTGAAAAGCGGGAATTTGCATATTGGCATAATCCCAAGGCAGGGCATTCGCTGCATGCGGGCTTTGCTTTGCAGTATCTCTTTCCCAGTTCCACGAACTGTGCATGGAAGTCCTTGTAAAGCCCGAGTTTTTTGGGCAATGCAGATTCGAATGCCGCTTTTAAGCCGTCATAGCTTATATCCGCAGCAGTGCCGAAAACCCTGTGCATTATCCTTTTTGTATACGCGTCTATGACGAAAGTAGGCTTTCCGGCAGCGTATAAAACTATCGAGTCCGCAGTTTCAGGCCCTATCCCATTCATATCAAGCAATGTGCGCCTGAGCTCTTTTTGTCCAAGGCCGAATAAGCCCTCGAGAGAGCCGTAATTCGAAATTATTGCCGAGGAAAGCGAGATTAGCCTCTTTGCCTTCTGCTTGTAGTAGCCGCTAGGCTTGACAAGCTTTTCTATGTCTCTCGTTTTCATTTTTGAAAGCGCGCTTATGCTCAGGGCCCGTGAGCGCTTTAGATTCGATATTGCCTTTTCCACATTGAGCCATGTGGTTTGCTGAGTAAGTATGGCCCCTATAAAAATCTCGTCTTTTGTGTCTCCCGGCCACCAATGAAGGAAGCCGAACGCTGATCTCATGCAGCCGTACAGCTCCATGAGCTCTGCGCTTGAAGGAAGAGGGATATCGCCCTTGGGAGAAAGCCCATTCAGAGCTTTATCTCTCCGGACTTTATCCTTGCTATTATGGCCTTCGGATTTTCGTTCTCGCAATTTACTCCCATGCTCTTGCACGTGCCGAGCACCTGATTTACGCGCTCAGCAGTGCTTTTGCCGTAGAGCTTGGCTTCCTTGGATTTTGCTATCTTCTTAACCTGTTCTAGGGAAATATTGCCAACAACTTCATCCTTGGCCTTTGCTCCAGCTGCCACGCCAATCTCCTTAAGTATTAGGGCGCTTGTTGGCGGCGCGCCTATTTCTACCTTGAATGACTTGGTAGCCGAGTCCACTATGACCTTGACAGGCACCTTTATGCCTGAGAATCCTTCGGTCTTCTTGTTTATTTCGGCTATTATAGCGTTTATATTCACGCCTAGCGGGCCCAATGCCGGGCCAAAAGGTGGGCCTCCTGTTGCCTTGCCTCCCTCAATCAATCCATTTATTGTAACTTCGCTCATTCTCTCATTCCTCGTCGTTCTTTGCTTTTTGTATCACTTTGGCAGTATTTATCTTCGTTGTTATAGGTATTGGCACTACAACATCCATAAGCTCAACAGTCATGTCGTTCTTCGTATCGTCTATCTTGAGGACCTTGGCCTTATACCCCTTGAACGGCCCTGTGCTGAATTCCACAGTGTCGCCCTTTTGTATATCCTGAGCCTTGCTTGGCATGCTTACGAGCTTGTCTATCTCTTCTTGTGTCAAAGGCTTGGAGAGCACGCCCCTTACGTTGTGCTCCTTGCTTACGAACTCCCTGCATGCGAGCTCGTCCTCTGCTTCTATTATAATGTAGCCGCGCATGCCCTCTACTATCATCATAGAGTAAACCTTCTGGTCGCCCTTGGCCGCCTTGCTCTGCAGCATGTTGGCCACAATCCTCTCCTGACCAGATGTAACTTTAACTACGAAATACATAAACTCCACTTGCCATTAAATTTATATGCTGCAATTTATAATTATTTCCTTGGATTATCATAGACGTGAGATGTGTGCACATGCAATACCTGGAAGTCAAAAGGCAATACGCCCAAGATGCGAAATCATTCCTTTCTAAGAATGACATGCTCGCTAACGGCTTCAAAGTGCTTCATAGCGCACGCTACGTATATTTTCCGCTTACTATTTATCAAGCAAGTAATAAAAACCTTGCACATTTCGCCGATTCCATAGGGGCCAAGGTAAAGGAGCGGGAAGCGGCGCATGAAAAGAGCAGCAGAAAGCCGGATTACGAGGATGAGCTTGAAAAGATCCTCAAACCTGATGAGAGAAAAGAGCTCGCTAGAGGCTACGATCCGTTCGGCAGCATAGCAGTAATAGAGCTTTCGGACAAGCTTAAGCCGAAAGAGGCAGCCATAGGCATGGCCCTCATAAATGGCAGCAGCACAGTGACTACGGTGCTGGCCAAGAGCGGGCCGGTCAAAGGAGTCTACAGGACAAGGAGCGTAAGGTATGTGGCTGGCAAGCGTACTTACATGGCAAGCTACAAGGAGAACGGATGCAGCTTCGTATTCGACGTCAGGAAGGTTTTCTTTTCTCCAAGGCTGTCGTATGAGAGGTCCAGAATATCCAAGCTCGTTAAAGACGGAGAAAAAGTCGCTGTGCCTTTCGCCGGCGTTGGGCCGTTCGCCATAGAGATAGCCAAGAGCCACCCAAAGTCAAGCGTGCTTGCGATTGAGCTGAATCCGAGCGCATACAGCTACATGCTTAAAAATATAGAGCTGAATAAAGCTGCCAATGTAAAGGCTTACAATGGCGACTTTGGCAAACTGGCTGCAATGCACAGGGGCTTTGCTGACAGGGTAGTAATGCCGATGCCTAAGACTAGCATTGATTTTATAAAAGCAGCCTGCGCCGTAGCCAAAGACTCTGCGACTTTCCATATATATTCGTTCTGCGACGCAGGCAGGGTGGACGAAGCCGTAGAAGGCATGGCAAAGCGTTTCCGAGAAGAGAATAGGGATTTTACGCTCATAGGGGTGCGCACCGTAAGGCCTTATTCAAAGGATGAAATAGAAATAGTAGTTGACGCAAAAGCCGTTTCTAAAGTTTAATGCATAATCGTTTAATGCACAATCAGCTGCTCTCCTTTTCCATTGCCTGCTTCTCCTTTGCAAGGGAGATTATGCGCCTGTATGTCAGAGGGTGCGTTGACAGCATCGAATTGAGCATCCCCAGAAGCCCATTGCGCGACTGCCTTTCCCCTTTTATTACGGTGCTTATGTCTATGCCAGGGACCATGCCCTTGAGCTGCTCATAGTGGTTCTTTAGCTCCCACATATCCTTGTCGATATTGAAGAAATCGATTAGGTAAAATGAGCGGGCCGAAGTCGCGCTCTTTGATCCATTTTTAGTCTTGAAATTGGCGTACGATATTTTGTATAGAGCCCTTGAGAGGTTCTCGGGCTTGTGGGTGCTCTCTGCACAGTATAGGTCTGCGTAGGACTCTCTTTGGCGCGAGACAGGCAATACTATGAGCTCGGATATGAAATAAACGACAAATGCCAGCATGCCAAACAATATCAGGTATGATGCCGCATTCTTGCCGTCGTCGAATAGGCTTGTCCAAAGCACGTCCCTGGCAACAAGGTATGCAAGCATTGGCACAAAAGATGTGAAGGTCATAACTGAAAAGTCCCCGTGCATTATGTGCGCCATCTCGTGCACTAGGACTGCCTTTAGCTCTTCTGCACCCAGTACAGAAAGCAGCCCCTCATGTATAACCAATGTAGGGCTATGCGATGTGCGGCCAAATACGAAAGCGTTAGGCTCCCTTGCAGGGGCTATCGCAAGCTTCGGCGGCTTAATGTCGTATTCTTTTGATAGTTCAGATACCATCTCCTGCAATTGTGGATACTCGTCTTTGCCAGCATACCTGAGCTTTGTGGCTATTATTATCAGCTTTGGCGATATGTAAAATTGGAAAACGAAAACTGCAGCTGCGGTTATGAGCGTCTCATATATGTCAAACCCCAAGTAGAATGTTATAACCCATATTATTGCAAACCCTATGGCTATTGAGAGAAACATGCTCAGGGCAATTTTTGCCATAAGCTCCGCTAAAGCAATTGAAGCCTGGCCATTTTTTGCAGTCTGAAAAGCCACACTTAATTTTTATATCAAAGATTTTATATAGCAATAGAATGGGCACTGCCTTGGCAGCATAATGTTTTTATATACTGAATCACAATAGCAATTGACCAGACCTGTGATGACCCGATGGAGATAATAAAGCGGTCGGAATCCATAGAGAGCTACGCTACCGAAGACGGTTTTGACATAGTGGAACTCGTAGGCAACGCAACGTGGAAGGAGCTAATAATAATGCTTGTTGAAACCAACAAGCTAGACCCTTGGAACATAGACATAACCAAGATAGTGGATTCTTATGTGGAAACCATAAACAAGATGAAACTGCTTGACCTTTTCATGCCTGCCAACGTGATATTCGCAGCGTCTGTGCTGCTTCGCATCAAAAGCGACACAATGAAGTTCTTTGAGGAGCCAGCGGAGGAATTTTATGACGATACGGAGCAGCCTGCTCGCGATAGGCCCGATGTTGGAGAGCTTGTGCCTAGGACAAGGCACCAGCCCCAATCCAGGATAACCTTGGAACAGCTGGTGGCTGCTCTTGACGACGCTATAAAATTGGAGGCCAAGCGCGTAGAAAGGGAAAGGTTCTTCGCCGAGCCCATAGAGCTAAACATAGAGGTAGAAGACATAGACAAGAAGATTGAAGATGTCCTAAAGCTTGTCGCGGATAATTCAGACAAGTACGGCATAACCTCTTTCAATTCGGTAAAAAGGTATTTCCCTGACGGCTATGGGATGCTGATGGATTTTTTCGTGCCGCTGCTGTATTTGCACAATAACGGCTCTGTGGCCATGTCCCAGGAGGAATTTTTTGGCGAAATAATGATAAAGATAATAAGACGCGAAAGTGCAGCGCCTGAAAGGGCAGTGAGTTAATGGCTGAGAGTCAAGAAAACGAAAGCATGAAGCTTGTCGAAGCGGTGCTGTTTGTCACGGGCAGGGCAATGAGCGTCGACGAGCTTGCGGAAGCCAGCGGCATTGCTTCTAAGGGATATGTTGAAGGCCTGGTAAAAAAGCTAATGGAAAAATATTCCGGAAGCGACAACGCTCTCGCTGTTGTTTCAATAGGGGGCAAATACCTGCTAACCCTGAAGGAGCCTTACGCTTCGAAGGTCAACAGCCTCGCAGGAACACCTGAAATATCTAAAGCTGCACTTAAGATATTGGCGTACATAAGCAGGAAAGAACCTATACTCCAGAGCGACATAGTGAAGGCTTTTGGCACTTCAGTCTACGAGCAGATGAAAGAGCTGAAGGAAAAGGATTTTGTCAAGGCCGAGACTTATGGCAGGACAAAAAGGATAACTACAACACAGAAGTTTCACGAGTATTTCAACGTGCCAAAAGGTCAATAGTCTGGAGGGGTTTCTTTTACTCCGTTTGCATTGTTTATGAATCTGGCAGCAACAAAAAGCACTGAGGAAAGCCTGTTCATGTAAGCGAGTATTTCAACATTTTCTATTTTGAAGCTGTTTGCTGCATTTACTACTGATCTTTCCGCCCTTCTTGCAACTGCGCGCGCTTCGTCAGCCGCTGCGGCTTCGACGCAGCCTCCCGGAAGCACGAAGCTTGAAAGCCCTGGGAACGCAGACCCCATGGAATCCGCGTATGACTCAAGCCTTTGCACATCTTCCCTGCTTATTCGCCTTTTCGGCACAAAAGCATTGTTTGCAGAAGAAGCTATGTCTGCTCCTATCGAGAACAGGTCGCTCTGGATGGATAGCAATGCGTCTTTTAGCTTAAGCTTGCCGCCTTTTATGCTTATTGCGTATTCGTTTTTGTTTTTTTCAAGAAGCGCTACGAGCATGCCTATTTTGGTATTCAATTCGTCTATGTCGCCCACTGCCCAGAATATTGGCTCGGATTTTGCCGCATGCACATTGCCTATTGACGTCTCTTTTTTGTCGCCGAGACCCGTATAATATTTTGCTGGCATTAAAATCACTTTTTTGCTACGTTGCCTTTAGCTTTTATCCCATGCGCTTCAAGAAAGGTTTTAGTCTTGAGCAGGAGCTCGTTGGAAATGTCTCCTATATCCTTGTCTCCGTCTAAATGCTCTATGCTATGGTCCGTGAATTTCGAGTACGATTTTGAAATCTTTTTTATAAAGTCAAGTTTCTCGAATATCTCCCTTTCGGTTCGCGATGAAGCTATTCTTTCTACTGCTTTTTCCGGGCTAATGTCTATGAAAAAGGTTTTGTCAGGTACCGGGAATATTGAATTCATGTCTTCGAGGTATTTTCTGTCTGCTCCCGAGGCTTCGCCATAAGCTATTGTAGAATAGTAGTACCTGTCACATATTACTATCGAGCTTTCGATTGTGCGCTTTATGGCTTTGATGTGTTCGTTCCTGTCTGCAACGAAGAGCAACTGCAGCGAAATCAAGTCTAGATTTACCTTTTCGCCTAAAACTTGCCTTATGAATTTACCGATGGGCCCATCGGTAGGCTCCCTTTCCTCAACGACTTCGTATCCGAGCTTTGAAAGGCTCGCGCACAAAGCTTTCACCTGTGTAGTCTTACCAGCACCGTCTATGCCTTCTATGACTATGAACACCATGAACCACCGGTTTTATCTAGGTGCTTTTGTATTTGAGCGTATTTATAGCTATGGCTGGGATTTGTGATTAGGTTAGCCCTTGGGGAAGGGCCAGCCCTTTTGCGGCTGTGCAATTTCCAGAATCAGCTTGCCGTCACGTTTGACATTGCTATTGCTCCTGCCTCGCCAGTTACCCTAACTGAATAGGTCTGGTTTTGAAGAGGCATTATTACAAGCCTGCCGTTACCAACGGATATGGCCCCGTTGTAGGTAAACGTTGCGCTTGAGCCAGGCGCTATGGCATACCCCTGCGGGCCTTCAGCCTGGTTGGCATCGAACGGAAGCATCAGCGTGCCGTTGGTGCTTATTATGAATGCCAGCATGTTGTGGTAGCGCCCGTTGAATGCGTTTGCAGCCTGTATGAAACCCCTTAGCTTTACATTGCTGATATTGAAATTGTGCATTGACTCCATGACCGACAGATTTAGCTTATTTTGGATGTTTGCGCGTATTGAATTGAATACGGACGGGCTTACGTTTAGGCCGAATTCGCTGTTGAATGCGGAATAATTTGAAGTTATTGCAGTTAGGTTTATGCTGCTGTTCGCGATATGGCCCAGCAGGCTTGACAGGTTATGGCTTTTGAGCGCAGAAGATATCCCTGCCTTTGCTCCAGCACTTAGATTTACTCCATATTTGCTTGAAAGCTCCCCGTAAAGCGAACTCAGATTATAACTTCCGTTTGAATATTGGCTTATTATTGAAGTTATTCCTCCGAAGCCACTGGACTGGAACAGGTATGGTTCTGGAACCTGCTGCACTGCAGCGTGAAGGCGCGCATTTGCGCCTGCGCTCAGATTCATGCTCATTATTCCAAATAGAAGTATGTGGTTTACATAAGCAGTCGAATTTCCGGAGTTCTTTACGGTAACGCTAAAGTCCGTGCGGTTGGCTTCTTCGCTTAGCGATGCGTTTGTTATAGCCACGTTAGGAGTTGCGAGCGAAAGCTTTGAGTGTATGTTTGCATTTAGCCTTGCCCTTGCGCCTACTTTTATGACAGTGCTGTTCACATTGCTAGAGCCCACTATAACCGCTTTTACCGATGGCACCATTACGAACATTGTCTGGTTTGCCGAAATTATCTGCACTATGGTTGGCGAAAGGTCTACAAGCACTGCGCCGCTTGTTCCATTTACATTGCTTACGTGCACGTCAAGCTTGTTTGATGGAAGCGTAACGTTGTAAGCAGTTCCGTTTATTGTGATTGTGGAAGAGCTAACATTCAATATTATTGAGTCGTATGCCTTGGTCTTGTTTAAAGATGCGATGCCAAGCGTCTGAGAAACGTTAAGCAGCGAAAGCAGGTTTATAGTGCCTGAGGCGTTTATATGCACAAAGCCGGAGGAATTCGTTGCGCCTGTTTCATGCAGCCTAGCTCCGCTGAACGTTACGTTCAGTGCGGTTGTACCTGAAGGTACCTGAGCCGGATCCGTAAGCATAAACGCCACTGTGCCATTAGAAGAAACCAACGGAGAAACCGTAGTAGTCGCAATCGATGGCCTTGGCGTTACAAGCCCTATCGCTATGTATATTATAGCGAGTATTACTATTATTCCTATTATGTAGCTTACCGCTTTATTCACCATGCAAACACTCGTTTTATTATTTCAATTAAAGTTTAAAAGGATTGCCTTTGGTAAGATTTAAATATATTTTTACCATATACTTCTGCTAGCGCCTAAGGCACGCCCGTTGTGCTTAGGTGAAAGAATGAATAAAACAGAAAAGAGAAGTGGTGCAGAAAGCACCAAAGAAAGTAAAAGCATCTTGAGATCCTTCAGGGAGAAGGAAGAGATGAATTTGGGCGTGCCGAATATGAGGGTATTGGAGAAATATTTTCCGTATCTGAGGCGCCAGTGAATGGGTGAAAACCATTCTTCCCTCTCTGTGGGGCTGTTTTTATAATACTTAAAATCTGTTATTCTTCCTTTGGGGCTGCCATCTCTTTGAAATCCTTGTCGCTGACTTCTATATACATGCAGTAGCCCAATCCATCCTTCAATGGTCCGTTAAGTTCCTCCCCAGGTATAGCTTCTACGGCCTCTTTAGTATATGGGGGGTTTCTGAGATCCAGCCATCTTGAATCTGTGTGCATTGTTTTTACGAGCCTTTCCGCACGCGAAATGGTTTTTTCGCTTACAAAAAGCTTAGAGTGGTTTCCCTGTGTAAGCGAGTCAAGCAATTTCTCTGATATGACCTTCCTTGCAAAATCAGCTTTTTCTTCCCGTGAAATTGGCTGTGCTGATTTTATTAGCTCTGATGCGACAGGAGCAAGCTTCAGGGCGTCGGCTTCGTCGTATACGCTGCCGCTTATTTTCCTTTTTGAAAGGATCATGCGTTTTGCTATCTTTTCTACATCGTAGTGGTCCACGAGAAGAAGCCCATGAAGCAATGCGCTTTTTACGCCCCAGAATATAGCATGGCTTGCAATCACCTTTCCGCCAACGTTTATAGTTGATGCTTTGTTGTCCGCGTATACTTCCCTTATGCCAAGATCCGAAAGCGCAGAGGATACGTGCTCTGCGAAATACTTGCGCATGTCCTCGTAATGCCTGAAGCTCCCGTCCCGCGGCACTGTAAACGTGTATGCTAGGCAGGCATTGTCGAACTCTACGTGGGAACCTCCGGTTATGCGCCTTGCAAGATCAAATGATGCATCTCCTCCCTTCACATTCTTAGGCGATTCCCCATACCCCAAAACTACTGAATCCTTCTTGACATCCCAGAACCTTATTCCTGCAACATTTCTCAAGGCGCTTTCCTCAAGCATGAGCTCCTCGAGCGCCATGTTCTCTGATATGCTTAAATTGTTCAACCCCCAGTATTCATAATTAAACATATGCATATATTATGCAGTTTAAAATAAAGAGTTTGTCATTAAGGTGCAATCACAATGAAGGATAATAAAAAAATTAGCTTGTATCTCCTGGCTGCTTATGCTGCCATACTGCTTATCCTAGGCTCGCTGATTGTCTTCAGAATAAATTCCATAGGTGGTTATTATTGGGATTTCACAGCGCATATGCTTTATGCAAAGGCTCTCGCAAGCACGGCTTTTTATTCAAGCATTGCAAACCATACTGCAGCGCTGGCAATATCATATGAGAATATATTTTATGTAGAATGGTTCAGGGCTCCGCTCATGTCGGTGCTGATGGCGCCGTTCATACCGATGGGTTCTTACGGGCCAATGTATTATGTGGTTGCAGAATTGGCGTTTTTGATAATTGCGTCGATATATGCAGCAGATTCGATAAGCACAAACCGGTTTCTCATGCTTGCCATGCTTTTTACCCCTTATGTGGTGATATACCTCACGCTTCTGAATGGGGCTGAAATATTGTCCATGGCGCTGCTATTGCTTGGCATAGGGCTGGCAGCTAGAGGAAAATGGCAAGCTGGATTGGTGCTGAGCCTTGCAGGCCTGGCAAAATACTTTTCTTCCATATTCATACTGCTCCTGTTTTTCCTTCCGAAAAAGGAGAGGCTGAAGGGGCTATTGTCTTATCTTGCAGTTCTGGCAGCATGGTTTGCGGTGAACTTTGCAGTATTCGGAAATCCTATCGAAAGTTATCTACAATCATACGGGGAGGCATTCGTAATATATAAGGTAAGCGAAAGCAGCATAGTAAGCGCTGCTATCCAATCCTACTCGATAATATTCGCTTACATAATTCCTTTCATATTTGCAGCAATAGCAATTTCCGCAGTTATGCTGTTGAAGAATAAAGGCACGCACTCTAAAAGGCACAAGCCTTTGCTAAATGGTTTTGAGTATAAAGAAAAGATAGTAATCATTTCCTTTTTGCTTGCGCTAGTTGGAACCGCAGCAGTGTCAATACATGCATCAATAAACAACCTGCCCAGATGGGGATATGAAATATATGCCTGCACTGCGCTGCTGCTAGGGGTGCTTTTTTCTAGGGCTATTAATAGGTACGGCCAGTACAAAAGATATGCATATGCCGCGATTGCCTTGGTTGCAGTAATATACGTCGCAGTTCTGGCAGCTTCTTATTTCGGGATAGAGTATCATTATCCCTTCGTTTCTGCCGGAACCAAGAACATTACGGTGCTTGATGCCGTCACAGAAATAAGAAATTTAGGGATTGCAAACTGCAGCGTTATATCTAATGCGTGGGTGTATTTAAGGTATTACGGAATTCCTGCGCATTATCCCGGAAATATGAATTCAACGAGCGAGAAATACCCTGCCGTAGTAATTGATAATGTGGGGATAAATGCGGATAGCATAAATACCGAAGGATATTCCGTTGCCAGCTTAGGCAAGAATTACGGAATATATGTGCCAAGCAACTATTCATGCATCACGTTTTCGCGATGACTTTATGAATAGTTGGGGGTTTCCCTCCTGTATGGCCTGCGCCCGCCGCGACTTTTTTCTCTTCCGCCATACCTTTGGCTGCTTCGGTTTCTGTCCCTGGACCCGTATCTGGAGCCGGAGGATGAACCGTGCTCGCGGTCGCCCCCATAATGGCCGTGGCTGCTTCCATCGAAGTGGCTGCTACTGCGCTGGCCTCCGAAGCGCCTTGGTCCGCGTTCGTGTTCAGGGCTAGAGAAGTATTTCCCGAAATTGACGTTCTTGAACTTGTCCAAGTCGAGATTGACCATTTTGAACTTTATTCCTGCGTATTTTTCCACAGCGTATATGAAAGACTGTTCATCCCTCTGCACTATTGTAAAGGCTCTTCCTTCCCTGCCCATCCTGGCTGATCTTCCAACCCTGTGGATATAAATAGCGGGCTCGTCTGGAGAATCGAAGTTTATTACGTCGCTAACGTCTACTATATCGAGCCCCCTTGCGGCCACGTTTGTCGCTATTAGAAGACCTCCTTCAACATGCCTGAATCGGCTGAGCGCAACCTCTCTTTTTGCCTGCGTTATGCCGCCGTGAAGCAGTATCGGCTTGAAGCCATTGTCTGAGAGTATTCTGTATAAAGTCTCCGTATTCCTCTGCGTCTTTGAGAATACTATTGCCTTTTTGGGCTTGTATTCGTCAAGGTAAGCGAGCAGGGCCGAGAATTTTGACGATTTGCTCACAAGCGAATAAACGTTCTGAATCTTTTTTACTGCCAGCTCCTCCTCTCCGCCGACCTCTATGCTTTTGATGTCGTGCATGTATTCGTATGCTACCTCTTTTATCCTGTTTGGCATCGTAGCTGAGAACAGCATCATCTGTTTTTTCTCCGGCATGTTTTCTATTATGTATTTTATGTCGTCTATAAAGCCCATCTCGAGCATTATGTCTGCTTCGTCCAGGACAAGGAACTTTATCTTGCTTAGGTTAAGCATGCCCCTTTCCATAAGGTCTATTATCCTTCCAGGAGTTCCTATAACCACGCTTGCGCCGGAACGTATCTTTTCCGCCTGCGGGTTTATTGACACTCCGCCGTAGACTATGGCGTTCCTTATGTGCGTATATTTGCCCATCTTTGCAAATACGTCGGATATCTGGATTGCCAGCTCCCTTGTTGGCGCTATCACCAAAGCATGAACGCCTGATTTTGCGGGCTGCTGGGCCAGCATGTCAAGCATAGGTATTGCGAAAGCGCCAGTCTTGCCGCTGCCGGTTTTTGATCTTACTATGAGATCCTTCCCTTCAAGGGCGTAAGGTATCGCTTCTGCCTGCACTTCTGTGGGGCTCGTAAAGCCCATCTCTTCAAGGGCCTTCTTTATTTCTGCTTTAAGGCCCGTATTTTCGAAACTATCGAATCTGTCCAATGAATCACTTTTTAGCGTAAAGCCATTAAGTCAAAATAAGGCACCTTGTGTGTATGGCTTACATACCGCGTTAAGCGGGAAAACAAGACGCCTTCGCAAACAATGCAATTAAATTCTGCACATAGCTTTTAACATATACCATTTGAAGTGCTTAATATTTAATAGTGAGCCCAGGTGTGCCAACGCAGTTGAATGCGGATCACGGCTCTGCACTATCCCTTATCTCCTTTATCGTAGCAGTGTCGTTAGACGCAATGTATGGGGAGAGGTCCAGGTCCTTTGGGCTTTTCTCAAGCTTCTTTTCATAGTTCTCATGAAGCAGCTTTCCAACTGCCTCGTCGTAGTCGTGCCATTCTACGCCAAGGGATTCAACATACTGCTTCTCTATTTTTGTAGCCACTTCATGGGCGTAAGGATATTGATAAAGGTCATCGACAAGCCATTTCTCCACCAGCTCGTGGTGCATGCCTATTGAATTTATTAGGCTGAGCTTCTTTCCTTTTATTTCTATTTCTTTTGGAAGCGTCCTGGCCACGTATATTATCTTTCCATCTTTGGAATAGCCGCCAGTGTACTTTATATCATAATCAGTGCTTATGCTTATCCCATTTCCCGACTTCGTTTCGCTGACGACGCCTATCTTCGACCCTGCTTCAAAGACATCCTTTCCGTCTGATTGCAGTATTGTCCCAATCGTAAACTTCTTTTCCGACTCTATACGTATGTACGTTGGCTCCCTGTAGCTTATCGCCTTGAGTATTTCGATTTTTTCAGAATTCTTTGCGTATTCTATGACTTCGAAATCTTCCATCGTTTTCACTTAACCCCTAATCATTATTAGACTTTTCGGGATTGGCGCTAATATTCCACCATTTCAAAAATAGGAAGCTTCAGTATATCCCTGCTGCCAAAGCCCGAAAGTGCTATTACGAATGCAAAACCTATTGGTTTCGAGCCCTGCTTTTTTATGAGCTTTTCTGCTGCGCTTGCAGTGCCGCCAGTAGCCAAAAGATCATCAGCTATAAGCACGCTTGAGCCTTGGGGCATTGCATCCTTTTGCAGCTCTATCGATGCACTGCCGTATTCTAGCTCATATGACTCGCTAACTACGTCCCTAGGAAGCTTGCCTGCCTTCCTTATCGGAACGAACCCAACTCCAAGTTCGTCGGCAAGGGCTGTTCCTATTATAAACCCTCTGGCTTCTATGCCTGCTACATAATCGGGCTTGAAACCAAGCTTTGAAACCGCTTCAGAAGCTAGCGCCTGTATTGTTTCCTTGAACAATTGATGCGATGCGAAAAGGCCTGTTATGTCCTTGAACATTACGCCTTTTTTAGGATAGTCAGGAACATTCACTATGGCTGACTTTATGCGCTCAATAAGCTCTGTGTTTTCCATTGAATCACTTGTTGAATTGTACGGCAGTTTCTATCTTTGCAGTTTCGCTGTCCAGGCCGTAGCGCTTGACTTTCTCTATGTCTACTCCCGACTTTCTTGCTAATTTTTCTACGAATTTCATCATTGCCCATCCGCCAAGGCTTATCGTAGATGAAACGCCCGCCTTAACGACAGGATTGCCTTTGCTCTCCTTTCTGGCATTTCTCAGTGCCATTTTATATAGGTGCCTGTAGCTCGCATAGTACATTGCGAATTGCGATTCCGTAAGCATTCCGGCATTGAAGCCCTTGCTTTTTATGAGCCCGAGCGGTACGTTCTGCATAGGAGTCACGGTGAATTCGAATGGCCTTCCATTAACGTACGAATTGCTCATCTTGTTTATAAGCGCTACTGTGTCCCAGTTGTCTTCCGGAGTTTCATCGCGCTGGCCGGATTGTATTGTGAATGCAGGCCTCCAATAGTTCATAGTCATGTTCCTTGTGCCCTTCCAGACTATTTCGCTCCAGCTTCCATCTGGCCCTATCCTAAGAGGTAGGGTCTTATTGGGCATGTGCCTCTTTGCAAGTACATCGCTGCCTGTCTCGACTCCAACCTGCACGCCTATCCAATTTGAAGGGCCTGCTTTCATTATTTTTGAAAGCTTCGCAAGCATTTCTGGATAGGCAGTGGCAGGGGATATTCTTGCATGCGTAGGGTTTGTCCTTCTTACTCCAGGTATAGACATTACATTTGTGACAAGGTCAATCAGAGCATCCTCGTTCGGCTCAAACTTGGCATTTGTATGCTTGAACCCGAAGAATTCATCCGTATGCAGCCATGCGTTGCTAAAGCCGCCCTGCTTGACGTTTACTTCTATTTCCTTCTTTATCATTTCATTAGAGTAGTATCTGAGCGGCCTTAGTGTTACCTCACAAAAATCGCAGCCTATGCCGCATCCACGCATTATTTCTATCATGCCAGAATGTGCAGGACCCCGTATAAGCGGAATTTTCTCAAGCGCCACGGAAGTGCCTATCTTAGGGCTCCTAGATATAAACTTTGGATTATTTACATAGCTCCTGTGGAAATCATCATCGATTGTCATGTATCCCTCAAAGAATTTATCTTTATCGAGCGAATTTTGGCTTATCTGTTCGAAAAGCTCGCAGATTACGTCTTCCGATTCTCCCTGGAATGCATAATCTATATTTGACTTATCCAGCTCTTCCGGATGCAGCGTAAATTCCCATACTCCGGGGCCGCCGACCAAAAGCTTTGCCTTCTTTCCTTTCCTTGCCACGTTTATTTTGGCTATGAGCTTTCGCCATTCTCTTGCGACCCAAGCACCTTTATCTGCGCCCATCAATACGAAATAGGACATAGTAAGCGGGCCAAGCCCTAGTGGATCCATAGTGTTAACGGCTATGATTTCCGTGTCATCTTTCACGAAATTAGAGAGATTGTCTTCATGGGCCACAACAACGTCGTTTCTGCCGTATTTCTGCAGCAGTGCAGCTTCAAGTTTGCGCAAGGCATATGTGGTTATAGTAGAGCGGCCTTCCGCATCTGCCTTGTACAGAGGGCCTTTCAAGAAATAATATATTGAATTAGGTATTGCATGCGCAGGCGCACTTGGAAGAAATTCGAGCAGTGGAAAATGCTTATACGATGCGGATAGGCTTGAATCTGAAACCAATACGTATTTCGCCATTTTGCATCACTTTGAAAAGCACAATAAAGCACAGCTCTTGATTATAAATGGGTTTTTGATTATTGATTATTGGGCATATCTGGATACTTGAAGAATTATTGATTTTAATCTGCTATAACCATATTTAAATTTTATCGTTTTTTGGTTATAATATTGTAAAATTTATTCCGCGTTTGTTTATAGCTGAATAAGCCGCAATTAGCATAATTTTTCCGTTTAATTTATCTATTTTATTTCCATAAATTAAAAAACAAGCGAATATTTTATGTTTTTTGGAAAATGATAAGTTTAATTGTTATGATGCACGCTTAGAAATGATATTAAGCATTAATGAGCTAAAATAGATTATCATTTGATTGTAGTGTTTTTTATGGGAATATGTTCCGCGTGTGGAAAGAAGATAGAAAAAGGAAAGCCGTGCTTTACGTGCAACGATTGCTACAACACGTATTGTATGGAGGACGGGTACCAGTGCCCAGATGGGAATGGAGGTTATAAGTGCATGAACTGCGGCGGTAATTTGACATATTCTTACAGTTCTTATTGAAAATGGTGGCGTAACTAGCACACGATATCAATTTCGGCAATAGCATTAGCTTCGGCTTCCTGAATTGCGTATTTTAGTATTGACACAGACTATGAAGCTTATCTTGCAAAAATAGTATGCCGCTGGTCGGATTTGAACCGACGACATTTCGGTCTTCAGCCGAACGCTCTCCCACTGAGCTACAGCGGCGCTGTATAGGTTTATTCCTTAATAAAGTATATAAATAGTTGCAATGGAGGATTGCTGGTTGCATTTTGTCCAGTGCATCTCCGCTTCAAAATGCGATTTTGCATAAGCTATTATAGAGTTCTTGGCAAATTAATCATGCCGTTAATACGGGGCATGCGCATGGCGCCAGATACCAAGATAGCATGGTCTGAACTGAAGCCTTATTCGGACCTTGTAAATACTGATGACATAGAGCCAAGGCAGTATCAGATCAGCATAATAAAATCAATAGAAGGAGGAACAAGCGAGCTCATAGTGCTGCCTACTGGGCTTGGAAAGACCGTAATAGCAGTATTTGCAATAGCCATGGCGCTTTACAAGGGCAGGAGGGCCATAATGCTTGCCCCTACAAAACCGCTGAGCGTTCAGCATTATGAATCCGCAGTCAAGATGCTTAAGCTCAATCCTGACGACATACTGCTGCTTACAGGCACAACAAAGGCTGGAAAGCGTTCCGAAATGGCTTCGAAGGCAAGGGTCATAATAGGAACTCCGCAGACAGTGTCTAACGACCTAAGGAGCGGAAGAATAGACATGGGCGATTTCGGGATAGTTGTGCTTGACGAGTGCCACCATGCAGTGGGCAGATACGCCTATACCTACATTGCTGACGAATGCAAGTTCAAGGGCGTGCAGCTGGTTGGGCTTACAGCTTCTCCCGGAAGCGACAGGAAAAAAGTAGTAGAGCTCATAGAAGCGCTTGGAGCCACCAGGATAGAAGCGAAGAGCTCTTTCGACGCGGATGTAGCCCCGTACATAAAGGGCAACGACACGCAGACGATATATGTGGAAAATTCAAGGATTGTAAAATCAATAATGGCAACGCTCAAGAGCATAATAAACCAGAGGCTCAGGAAGCTTTACGAAGTTGGGTTGAGCCCAACTCCCGAATTTGATCGAGTCCCAAAGAAGAGGCTGCTCATGATAGGAGACCACATAAAAAGGCTCAATTCTAGCAACTACAAGTTCGCTGCCATATTCAATTATGTATACGTGCTTGACCTGATGCACGCTTATGACCTTATATCGA
Organism: Microcaldota archaeon; assembly: GCA_021834865.1. The sequence goes on along the minus strand of JAKBRD010000006.1, from coordinate 8,802 downwards.
CTGAAGGGCTGTACCCTTTTGTCAATTACATTGAGAGCCTTCGCGACAGAGAAAAAAGAAGCAAGGCTGTTGACAGCATACTTAAGAATCCCCAGCTGATAGCCGCAGTCAACGCAGCAAATTCAGCTCTGGATTCCAAAGAAGAACACCCTAAAATGGGCGCCCTTATGCACTTCTTAAAAACAGAGCTTAACGGGAAAAGCGCCATGGTTTTTGCGCAATACAGGTCAACCATACGCAGCATAGTAAAGCTGCTTACCGACAATGGGATAAAGGCCCAGGGTTTCGTGGGAAAGAAAGAAGGCATCAAGCAGTCCGAACAGGAAAGCACCATACGCAGGTTTAGGGACGGAGAATTCAATGTCCTAGTAGCCACTTCTGTTGGCGAGGAAGGGTTGGACATACCTGCTGTCGACTACGTGGTTTTCTACGAGCCCATACCGAGCGAGATAAGGAACATACAAAGGAGAGGCAGGACTGGAAGGTTCAGGATTGGAAAAGTAGTCATATTGGTGGCAAAGGGCACTAAGGACGAAGCATACTTAATGATATCGCGCGTTAGGGAAAAGAGGATGTTCGATACAATTATAAAGCTGAAAGAGCAGATAGAAAGCGGTAAATACAGGCCAGGAAAAAAGGCTGGGCAGGTGAAGCTTTAAAATGTTGAATTATGCAGTTGTTTTCATATTCGTCGCCGGAGTCGCATTTCTAGGATTCATACTGAATGCGCTTTTCGACAAAATAAACATAACAAGCATACTGCCATTGATGCTCATAGGCCTGCTAATAGGCCCTGTATTCCACTTCGTGAACACCGGGACCGGTAGCACAATAGCAGATTTGACGCCTTATGTCACTGCTTTGGCTGTGGCTTTTATACTTTTTGACGTTGGAATAAACATTAGGGTAAGCAAGCTCAAAACAGTATTCAAAAAAGCCACGAGCTTTACGTTCGAGCTTGCGACCGCCACAGGAGTGGTAGTTGGGATAGTCACGTTCCTTGCATTCCATTATACGTTGGGGTGGACCATTGCAGAATCCTTTATATTCAGCTTTGCGCTGTCCGGCCCAAGCAGCATAATAGTCCCTACTCTCGTCAAGGTAATAAAGGTAGGCGATGACCTCAAGACGACCCTAGTTTACGAGAGCGTGGCTTCGGACACGCTTGAGCTGATAATACCTATATTGCTTCTTGACATAATCGCAAGCGTCGGAATAACAGGAATTGCGATACTTGGGCTTGTGCTTAGCGCTGTAGTGGGTTCCATAGTATTCGGCCTCGTTTCTGCAGTATTTTGGCTTTTCATACTCAACAGGTTCAAGGCTTACAGCGAAAGCTATTCTTGGATGCTTACGATAGCAATGGTCATAGCAACGTACGGAATAGCCGAGCTCGTAGGATTCAATGGCGCGATAACCATATTCGTGTTCGGGATACTTTTCAGCAACATAGGCTCGGTAAAGCCAAGCACCGATCCCGTGCACGAGCCAAATTTCGTGGAAAAATTCCTTGCAGTGCCTTACAGCATAGACCACATAAAGGATTACCAGAAAGAGATTGTGTTCTTCACAAGCACGTTCTTCTTCGTGTATATAGGCATGCTCTTCACGTTTAGCGGCTTGTATCTTGATCTAGTTGTGTTTGCCGCCATGATAACTTTCGTGATAATGCTGGTAAGGTTCATGGGATCCGGGCTATTGGGAAAATATCTTTCGCCGGAGCCGAAGGAGGCAATAAAGCAGAGGAGTTTCATATCCTACAATGTGGCTAGGGGGCTTTCACCCGCAATAGTAGCTACGCTCCCCTTGACTTACGGCATAGTCATACCCAGCTTCCTGGATTCGATGTTTTTGGTCATACTCATAACTAACATCGCTTCAACCGCCGGCATATTTATGGCTTACAAAAGGAAGTCTGCCGAAGTAATCAAGGTAGAGCAGTCTGCTAGCCCGGTTTGATTGGAAAGCGGGTTCGAGAAAGTATTATATAGCGAATCTGAGAATACGTATAGGTGTATCGGTGCACAGGTATATTAAGGGAGCAAGGAGCGAACGCGAGCTCATAAATACGCTTTATGAAAGGGAGTATTCGGTAATGAGGAGCGCTGGAAGCGGTGTGAATTCCCTGAGCCCTGACATCATAGCGTTCAAATCCGGAAAAGGCTTTGCTTTCGAATGCAAAGCTTGGAACAAGGACAGGCTGGCTATAGAGCCTGACAAGTTCGAAGTATTGAAGAAATGGGAAAGCAACACAGGCATGGATACTATGATAGCATGGCGCATGAACGGCAAGGGCTGGTTTTTCATAAAGCTGGACGAAATGAAAAAGACCCCAAAGAGCTATTCTGTGACAAAGAAGTCTGCCCTGGAAATAAACAGGCGCATAGGCTTCATGCCAGGGCTTGATGACATGCAGTAAAGACTTATATATCTATCATTGCTTAATGTTAAAACTGTAAACATATAACACTACGAACTGGGTAATCGTACTGCTATGGGTGTTGAAATGTGGCATCATATTACAAGTGATTCTTATAAATCTGCCGTCTATATAAATAGCGGCGGCAGTATTTCACTGGCTTTAGCCAAAACTAGGTTAGAGCGTGCCGCGTACTACCACCAATAGCCTTGCGAATCCTAATTTAGTAGGGTGGTAAATATGGCAAAGACGTACATAGACATAGTAAAATATATGATAGAAGCCAGATTCGACATATCCGGCTCGGTTGAAAAACCAGATATAATAGGCGCGATATTCGGCCAGACTGAAGGGCTCCTAGGACCAGATTTGGACCTTAGGGAACTGCAGAAAAATGGCAAGATAGGCCGCATAGAGATCGAAAGCGGATCCACCAACAACAAGACCTACGGAAAGCTGATGCTGCCAAGTTCTTTGGGCAAAGTCGAAACGTGCATACTTGCAGCTGCAATAGAGTCAGTTGACAGAGTAGGGCCATTCGAGACAAACTTCAAGATAGACAAGATAGACGACACCAGGAATGAGAAGCGCAACAAGGTCATAAACAGGGCAAAGGAGCTCGTCAAATCGCTGCTCACCAACGTAATACCGGACAGCAAGGAGATAAGCGAAATGGTGGAGGCTGATGTAAAGTCAAGCACAGTCACGCATTACGGCACTGACAACCTTCCGGCAGGGCCAGACATAGCGAAAAGCGACAGCATAATAATAGTAGAAGGAAGGGCCGACGTTGTCAACCTGCTGAAAAGCGACATAACGAACTGCATTGCAGTTGGCGGGGCAACGGGCACCATACCAAAAACGATAACAGACCTTTGCGCACAGAAGGAAGTCACCCTTTTCGTTGACGGAGACAGGGGAGGAGACATAATATTCAAGGGAATATCGAATGTTGCCGACGTAGATTACGTAGCAAAGGCCCCGGACGGCAAGGAGGTTGAAGAGCTAACTAGAAAGGAGATAATAAAAGCGCTTAGGTCAAGGATACCGTTCGAGCAGACTTCTGTAGGGAGACAGCATGCGAAGGAGGAGCAGCAGAACCAGCAGCACAGCAATGGAAACGGACAAAGGCCGCAGCAGAGGCAGCAGCCGCAGAGGAATCAGGACAGCTACAAAAGCGAGGAAAGGCAGCAGAGGCATAGCTATGAACCACGCAACGAGCAGCAGGAAAGAAAGATATTGAGCCCAAGCGAGATAGCAACAAACCTCTCAGAAAGGCACCAGAACAGCACAAGAGAAAACAGAGTAGTTGAAGAGGTTGAAGAGAGCAAGGATAGCATAGGGAGCATAGAATTCGACAACCATGCGAATGCTCCGGAGCCTTCTAAGAAATACATAGACGCTCTTGCGGAACTTAAGAATACGCTGCGTGGCAGGCTATACGATGCAGACGGGAAGATGGTAAACGAAATACCGATAAGGGACCTTATACAGACAGTCCAGAGCACCGACGGCACGAATGCGATAGTATTCGACGGTATAATAACACAGAGGCTAATAGAGCTGGCTTATGGAAAAGGAGTCAAGGAGATATATGGAATAAGGTCGAGCCAGATTACCAAGAAATATGGTGACCTGCTGCTTTACACAAAGGAGTGAAAATACTCCTTTCTTTTTTCTTTTTTTGCTTTGAGATCAAGCGTAGCTTAGGTAAAAAGAATTCGGTTAAGCTATAAATATTTAACTATTTTAAATTTAAAATAGTTTAAATTTAAACCATTAACTGGAAGTTTTGCAAAAAGCGAGTGAAAGCGTGTACAAAAAAGAGTTCAGCGCGAAGTACATGAGCAAGGAGATGCGCAGGATGATATTCAAGCTCATGCTCCTGAGCGAGATAAAGGAGAAGAAAAGATATCCCTACGAGCTGATAGAGCTAATGGCAACGCAGAAGGCCGCATTCATAGGATCAAAGAAAGACGAGATAAAGAATGACATTTACAACATAATACGGGGCCTTGAGAAATCAGGCTACGTGAAGCTTGTCTCAAGCAAGGGGAGGAAGCAGGACAAAAAATACTACAAAATCACCCCTCAGGGAAGAAAGGCGCTGCTTAAGTCAAAGAAGCTGATGCTGAGCTACATGAAGGAGCTCGTGAGGCTTGTGAAGTAGGTGTATCGATGGCAGGAGAAGTCATAGAGATAAAGAACCTTGTCAAGAGGTTCGGAAATTTCACTGCCGTAAACGGCATAAACCTCAACATAAAGGAAAATGAAATATTCGGAATCCTTGGCCCGAACGGCGCAGGAAAGACCACAACGATAAACATGCTGCTTGGTCTCATAATCCCGACTGAAGGCACAATAATGGTAGACGGATACAACATAAGAAAGAACCCGGAGATTATAAAGGAGAAAATGGGCTTGATGACCCAGGAAACCGTGGTAGACGGAGACCTGACAGCCCAGCAAAATCTTGAGATATTCGCCGAGCTTTACGGAATGAAAGGGAAGGACAAGGAAGAAGCCATAAATTACGCGCTTGAAGAGGCAGACCTGGTAAATTTCAGGAATGCGAAGGCCGGATCTTTTTCTGGAGGGATGCAGAGGAGGCTCAACCTTGTAAAGTCCATGCTGCACAGCCCGAAGATACTCGTCTTGGACGAGCCGACAACGGGCCTTGACGTGCAGAACAGGGTTAGCATGTGGGACAGGATAAGGAAGCTCAACAAGAGCGGCGTCACTATAATACTTACTACCCAGTATTTGGAAGAGGCCGACTCGCTGTGCAACAGGATTGCGATAATAGACCACGGGCAGCTCAAGGCGATAGGCACCCCAGGAGAGCTAAAAAAGATGGTTAGCGAGGGCAACATAATAGACATATCGCTAAGATTTGAAGATATAGAAAGAGCGCAGAAGGCGCTTAAGCAAAAATTGAAGATTGATTGCAAAGTGGTCGCAGACAGGATAAGCATAAATGCTGGGAAGGAGGATGTCAAAACTCTCAGCTCCATAATATCAGTTCTTGAAAAAGAGAAGATACCAATAATTGCTGCCTCGATGCACCTGCCAACGCTGGATGACGTTTTCATAAGCCTAACAGGAGGAACGATAAGAGACGAGCTTGGAGAGCAGAAATCAAACGCATCCAAGATTATGTGGAGGAGATGAAAATGTCAAACATAGTCATTTCTACCCTGCAGAAAGCTTACATACTCTACAAAAGGGACATGCTCATATTCAAGAGCAACATAAGGGCAAACATAGTCAGGACAATTCTCTTTCCGCTAATAATATTGATATTCTTCAGCAATATAGGAGCAGTTGCACACAATGTGCCAGTAGGGGTTGTCAATACCGCGAACAACGCAAATTCTTACAAATTCGTGCAGTCCTTATATGCGACCTCTTCTGACGGCCTGTTTAAGGTTGTTAGCATACCTTCGATAAGCCAGGGCATGTCGGAAGTCGATTCTGGGCAGGTTTCGCTTCTATTGATAATAAACCCCACAGTGGGCTCTGTATCCACAAGCACTGGCATACTTGCATACTACAGCAGCCCTGACGCTTCCACAGTAGAAGGCATATTGCCTGCGATAAGCAGCGTGGCTTCGGAATTTTATTCCGGCATAGGGTCAAAGGGCATAGTGCCGCTGAACGCACAGCCCCAGGCTCCAGACACGGAATTTGTGCCTACACTTACATCCGGGCTTTCGACAAACTACGAAGACTTTTTGGTTGGAGGCGTAATAGCGCTTGTTGCAGTATTCGGCACCCTTTTCGGCGGAGGCTTTACGCTCATAACGGACAAGCAGCTCGGAAACCTTAAGGCATTGCTGATAACCCCGCTCAACAGGTCGTCGGTTATGCTGGGCAAAACCATTTACACCTTAACATTATCGGTAATAAGCACCCTGCTCGTCATAGTGATATCCCTGTTCTTCGGGACTACGATACTGATGGGCCTTGTAGGGGTAGTCTGGATATTCATACTCGTTCTAATGCTAACGCTCGGGTTTACCGGCATATCGCTGATAATGGCTTCGAGAGTCAAAAAGCCAGAAATTTATGCGATATTCACCCAGACCATAGCTCTTCCGCTATGGTTCTTAAGCGGCGCATTCTTCCCGGCTGCATCGATGCCGACTTGGATGAGAGTAATATCGGCAGTGAATCCAATGACGTATGCAGTTGATGGCATAAGAGATGTAATGATAACCGGCTCGTATCCGCTCAGCACGGCTTTGCCTCAGATAGGCATACTGGCGCTGTTCGCAGTCATAATGCTCGGTTTGGCGATTAAACTGTTCAAGGTGCAGATAGCATGAAAGGTAAAAATATATATTGGAGTTCGAAGGTTGGAGTCGCAGCAATTGTTTTGCTGCTTGCGATGTTTTACGTTGGCACCGCTTCGGCGCAGGTTTCTGGGCAATCCAGCAGCATATCAAGCACGCCACTTTCGCTGACCAACCTGTACGTTTCGCCTACGCCGGTGGTGGCCGGAGACACTGTGAACATTACTTTCCAGCTCTTCAATTCGTTTTCGCAGCCGCTTCAGGATGTCAATATACAGCTCGTATCGCAGGACCAGATAATAAATGTCTCTCCGGCGTATAGCTCCATAGAAAGCAGCATAGGGACCGGGCTCGTAGGAGCCATAGGGTTCGACGAATTCAGCTACACGCTGCACATACCTTCAACGCTGCAGCAGGGAGATTACCCAATATACATAATAGCTACGTATAGGACCTCGGTAACATCGGCAACAGGGCAGAGCGTAAGCACGCCGATGGAATCCGAGATACCGATATATCTATATGTATACGGGAAGCCCACAGTCAAAGCCACTGCTGTGCCTACAACTCAGATAAGCCCTGGCGAGCCTTTCAGCCTTGGCATAAGCGTCATGGACACAGGCACAGGGCCGATTACAAATGCAACTCTGACGCTAAGCAACTCAAGCAGCTTCAGCATAATAGGCACCACTACTTTCAATCTGGGCGCGCTGAATGAAGATTCTGCAGTGCAAGTGAGCGAGCCCATGATTGCATCGCAGAACATCGCTCCAGGCACGCATTATCTCAACGGGACAGTTACATATGAAAACAGCATGGGTAAGATACTCACATCAAACGTGTCGATGCCTGTGAGCGTAGTCATAAACTCGCCTAAGGTGATAGTAAGCTTAGCGGGATCAGAGCCTTCTTCGCTATATGCAGGGGCAAACCAAAGCGTTGAGCTCCGCGTACAGAATATAGGCACTGGAACTGCAAGGAACGTAAGCGTGGAGTTCACGAGCGGGCCGTCAATAAGCGTGAGCAGCAGCGTCAACAGATTTTTCATAAACAGCCTTCCTGGAGGAGGCTCGGCTACCGAACAGATATATGTCAATACCTATGGGCAGAATATAACGAACACTTCGATAGGCGCGCATTTGAGCTACCAGAACGCAAACTACAATAAAACGTATGAATCGAACCAGCAGCTCAAGCTGAACGTCGAAGGCTCGGCGCTATACAGCGTGGTCGGGAGCAAGGCAAGCCTGAGCATCGGCTCGACATACGTTCCAGTAACTTTCCAGATAAAGAATACAGGCAACGAGCCCGCAAATTCGGTGCTTCTTACAATGGAAAGCGTATATCCGGTAAGCATGGTCTCGTCTACATATTACATAAACGGCATAGCACCGAACCAAACGGTTAACGCTACGTTCTATGTGAGCGTAGACAGCTCAGGCCAGACTGGAGACTACCCGATAACGCTTTATGAGCAGTGGAAACAGCCCAACAGCCCGCAGAGCCTTGAATTCTCAGGCTCAACGCAGTACTTTGTAGCAGTAGGCTCAAACACCAGCAGCGCTTCCGGGTACTTGGAAGATGCAATCGTCGCCATAGTGCTGCTCCTGATAATAGCCCTGATAGTACGCAGGTCAAGGAAAAACAGAAGCAGAAGCAAGGAGGAAAAGCCAAAAAGAAAGGCATAAATTTATAACCGGATTATAAATATCGGGTTAACCCCGGTATTTAATCCACGGTGAGAATTATGGCTACGGGAAACATATTGGTAGACAAGGTTATGAAGAAATACGGGGTACCAGATTGGGTAAAACCCTACGTTTACGCGTACATAAGGAGCAATCCGTTGAACGCGGTCAGGCGGGGCATAAGCTTCATAGACGTCAAGAGAAAGAGAGGCAGGATAACTGGCAACGTTATAGAGCTGCCCAACTCAGTGCAGTTCGAAGTTTCCGATATAACAGTTGATGGCATAAGAGATGTAATGATAACCGGCTCGTATCCGCTCAGCACGGCTTTGCCTCAGATAGGCATACTGGCGCTGTTCGCAGTCATAATGCTCGGTTTGGCGATTAAACTGTTCAAGGT
>JAKBRD010000030.1 GCA_021834865.1 Microcaldota archaeon | reverse complement strand
TGCTGTCGCGCCTATTCAGCCGCAGATGAATAGAACGCAATTACCATAAATAAATAATGTTTTACCTTCTATACTGAATGGTATGATAAAGCGTATCTACATATCTGTGCTGCTGCTTGCTGTCCTTGCCGCAGCCGTTGCCATACCGGAGCAGCAGTATCTGCCATTCGCAAGTGCCCAATCAAGCAATGCTCCAGCTTCAACGCTTTCAGCCTTGCTAAACCAGAGCACGTCAGGGCTGGATGCTGGGCAAAATATAAAACTGACTGCCAACGCATTCGGCGGCGTGCCTCCTTATACATACGAATTTTTCATTTATAACTATTCGACCAATTCAATAGTGGGCGCGAATGCCATAACAAGCCAAAATCTGTCTGCATCGTTCACATGGGGCTCTAATTCAACTGGCCCAACAGGCAAATTGTACGCTAACGTGATAATTACAGACAATTCATCGCAAAAGGCATATTCCAACACGGTTAACTTTACCGTAAACCCGAAGCTTGCATTCAACTTCATCTCTTTGGGCTCAAATTCTATAGCAGCAGGCCATGTGCAGACCGTAACCGCAAACATTAATGGCGGTACGCCTCCATACACTTATAATTTTACTATATCAAACAGCATAAGCACAGTGGCAAACACAATAAACGCCGATATAAGCTCAACCTCAAACTCTTTCAGCTTCGTGCAAAACGCTACATGGGGCATTGGCATATTCACTGTGAATGTAACAGCCGAAGATTCCGCAGGCAATATCCTTGGCCCGAAAGCAATAACCTACAACGCAACACCAACTAGCACTACCACAATCTCTACGTCCACTAGCACAACCTCTACTTCTACTACACCATCAACAACTTCGGCATCTACATCTATAGCATCTACTTCAACCATAAACCCGCCTAATGCGGAAGTGGTATTTACCGAGAACGGCATTCCCTCCAGTTCTGGGCTGTACTGGTCAGTCAGCTACAATGGCACTATTGCATACAAGCATGCAAGCGCCAACTTAACTTTCAGGCCAGCCTGCAGTTATCCTTGCGAAACGGGAAACGCAACTTTTTTCGTCAAGCCTGTAATCTCAGCCTCGTCCAACACCATATACCTGTCAAGCCCTAGCCGTGGCTTTGCCTTTGCCGGCAATATTACGCAAATAAACTTCAAGGAGCTGCCATACGTTCGGCAGACCGGCGGAGCTCTCGCATTCGGTGTAAATGGCTCATCAAAAATATTCTTCAACTCCACGTTTTTGAATAGCATAAACATATCAATGACGCAGAGCGAGAATGCCGTTGTAACAATATCAAATGAAACTTCGGATCCGAATTCAGCTCCTCCTCCGAGCAAGGTATACCGATTCATAATAATAAAGGAGAATCAGCCAATAGACAAGAACGTTTCCAGCGTCGTATATACGTTCAGCGTTCCAAAGAGCTGGATTTTATCTAATGCCAGCACCAGTGCGGGCAACATCAGGCTCTTCAAGTACTACAGCGGCAGCTGGGAGACCTTAAAAACGACCATGGTAAGAAGCAACTCTACATACTATACATATTCAGCAGTCTCAAACTCGCTTTCCACATACGCGGTAGGATTCGTTACCGGGAGTGCGATAGGTGCTGCATCTTCCTCAGCCACTACGTCGCTGAAGCTGGCTTCCGGCTACCCTACCTATTTTTGGGCCGGGGGATACGAAAACAGCCTTGGAAACGGAGGCAACCTCGGAAGCACCAACTGGACCGAAGATTCTAACTTTACGGAAGCTGCTACAGGAGGCAAGCCAGCAGATAGGTATGCGAGCCAGTCGTGGATAGGCCACAGCACAGCTGCTACAGGAACGATAACATCTGCCGCAACAGCAGGCATAAACGAGACCGTGGCAGGCATAGGCGCAAATGTCATATACTCGGATGGCGTGGTATTCCGTTCGAATTCAAGCGCAACAAGCGACACGCTAAGCTTTACCGTTTCAACAACCGACAGCTTTGTAGTAATAGGAATCTCAGCCGGCGGAGGCGTTTTCTCTTCAACGCCTACTACAACAGCGACTAACTGTACTGTCGAACAGGACGTGAGCATGGCGCCCGGAGCATCTTCCGCCGTAATCGTATGCAACAATCCAGAGCCTACAGGCACCTACAGCGCAACGGCATCAATAACCGCCTCTGCGGACGCTGGCGCTTCTGCCTTGGCACTTGCCGCTTATGTGTTCCCAGAGTACAAAGTAACCTTAGATGACAGCCCAACTACAGGCGGAAACATAATCGCAGGGGGCGTGCTTTATACCAGCGGCGAAACCGCAAATCTGATAGGCACCGGAACGCTCAACGCAAGCGCAAACAACGGCTATTCGTTCCAGGGGTGGAGCGCAAGCAATTCAAACGTCACATTTGCCAACTCTCTGGCATCAAACACGCTGCTTACTGTAGAGGGGAGCAGCGTAGTCACAGCTACATACGGCGTAGCCAAGCCAACATTGTCGATACAGCACAATCCTGTCCAATACGGCGTTACCGATGCGATAACGGCTACAGCTCCGTCCAACACTGAAGCTGTAGAGATAATAATAAATGGCTCGGTCGTTGCTACAGGAACAGGTACTGCTACATACACAGTGTGTTCTACAGCAGCGTGCCTAGCTGGTGGCGAATATAATGTGACTGCAGAAGATACATCCGTAGGCCCTGCTAGCAGTACATCCCAAATATTGCAGGTTGTGGCATCACCATCGTCAATTCTATACTACATACCTATAAGCTTCAACAACAGCCAGACCACTGCTACACCTGCGCCTTTCCAGCAGAATCTTACTTTCAACAGCCTTTCCTACGAAAGCTATGAGTCCGGAAACCTGAGCAATATAGAGTTTTTTTATGCCAACGGAACCATTATACCTTCATGGCTTGAGAGAGGCAATTTCACCAACGGCACCCTGATAGACAATTACACCCAGGTTTCAAAATTAAACCAGAGCGTAAATACAATATACTGGCTGAACCTATCAAAAGGCATACCTGCAAAAACCACTCTTACAGTATACATGGGCTTTGCAGAGCATGGTGTCAATCTTTTTAGCAATACTATAACCGGAGAAGCTCCAGAGCTGACTCCTACATACGCGCAATACGATGATGGCGGAAAGGTGTTCATCAACTACTGGAATTTCAACGGCACTAAGCTGCCACCCGGATGGAAGTCCTTAATACCCTTAGATGGAGCCGTTACGGTTGACGACGGGGTTACATTGCAGGCAAATACGTCCTCGGATGGGTCCACAATATATTATGAAGGCATGACCAGTACAAACATGGTAGTAGATTATGATTTCGCCAAAGGTAGCGGCAGCTTTGCCTCAGGCTGGACATCTGGAAATCCAACTGGTCCTGAGATCATAAGCGGAACATCAAACGATGCACTGTATTCAGGTTATACTGGATTTGCAGCTGGAGGCCAGACTGGAGGGATATACCTGATGCAGAGCGGCAGCGAAACCTCTGTGGCCTCGCCAATGGCAATACATAGGCCTGATGTATACAGCTTCTATTGGGTCGACGGCTTGGAACACTTCTGGCGCAATTACGGTTCTGAGATAAGCTCTACAAATGCTGCCCTTGCACCTGCAGCCACCGACACGCTCTATGCCGGCGGCGATTGGTATTATACAACCTCTGCAGCATACGAGAACGTCTTTTACCAATGGATCAGAACGCGAGCATATCCTCCGAACGGTGTGATGCCAAAGGTAAGCGTCGGCTCCATTCAACAGGTCGAGGGTCCGCCGTCATTGGTGATATCTCCCAATCCTATAACTTATGGCAACTTCTCTACCATAACGCTCACAGGAAGGCCGAGCTCTGATAGTGTAGAGCTGCTCATAAACGGCAAAGTAGTGGCAGGCCCTTCTACAGGCACCATTACATATACGTTCAACAGCGTAGCCCCAGGATATGGTGCAGGAAGCTATACTGTCAATGCAATTGATGAGAACAACCTGCTTAGCACCGTACAAACCTTGACCGTAAATCCTGCCACGCCGCAATTGAGCCTTTCCACACCATATCCATCCTTGCTGTACAACGGCTCTGGAGGCCGCATAAGCTTTGACGTGAATTCCATAAACAATCAGGTAACTGCTACGCTGTCTTTGAATGGCACAAGCGTTGCAACTACAAACAGCATAAATACATACCTGACGCCCTCTAGCATAGGAACATACTCTGCAGAAGTATCATCAGCTGCAACTGCCAACTACACCGCAGGAGTGCCATTATACAGCAAATTCAGCATCTTCGCCGCGAACGTACTCTACAAAGTGCCGATAACGATAAGCAATACGCAGACAATACCTACACTTAAGCCATTCCAGTACATGCTCACGGCGAACAGCCTGCAATACGCTCCATACGAGGCGTCGAATCTGGACAACATACTGTTCACCTACGCCAACGGAACGGTCGTGCCCTCGTGGCTGGAATCCAACGACACGACAACCTCACAGGCAAGCGTATACTGGCTCAACATACTTGGCGGCATACCTGCTAGCAGCAACGTCATAGTGTACATGGACTTCGTTTCCAATGCTATAAACATGTTCAACAGGACCAGAGGGACAGGCGAGGCGCCGCAGCTTAGCCCCTTGTATGGCGAGTATGACAGCGGCTTTAAAGTATTCACGTTTTACGACGATTTTGAGGGCAACACACTTAATACAAGCATTTGGTCCAATACAACAACCGGTTTAATAGTAGACAATGGCTTAAATACTACTACAAGCGGCTCCATATACTCGCTGAAGTCGTTCAACTTCACAAACAATTATAACTTTCAGGTATTGGGTGCAATACATGAAGCTTCGACCACCAAAGAGGAGGATATAGCTTTAGTCGAGCCAAGTGGCGGTGGGCCTTATGTTGTGGCCTCTAATAGGAACGCCAGCGACACAGCTGATGGCTACTTCATATACACATTTATTAATGGCGCATACACCGACGGAAGTGGAATAACCTCGCCGTATGCAAATACGCAGTACATGTTTCAAATAAACATGAGTGCTTCAGATAGTACTGCGACTATATTTAATACCAAAGGGCCTGCTGTCCTTTACTCGTCCATATACGGCACTTCTTCAGTTGGTGAGGGCACCTCCACTGTTGGAGCGATTCGGGCCGTCCAGATTAGGCAGGGCTACTATGATGTGTACTGGGCTCGCGTTGTGACAAGGCCGCCGAATGGCGTAGCTCCAACTGCTACCTTCGGCTCCGTCGAAGGCGTAGCGCAGTTCAACGAGGCAGGATTGCCAAACAGCGGAGAATTATGGAGCGTTACTTATAACTCCGCCACGAAGAACGCCATAGTGCCAAATCCAATAAAGTTCTACGAGCCAATCGGCAGCTATTCGTTCAAGGTGCCCAGCGTTACCATCGGCACCCTTACGTATGCCCCAACGCCTTCCAGCGGCACCCTCGTGACGGGCAACGCTACCAATATAACTTTTTCCAGCGGAACGTGCTCAATATCGCTTACGCCAAGCGCGATAAATTTCGGCATATTGAGCCCTTCTACTGACATCGCAACAACCAACAGTGTCGTTGACACAAATTCCGGGTCATCAGAAGCCTATATGTATGTGTACGGCGGCAACTGGATAGGGCCGAGCAGCAGATTCGGCGTGAGCAATACTACGTGGTCTGTATCTAGCGGCGCTGCTTTCCCTGCCAACAGGCTTTCGGCTGTAGCGCACAATACCACAATACTGGTTCCCGCAAGCTCGAGCAACAGCATATACTTCGGTCTGGGCATACCAGGGGGCGCGCCTTCAGGGTCTTACACGCAGAATATAATAATAGAGAACAGCTGCTGAGCACGCCCTATTATAAAATGCCTCTAATGAATAGCGGTTGCCCTACCTAACAGCATTATATAAAAAAGAAAAAAGAAGAAAGAAAAAAGCAGCGTGGGTTCGGAAATAATACCCACGCCATACAATTTACTTGTTCGGGCCTCCCTTGCCTGCATGCGGCTGATGATTCGATGACGAACTGCTCTCATATGTCATCGTAAAGCTGGTCCCGTTGTATGCCAATGATGACGGCGCAGCCAACACCGAACCGGTGCTTGACACCATTGTTATGTTTGTGTACGGCAGCTTGCCAATGGCACTATCTATCCCGTTTACTGTTGCGTAGTTTGTATACTGCGAGCCCGTGTAGCCATCTCCGTAATATGCAGTGCCGAAGTTGCTGAGAGTTGAAAGGCTGCAGCTCGTCGACGTGCACAGCTCAGGCCTTTCATCTATATATTCGCCGGAAAGCTTTGAAGAGTTGTACGTTACGATTCTGCTAAAGGTCTCGTTCTCGCTGATATCCTTCAGAGTTATGTTCCACTCGTCAGTAGTGTTTGGGACAAGACTTATGCTCGCGTACATCTTATCGCCAGGCTTTACTGTCATGCTTATCGGGGTTTCTGAAGCAGGCAGCAGTTCATACCATGCGCTGTACGATGCTCCGTGCGAGTAGTCTGAAGAGGTGCCGGTTTGTATGAGGCTGTTGTCTCCGGAGAAGAACCCTCCAATGCCAACCCATTGCGCAGAGTATGTCGCCTTATGGCTTGAGCCTGCTGTCTGTACGATCCAGCTTGCGTTCACCTGCGTTACGACCGGCTTTGCATATGCTGAATTGTAATCATTAAGTGCTGTCTGGTTGGACGCGACTACATAGCCTCCCCAGTTGCTTGATTGCAGATTGCCTTCAAGCCCACGGCCCGCGCTTATGAACCTGGAACTTTGCACTCCCATAACACTTGCTCCAAAAATAGAAGACAAGAAAAGCAGTGCTGTAAGAAATGCAGGTACAAAAAGATATGTCTTGTTCGTATGCATTAAATCACACTCTAATAGTCTAAGTAAGGGATATTTAAAGTTTAACTTTGGCTATTCCCACTCCTGATAGCACTACAATGTGTGGCGCAATAGAGCCTAAAAATAAAGGTTTTTAGGCTTATCTAGCACTTTATATAGTGGCGAATCTTATGAAAGCCCAAATTATGTTTACGATATTAGTCGTATCGGTAGCTGCCTTTATGGCAATCGCAGTGCTGTCCCTTACGATGTTGCACTTCAGCTATGCAAGCAGCAGCAATACATCAGTCACTGCAAATGTAGCAGTTGGCAACGTGATATACCTTTCGGTAGCCAACTCGATAAGTGGCAACGTCATAAACTTTGGCAGCTTATACCCTGGTACTTCATACGATACCAATGTGCCGGTAACCGACACTGACAATGGCGGAAACATAGGCGCCAACATACTGGTTGAAGGAACTTCATGGGCGCTTACTTCCAACACTGCCGTGACGTTTTCGGTAAGCAACACTGTATGGAATCCAACAGCATTGACTTCATACTCCGGAAACGCGCTTACAACTTCGTTCGTCAACTCCAATGAAATAATAATAGCTCCGAGCCTTTCCACCCCTTCAACAAACAGCATAATATACTTCGGCCTTGGCATACCTGGCGGAACAACTCCTGGCAATTACATACAGACTATATCTTTTGAGAACTACAACGCATCACAAGGCGTATACAATAGCATTTCTACGTCTAACGCCATCACAGCAAAAGTTACTGTGGAGGGCACATGCTACATATCCCTTTCGCCCAATACAATATCATTCGGTTCAGTCGTGGCATCTGCAAACGTTCCAACAAACGTTTTGGTCACCGACACTGACTCTGGAGGCAATGTAAATGCATCACTGCTTGTCGCAGGCACCAACTGGTCCCTCAACGGCAACACGCTGGCCACATCCTTTGGGGTTAGCAATACACTGTGGAATCCTACATCGTCGACCTCCTACGTTGGAAACGCGCTGACAAACTCATTGGTAACTACAGGCATAACTATACCTGCACCTACATCTACAACCCCAACCAGCAACAGCATATACTTCGGCCTTGGCATACCTGGCGGAACTCCAGCTGGAACCTATGAACAGACGATAACGATAGAGAACAGCTGCTAAGTGTTGCAATGAATGCAAAATACTTGCTGTTGGCTGTTTTTTCTTTGTTTCTTTTGTCCAGTACTGTCGCATATGCGCAGCTTGGCGAGCAGGCAGGGCAGCCGTTTTTCAACATAAGCGTAGGCAGCAGCGGAACGTTCAACTACTCAATACTTAATTCTGGCTCTACTCCGATAGGTTATAAAGTAAGCCTCCCTACTCTCAATACAATACCTCATAACGCAACTCCGATAGTTACTGTAACGCCAATGAATGGCACTCTTGTGCCACATTCCCAGCAGGTCATAAGCATAAAGGTTAGCATCCCTGCAAGCGACAAGCCTTACCTGAAATGGCAGGGCGTGCTATCTGTGGTCGAAACTGCGCCAGCTGCAAATATAACCAGCGGAGCCGGCGCCGTAATAAGGGAAGGAGTGGCAAAGCTCGTCACTATCGAGTCTGCGCCGCCGAAAGGCATAGCGCTAGTTTATTATCTGATAGTGGCACTGGTCGTAATAATAGTTGCGGTTGTCGCAGCATATGCCGTTCTTTCCAAGAAGAAGTTACGCGCTTCTGCAGCACAGCAAAAGGTCAAAACAGCCGAAGTCAAGGAGAGGTTGAAGGGCAAAACTACGGCGCGTGCAAGGAAAACAGCTAGAAAGAAGCCTGCAAGAAAGTCTGTTAAGAGAAAGGCCGCAAAGAAGAGCTCCCACAAGAGCAGCAAAAGCACCAAGAAAAGGAAAGCTTCGGCGTCTCGCAGGAGAACCAAGCGTTGATATTGGATAACAAGAAAACATTTCTTTCCAAAATCAATCGGCTAAATTTCTTGGCAGCTTAGCATGGAATATAATTCTGCTATGCTTGAGCAAAAGGCAGAAGCAGGCTGTAAACTAATCCGGCTCAGCAATGAAAATGCTCGAAAGCTCAAAACTGGGTTACGCATGCATGCAGTATATTACGTCAATAAAGCACGTTGCCTTGCATGGCTTATGCCCTATATGCTTCCTCTTCCAGGCTCTTTGCTTTTTCCCTTCTTGCAGCAGCAAGCTCTTCATTCCTGTTCTTAGAACGGACAGATAGCACTGCAATCCCTGCTGCAAAAACGGAAATTGCTCCTGTAATGGCAAAAGATACTGGGTTGCTTCCAGAGGCAAGGTAAAATATCGATAGCCCTGCATCAATGCCAGTAACTGCACCATCTATGTAAGAGAAAACTCTTGCGTTATTGGCGAATCTTTTGTGCTGGTCTGCAAGGTCGTTGTAGAACTGCGCCTCCTTTACAGATAAAGCCTTTTTGATTTCGTCATGTTTCTCAGTGCCTATAGCATCAAAGCTCTCGCGCTGCAGCTCTATGATTTCGTTATAATTCCAGCGTAGCCTTATCTGGTTATCGTCAATTTTCCTGAGCATTCCGAATAAGCTCCGTTTGTGCTTGTCTGCATCATTTTGCTCGCTAATTTCCGGCTGCTGCTTATGCACATAAATCACTAAGATGATAAAGATTTCCAGGTTTCAAATATTTATATTTTGAGTTTGGCACTTATCTAGCTATAAGCCTCAACGATGCCCCATGAAAAGGCTTGCTATGTGGAGCACCGCGGAGCGCATATCATCCATGCAAAATTCCAATCTAAATATCTTTTGTGACAAACCTAAACTATGGAAAGGGACGCGATAGCAATAGACCTTGACGATACTATAGCCAACTCCTCAGCAATCGCTCTTGAAATAATACGCAAGGAATACGCCCCAGATGCGTCATTCGAGAAGTGGAAATATTATAGCTTGGAAAAAAGCTTTGGCATAGCCAAATCCCAGGCCATGGATGCGTACAAGCGAGTATGGGATGACCCTGATAAGGTAAAGCTGGTAGACCAATCGATACCGAAGATAACGGCAGGCCTGAGAAAGTCTCACAAGCTATATATAGTAACCGCTACGATCGGCGAAGAGTCCTCTTTCGTTCCCTGGCTCGAAAAAAAGAAAATAAGCTTCGACGGAATAATGCATGTTGCACATTCTGCTGAAAAGATACTGCTCCATGAGAAGCATGGGATAGGATTTTACATAGACGACTATCCTCTTGTTGCGGAATCCGTGGCAGCAGCCGGAAGGACCGCGCTGCTCCTAAGGAAGAGCTGGAATGCGGATTTCTCAGACAAAGACAAGAACAAAGGGATCATAAAGGTACGAAGCTGGAAGGAAATAGGGGATTTCTTCATGGCAAACGGCACTTGATTATTTTTTCCTGCAAAAGAAATAAATATTTCCGAGTCCAAGCCAAAATATGGCATTCAAAGTAATCATAGACGGCAAGCCCTGCTC
>JAKBRD010000029.1 GCA_021834865.1 Microcaldota archaeon | reverse complement strand
TGCTTATTGCCATCAAAACACCGTAAAAGTCCTCAGCCGAAATGGGCTTCATCATTGTTCAGCAGTTACTCTTTTCTTCATAGGACGTATAGCTTTTGGCAAACACATACTAAATAATTTCGTTCCGTTGAATTATCAGCAATTTTTAGCTGCGCAGGCGCTTTTATGATAAGGTACAGGTTTATGCCGCACACGGCAGACGTAAGGTTTCTGGCATATGGCGACGACATGGCCCAAATGCTTGAGAACTCGATGCTGGCAATGCTCGATACGCAAGCCGACATACGGGCCATAGGCAGGGACGTAAAGGCGGGAAAATTGGCATCGAAAACCATCGAAGTAAGCGAAAGCGCTAGCAGCGAGAGGGACCTGCTTTGGTATATACTGCAAAGGGTCTTGTCGGAACTGGATGCGATTAGTGCATACGGCTATGGAGTTGAGAAGATAAAGGTAACGAAATCGGGAGATAGATTCGGCGTTTCTGCAAATATTTTATATGTCGACGAGGAGGTAAAGTATTCGAGGATATATGTAAAAGGAGTCTCCGGATATACGCTAGAAGTGAAAAAAATCGGGGGCCGCTACAGGTCGAGTGTCGTGATAGACATATGAATTCGCGTGTGCAATGAAAGAAGCGCGATTTGCCCAAGGGTATAGATAAGCCAGGAGCGGGATTTTCGCGTAGGTTTCGAACCCGCCTTCGCCGCTCTGCAGGCGGCTGCATAGCCTATCTGCCATCCTGGCAATTTATATCGCGCCCCTTTTCAAAAGCACAGGTAAGGTTGCTACCTTATGCTTAATATTCTTTCCTTAGCAAATTAATAATGTTTATGGTGTTTAGATGGCGACATTAGACAGGATACCAAAAAGCGTAATTACGCAGGTGCCGATTTTCGAAGCAGATACTGCAATGACCAAAGTTCTGCCAGCAGTTCACAAGAATCCTGCTGTGTTGATAAACAACAAGGGCGAATTCTATGGCATTGTGGATTTCAGGAGCGTGCACAGGGAGTCAAAAAGCCTGAAAATGAACAAGAATACTCCAGTCCTAAAATATGCAGTTAAAGTGCCTAAGATAATGCACACTACATCATTGGACGATGCAGTATTTTATTTTTACAGAAGCAGGAGAAACGCGCTTCCTTATCTGGACGAAGACAAGGTAGTAGGGGTTCTGGACAGATTCACGCTTATGAAGATGCTGCTTTCCACCGACTCGATCAAGGACATGAAGTGCAGCAATATAATGACATCTCCCGCGCTCGGAATCGATTCAAAGGCGAGCATAGCACAGGCGAGCAGCGCCATGGCAGACAGAAATGTGAACAGGCTGCTGGTTCTGGACAATGGAAAGCTTGCAGGGCTAATAACAAGGCACGATCTCATATCGAAGATGACAGTCATAGATGAAAGGTATCCCGACATGAAATCAAGGCGTTACAGCCCTTCGAACATAACCATAGAAAGCATAATGGAAAAGTCTCCGGTGAGCATAGACGCAAAGGACGATGTCAGAAATGCCGTCAGGAATTTCGTGAACCGCTCCATATCTTCATTGGTGGTGACGAGCAACGGTGTGCCGTCCGGCATACTTACGATATCTGACGTACTTGCCGCGCTGATAGCGAAGCGCAAGACCTTCGAGAACAGGATAATAATATCCGGAATAGACAGGGATACCTACGAATACGAATATGAAATAAAGGAGCAGTCTAACGCATTCATAGAAAAAGTTGAAAAGTTCAGAAAGGTTAATATCAATTATATAGCCATAAATGTTAAGAAGCTCAAGAACAGCAGGTATGAGATAAACGCAAGGGCAAGCATAGAAAGGTACGGAATGGTGGAAGTCAGGCTTACCGATTTCATGCTTGACAGGACGTTTGCAAAAGTTCTGGAAACACTGATGGAAGCGATAAAGAAGAAAAAGGACAAGTCAGAAAAGAAGAAGTACGAAAGAGTAGAAAGTGTATAAATGGGAAAGGAGCGCAGAAAAAGCAAGAAGGGTCAATCGAGCCTAGAACTGCTCATAACGCTGTCCTTTGGGCTCATCATACTGCTTCCGATAGTCGTGCTTGCATTCATACAGATAGCAACATCCACTTCCACATTAGCCACAACAGAGGCGCAGGAAGCTGCCAGCAAGCTGGCAAGCGTGGCAGCAGTAGTTGGGGCGCAGGGATTCCCAGCAAAACAGCTTACATTGCTGCAGGTTCCTCCGGACGTGGCAGATATATATGTAGGTACCGAAAGCGGAGGAATAGGGCATGAAGTCGTGTTCGTAGTGCGTACTACAGCGGGAGCTAGCTACGTAACGGCATATAGCCCGGTCAACGTTACTGGATATCTTGGAAGCTTAACTTCCCAGGGGACGTACCTGGTAAACGTAACTTCGTATAATTCATGCCCCAGCGACAGATTCGTTCCGTGCGTGGAGATGCAGCCTTCGTGAAGCTATACATAAAACTTAAATAAGTTATTTTTTCATAATGAGATGTAAGTTGGTGCTATGGTAGCCGGTGGTTATTTCCAAACAGCATAATCGCAGGGCCAGCCGAAGGCATTTGGCATGCATCTGATTTTTCAGGTTTTTATAAGAGCGCAGTGTTTATTGCGCTGGATATGACTCGTCACGATTTCAAGGTGTTTTAATGAGAATATTACAGCTAGACGTGAAAAGCATCGATTACGAGCTGATAGCTCCCGAAGCGTCGGAATACGAGAAAAGCGATGAGAAGTCGGCGCACATAGACAATGCGCTGGTGCTCCTTACGACCATAGAAAAAGGAGACAACAGCGAAGTGGCAAAGAAAGCGATCGAAGATGCACTGGCATTCGCCAAGAAGCAGAAGCTCGAAAAGCTGGTGCTGTACCCTTTCGCACACCTTGGAGACAATCTTGAAGAGCCGAAGAAGGCAATGGAGATATTCAAAGACATGCGAGCAATCATAGACGGCTCAGGAGTAGAAGGAGTTTATGCCCCATTCGGCTGGAACAAGAAATGGCGCATAGAGATAAAGGGGCATCCGCTGGCTGAACAGTCAAAGCATTACGGCATGAAAGGAGAAGAGCACAAAGGAGAAAAGCGCAGGAAACTTGATCTTTCGATAGTCAAGAAGAGCGACTGGGTAGGGCTTCCTGAAGCAGACCACAGGAGCATAGGGGAATCGATGGACCTATACAGCTATCAGGAAGTTTCTCCGTCGATGGTCTACTGGCACCCTCATGGGCTCATAATATACAGGGAGCTAAAGAATTTCATACGCGAGATAGAGGCGCTTTATGACTACAATGAGATAAGCACCCCAGCATTGGCCAACGTGGCCCTGTGGCACGTGAGCGGCCACATAGACTATTATAGGGAAAACATGTTTATAGTGGATGAAAACGGCGAAGAGCTCGGCCTCAAGCCGATGAATTGCCCGTCTACGATACTTATATACAAGTCGAGGAGATGGAGCTACAAGGAGCTGCCGTTCAGGACCGCGATATTCGACAAGCTGTACAGGAGGGAGGTAAGCGGAGCGCTTAGCGGGCTTTTCAGGGTCCAGGAGCTTACCCAGGATGACGGCCACATATTTGTCAGCAAAGAAAAAGTGGGCAGCGAAATATCCACCATGCTTGAGTTTGTCAAAAAGGTTTACGGAGTATTCGGGCTTAAGTATCACGCAAAACTCTCGACCATGCCAGACGAGCACCTTGGCGACGTAGAGCTTTGGGAGGATGCCCAGAACGCCATAAGAAGCGCACTCGAAAAGAACAGCCTTGAATACGAAGTAAAGGAGAAGGAGGGCGCATTCTACGGGCCGAAGATAGACTTCGACATAGAAGATTCGCAGGGAAGGCTCTGGCAGTGCGCCACCATACAGGTGGATTACCAGCTGCCCATGAGGTTCGGGATAACTTATACCGGAGAAGATGGGAAAGAGCACACCCCAGTGATAATACACAGGGCAGTGCTGGGAAGCATAGAGAGGTTCACTGCGATAATGGTTGAGCACTATGGAGGCAAGCTGCCGCTGTGGCTCTCTCCCGTGCAGGTACGTGTGATATCCCTATCCGAATCAAGCAATGCCTACGCCGAGAGCGTTTACAAGAGGCTAAAAGAATCGAAGCTAAGGGCGGAAATTGACATATCGGACAAGAAACTGGAAAAGAAGATACGTGAAGCACAGCTGGCGCGCACCCCATATATGGTAATAGTTGGGCCAAAGGAGCAGGAGAAGAACACCGTGTCGATTAGGATGCGCAGCGGAAAGCAGGAAAACGGGCTTGCGCTGGAGGCAGTTATAGATTCTATGAAGAAGGAAGTGGAGCAAAGGAGAAACGAATAAGCTTCAGAGGCTTACCGAATATATGTGCCTGTAGAGCTTTTTCCCTTTTTTCACTCCGTACAGCTTGTACGATACCTTGGGCTTTATCGTCTTGTGCAGCATGAAGTATCCTGTGACCAGCTTCTTGTCGCTGACGTACATGTCTATGCCGTTTCCCATCTCTGCTGTTTTGCTGACGAAGGCGTTGCCCTTTTCTAGAAATCGCGAAAAGCTGTCCAGAAAGCCTGCAACCTTATGCTCCGAACCGCGCACCTGCACTATTGCCTCGTAGTAGCCGGCACTCTTCCTGTAGCAGCTCGGGCACATCTCTTTGGTGAACCTTACGTCGACTTCATAGTTGAACCTTACCGTGCCCTCGTTTAGCTCGCATTCGATGCGAAGAAGAGCGATCCTTCTCATTTCGTCGAACTCCTTGAGCTTTATCTTGCAATTTGGAGCATGCATCTGCTGCGCTATTGCGTCAGCCATGGCTTCATCGGTGTATTGCGTAAAGCCCTTGCTGTCCCTTATCGATCCGCAGACTCTGCAGCGGCGCACCTTGACCACTTTAGGCAGCGTGGCTTTTATCTTGTCCGCAACGCAGAACTCGCAGAACTCGCCTATGAAGCGCGCTTCTTCGCTTGACCTGTTGCAGGTCGGGCAGTATTTTATCATTTATACCAATCTTAGTTCGCATAGTGCCTGCTGACTATGGCGCCGTAAGCCGGCCTTGTCACTAGAACACCCATCAGGGCGCCTATTATCGTGGACTCGGAAAATCCTATTACTTCGACAAGCGATGTTGAGAAGAACAGTGGCAGCATTGCTATTATCAGCAAGAGCGCATCGGCCCACACTATATAGAACGCGTTGCCCAATATGCTCTTCGAGCTTTCGCTTGTGTTTTTCCTTGAGAGTATTTCGTCGGTTATTATTATCTGTGCGTCTACTCCTGTTCCTACGACGGCTATCATTCCGGCGAATGCCGAAAGGTCTATCGTTCCGACCAGGCCTATCACTGATATTATTATGAACAGTTCGAGCAGCGTTGTGATCAGGATCGGGCCAACAAGGAAAACCCTCCTGTACCTTATGACTATGAATATGGATACCAAGACTATAGCGGTTATTAGGGCTATTATGCTTATGTCGAGCGAGCTCTTTCCAAGCGTTGGTGGTATTGAAGTCGGCGTTCCGACTATTACCTGAACAGGAAGAGCCCCGCCGGTAAGTATGCTCGCTATTGTCTTCGAAGTGTTGGTCGCGTAGTCCAGCTTCTGCGCATATGCGAGCGTGGTTGGCGCCGCACCGGATATCTCGTAGCTGTCTCCAACGCTACCGTTGGTTATTGACGGATTAAGCTCAGGAGATGAAAGCAGCCCTATCAGGGGCCATGTATTGAGCGAGAAATTCCCTACAGATACTTCAGTGAATGATGGCGTCATATTGGCCTTGCTTTCCAGCTTGACAGTGTAATTCAACGACTTTGCGTAGCTTATCAGCGATGATGGGAGATTGTCGCTGGCGAAAATCTGCGTGTACGATCTCTTGCTCACGTTTATGTAGCTTTCCGCTGCGCTTATGCTAGCATTGTTGTTGTACACCACTATAAGCGGAATCGGCTGCTTGTTGTACGCCAAAGCGTTCTTCATTGCGGCTTCGGCTTCAGATGCCGAAACTCCTGCCGAGGAATTGCCCAGCATTGAGCTGTTTAAAAGTATGATTGTGCCTGACGGCCTGTCCAAAAACATGTAAAGCGGCTTGTTTGCCTGGCCGAAAACCGCCTTCGCAAACGACGTGGCTGCGGTTTGTGTTATGAAGAACGAAACCTGCCATCCTACTGTATTATTTATTGTAGTGGGAGGCACTATGCCTATGCTTCCTGGAAGTATGCTGCTGCCGTTTATCGCCTGTATGCCGTTGACTATCCCAAGAAAGTGGCCCTGGCTGTCGATTATCGATGCCGTCTTGTTTATTTCAGTGCTTGATACGCTTGGCAAAGTCACGTATACTTCGTCGCTGCCAACTCCTTCTACTGTCACCTGCTTAAGCCCAAATGTAGATACCCTCTGCTGTATTGTGGATATTATACTGCTCATTTCAGTTGCGTTCACGCTCTGCTCCAGCGTTACAGGTATTTGCGTGCCGCCAATGAACTCTATTCCAAAGTGCAATCCGTAATGTACGTCAAGCATGGCCAGGGCTAGAAAAACAATTACTAGCACTATTATGCGCCTGTCTTTTATGTAGCTATTCTTGAAGTTCATTTCGGCTCCCTGCTTGATTTATACCACACTATCATAACCGTGTTGCCAAACCATGTCGTGAATATGTCCCCTATAAGGCCAAAGAGCGCGACGCCTGCTATTTCTATGTATGTCGGTATGTAGAACACATAAGCTATGATGAACAGCGTAGCGAAAGATATTATCGCCGCTGCAGTCATTGTGGTTCCGGTTTTCATTGTTGAGAATGCCCTGTGCGTGACTGTGTCCTCGCTCCTTTTAAGTATCCTTATGGAAGACAGCATTTCCGTGTCTATTGAATATCCTATGAGCATTAGCAAGCCACCGACTGATGCCAGGCCCATCGGGATTCCGAAGGCACCCATGGCTCCCAGGGCTATTAATATGTCGTTGCCTGCGCCAAATACCACCGCAAGTGACGGTATCGGTATCCTGAACACAGCAAAGACCGCGATTGCTATGATTACGAATGATGCTATTATTATCTGTATCATATGGTTCAGGAAGAAGGCCCCAAGAGTTGGAGTAACCTCTGCATATGAATACGAAGTAAATGGCACCGCCGACCTCATATCCGATATTACTTTGGATTTGTAAGCGCTTGAAGAAGTCGCATAGGCATCCTTGCCAACAGCGAGCATTCCGGCAGCATTGCTGGAATTGTATGAGTATGCAGATGAATTTGCACTTATGAATGGCGAGAGCAGAGCCAGCTCGGCACCAAGGTCCGTGCTCATTTTTGAAAGGGATGCAGTGACATTTGCCTGCGCAGATGCAAGCTCTGACTTTAGCGTGGAGTTGCTGGGATCGGACTTTAGCCCTGTAGAAGCTGAGACCAGATTTAGCTCGGCAGATGAGTATGTGCCATAGTCAGAGTATAAGTCCAGCAGTTTGTCGTTGGCATTCACTATACTGGAATTTTCAGGTATGGTTACCGAAGCAGTATACACTGCACCAACCCTTGATACAGAAGCTGTAGCGCCCGGTATTATCGATGCCATGGACGAGGTAAGCCCCCTGGTGGTTATAGCGTTAGTCGTAGAGAACTGCACCGTTATGCCTCCGGCCAGAGAAGAATCGTACCTTATGTGAGGTATGAACACAAGGCTTATCAGAAGCAAAGCTATTGGTATGAGTATGAATAGCTTGTATCGTTTGGCCTCGTAGAAATTAAAGTTCAAGCAGATCAGTTTTAAGGGTTATAAGGTAATTTTAGCAGATTATTTTTATTGATAGATTTATTTATTGGCAAATATTATAAATACTACCCGATTGGAGGGCTGGCAATTCTACACGGCTTTTTCATTAAGGTGCAATTATAAATGGAAGTATAAAGGAAAAGAAAGACAAAAAAAGGCAAAGGCCCTTATGGCCTTATGCATATCTCTTCATTAGCTTCAGGTGGAGTGATGTACTGAATCCGTATACAATCACAAATATTGCAAGCACCATTATCGCAAGTCCGAAGAATGCAGATACCGGCATGCCAGCAGGCACCAGCGTATATAGCAGCACCCCGAATACAAATATGTATATGCTCCAGTATATTGACCTGAATATCGACCAGCCCGAATGCTTTTCGTTATAGTGCAAGCGCCTGGTGTACTCCATGCTTGGGTCCAGCGTCACTATGATTTTTTCCTGTTTTTTCTCAGCCATTTTTACACCTTGAATTGTCAATAAATATACTGAGCGAATATTTAAAAAGATGACGCAATTTTATATTTATACTTTAAGTTAACAAAACCGCCATTTTAGATTTTCGGCTTACAGTTTTGGGATATATGCCCCTTTGCAACTGACAGAGCGAAAAACTGTATAGCAGTGTTTAGCTTTGGCTGCATTGCCCTATTGATTTGCCGTCCCATAATCCAATGCACGCCTTTTCTATGCTTTGTGATGGCATCTGCTCAAGCTCAGCCCTTGAGTATATGGATTCCAGCGCCGTCGGGCTTATGCGCGTTACTGGGTTTCTTGACCTGAGCGAGCAGGCATCCTTGTATGGCATTATAGAAAGGTCGTACATGCCAAGCTCCTTAGATTTTGTTATTAT
This sequence comes from Microcaldota archaeon, assembly GCA_021834865.1. The sequence goes on along the minus strand of JAKBRD010000029.1, from coordinate 1,857 downwards.
CTCCTGCTTGTCGAAGCCCAGCAACGGCCTGAAAATAAGGTAGCGGATGCCGTTTGAAGTAGCTGCGAGGTTTTCAGCAGTCTGCGATGATACTTGGCCAAGGCTCTCTCCAGTAACTATGACCTTGGCTTTCTCCTTTTCGGATATTATCTGCGCGGTTTCGTATATGAATTTCTTGAATAGGACAACTTCATATTTTTGCTGCTCTTTCATTGCAGATATCTGGAAAAGATGCACTGGAACTGCATACACCTTTGCCCTTGGGTAATATTTCAGCAGCAAATTCAGGATCTTTGGCATCTTAGTTCCGTAGAACTCTTCGATGCTGCTATAAGCATAGAAATGGACGTATATTGGCTCCAGGCCGCGCTTGAGCGCATAGTATGCAGCCACAGGAGAATCTATACCCCCAGATAGCAACACCACTGCTTTGCCAGACGTGCCCACTGGAAGACCGCCAAGGCCTTTTCTCTTCTTGCTGTGCACTATGCAGAAATCCTCAAGTACGTCTATATAGAGCCTTTTTTCCCCCAGCTTCTCTGGAACAAACTTGAGCTCTGCCTGCCTTTTTATGAAATTTGAGACTATGTCCTTGGAAGTCATCCGCCCTGTTTTGCTTGACCTGTGCGGCTCTATCTTTACATTCTCGCCTGCATTGAAAAATGAGTTGGCTGCAGAGATCATTGAATCCATATCTGTTCCAGATTTCCTGAAGGGTGCAAACCACGATATGCCGAAAACGTTAGAGAGCACATCCATGCATATGCTGATATCCTCGTTGGATTGGACTTCAAGTATTAGCCTGTCGCGCATCTTGGCAAGCTTTGATTTGTATTCGTCAGGAAGGGCGAGCTTTATGTTGCGCATCAGCGCGCTTATGAAATCGTGCCTGTTCCTGCCCTTTAGCCACAGCTCGCCGAAGTGTATGACTATTCCTTCATATCTTTGCATTTCGGGCATTGTTACACAGGAGGGTATTTTTGCATTGAAAATATTTAAGGCGAATGCAATCGCATTGGTGCAGCATGTTTTTAATACTGCGCAGCTAAAAATAAATATACAGCGTGCTATTTATAAGCGCAGTTATAGCATTATCGGTATTTGCATGGACATGAACGTAGTTAAAAGGCTTCGCAGCTTTTGGACGAATTCGAGGCATATCATCAACATAAGCTACAGGCCCAAGAACGACGAATTCAAGAAGACTGCCAAGGTCATAATAATAGGCATACTTATAGTGGGAGTGCTTGGTCTTATTCTCGGAATAATAATATCCCTTGCCATAGCGGGAAACCTTTCCCTAATATGATTTCATGGAGGTAAAGATAGACTTCACCAAAAGCGCACAGGACAACGCCAACGATTACTATGTGAGGTCGAAGAGGCTGGCACATAAGGCTGAGGGGGCAAAGCGCAGCATTGAAGAACTGGAAAAAAGGCTCAAGGCAGAGAACGAATCGTTCAAAGAGCGCAGCAAGCCTGCGGTTAAAAAGGTAAGGAAGCGCGAGTGGTACGAGAGGTTCCACTGGTTCAATACTGATGAAGGATTGCTTGCAATAGGGGGGCGCGATGCCAAGCAGAACGAAAAGCTCAATTCTGATTATTTTGAAGAGGGTGACCTTTTCTTTCACGCAGACATTTTCGGCGCTTCTGTTGTCATACTCAAAAACGGATCTTCAGCTGCGCAGAAAGCCAAGGAGGAAGCGGCACAGTTTGCAGCAAGCTATTCAAGCGCATGGGACAACATGCAGAGGAGCGTAGACGTATACTGCATGAAAAGGGAGCAGGTAAGCAAGGCAACTTCCAAGGGCTCAATAGGGACCGGGAGCTTTTTGCTGAGCGGCGAGCGCGAGTGGT
>JAKBRD010000028.1 GCA_021834865.1 Microcaldota archaeon | reverse complement strand
TATTAATAATCTGAAGCACAGAAACCATTATGCGCTCCCGTCGTCTAGTCCGGTCAAGGACGCAGGCCTCTCAAGTCTGAAACTCGGGTTCAAATCCCGGCGGGAGCATTTTGAAAATTCGACGGAAAGCGCGGGTTCGAAAAGGGATAAGCAGGCTGATTCCTACAAGCCCAAAAATGCAAAAAGCGGGTTCGAAAAGAGAAATAAATTTCGCAGAATAGGCTGTTTCTGAAGCTTCTTAATGATTTCTACAAGTTGCAAACCTATTTATATTAGGGATTTGGGAATGGTTCTTATGCCGCACAAATTTCAGAGGAACCTGCTGACGGACAGAGGCATAAGAGAAGCAGAGACAGCTGGAATGCTTAGGCTTGATCCAGAGCTTGAAGGCAAGCAAAGACAGCCTGCTAGCATAGACCTTAAATTTGACAGAATAATGGATGACGAGCCCGTTTATATAGCCAATGGAAAATTCAACGAACATATCTCGGATTTGGATGATGTCTTAAAGCCAAAGTACGAAAGCGATGTAAAGACCACAAATTCTATAGTGCTTGATGATTTGCTGATGCCTTTCGTGGAACTAAGATCAAGCATGAGGCGCTTGGGCTGCTATAACCTCATACCATGGATAAGCGCCACATATGCATCCAACGCAAAAAATATAGGCGGCTACGGAATGGCCATTGAAATTGTGAATTACTCTGACATGGGCATAAAGCTCAGGAAAGGAGATAGAATAGCGCAGTTGATGCTGTTTTTTGACTCGCCTTCAAGAGAAGCGCTTGAAGACCCAAATATTTACTTGACACCGAATGCCAGCAAAGAGGACTATAAGAAGCATTTAGATATTGACCACGGCTATGAAGTAACGTCTAATTCGGAACTCAGGTCGCTCTCGTCCAATGGATATTTTAACGTTGAGCCCAACCTAAGCATTTACAAGGGACTTGTAGCAGTGCATGCTGGAAAGCGGGCACGAGTACTCAAATATTCCGGATTTGTGGATTTCTCCTCAAAACCCAAAATGTCTGAATTTTACGAAGAAGTAGAGCTTCCTTACAGGATGAAACCAGGAGAGTTGATAGACGTAGATACTGTTGAAAGCCTACACCTATCCAAACACATAGGAATTGTATTCCACAGCGAATATCTGTTCAAAAGCTTCTTTGCGAACAGAAGAGCCATAGAAATGGGAAAAAGCGATTCACTTCTGGCCCTGAAATGGGATGGGTGGATAGATCCCGGATATAGCGGCGGTTTCTCTAGGCAGCCTAAGACGTATTATAGAGATGGAAAGACAATAAAGCCTGGAGACGTGCTCGGATACGGCAGCGTGTTTTTCTTTCCCGAGGGAGTAGAAAGGCCGTACGGAAGTGATGGATTGGAAAGTCATTACCAGAATGATGCACCTGATTCCCACATTTAGGCTCGTACTGTTGGCTTGAGAAACGGCAATTTATACACTCAATTGCAAGAGGATAAAGCACGAATGGCATAATAATTTTGTGTAAGATAATAATGATGCAAGGGCCCGTAGTCGATTGGTAAGACGTTCCCCTCACACGGGAAAGATACGGAGTTCGATTCTCCGCGGGCCCACTTATTTTTATCTTAATCATAGCGTACGGCATTGCACGAAAACAATAATAATCAGCACATAGATAGTTGAAAGATGCAATGCAGATCATAAAACCTAAAAGGCTTGATGAAGGCGATACGGTAGCCATAGTTTCGCCTTCGGCTGGGGTTCCGGCACTGTTTCCGCATATATACGAGCACGGGCTGGATATGATAAAAAAGCACCTCAGGCTTGAAGTCAAGGAGTATAATACAGCTAGGAAGAGCAATGATTACCTTTACAGGCATCCCCGTGAAAGGGCCGAAGACATAAACGAAGCTTTTGCCGACAAAGAAGTAAAAGCAATAGTCGCAAGCATAGGCGGTGACGATTCGGTAAGGATATTGGATTATTTGGACATGAAAATGATAAGGAAGAATCCAAAGATCATAATGGGCTTTTCGGATTCCACTACGTTTTTGGATTACATACACCTAAGAACAGGGCTCATGACCTATTACGGGCCTACTATAATGGCGGGATTTTCACAAACGGAAAGATTTCCAGGTTCGTTTTTGGATATGATGAAGAACCTGCTTTTCGAGCCCGAAGAGAAATACGAATACAAGAGCTTCCCTTTTTGGTCCGACGGGTACCCCGACTGGGTTGAAAAGATCAATATAGGAAAGATAAAGGAAAGGCACAGGAACGATGGATGGCACTGGCTGCAGGGAAAAGGCATAGCTAAAGGCAGGCTGTTCGGAGGCTGCGCAGACGCGCTGGAATTCATGAAAGGTACACGCTTCTGGCCCAAAAAGGATTTTTGGAACGGAAAGATATTGTTTCTAGAGACATCCGAAGACAAGCCCTTGCCTGATACAGTAAAGTACTGGGTAAGAAATTACGGCAGCCAGGGCATTCTCGAAAAGATAGCCGCCCTGTTGATTGCCATACCGTCGGGTTATTCGATAGAAGAAAAGGCAAAAATGGAGGAGAAAGTACACTCTGTGCTTGATTTGGAATTTGGAGTAGGCAGTATTCCATTAGTGACCAATATGGATTTTGGACACACCGATCCGAAATTCGTCCTGCCGATTGGTGCTATGGCCGAAGTCGACGCGAACAAAAAAAGATTCAGGCTCTTGGAAAAATCAGTTGCATAGGCTATTGCTTCATGGATGCTGCTGATGCAGATAATTGCCAGAATAGCCTCCAGAGCCTTTCACTTCTTCCAATATAATCTGACATATCTTTATTCCTGGAATTAACCTTAGTTTTACCTTTGAAAGGTTGGCTATTTCTAGCACTACCCTCCCGTCGCTGCCAGGCTGTACAAAACCGCTGCTTACGTGCACAAGAAGGCCGACCCTTGCGAAGCGCGACCTTCCTTCTATCCTTCCCGAAATGTTTTTTGGGAGCTTTATGGATTCCTTTGTTATCCCATTTATGAATTGTCCAGGCTTTAGGATTATCCCGCTCTTGCCGGCTTTTACAAGCTCGCTTATCGAACCATGCTCAATCGCTTCTGAAACATCGATTATACCCTTGTGGCTGCGGAATAAGCGAAACTCATCACCTAGGCGAAGGTCTATAGATCCTGCACCTATCTGCGAAAGCTCGAAAGGCGTTATATTTAGGTCTCCTGATTTTATCATTTTTGTTATTTCTGATTTTGCGAGCACGGCCATATGATCAGTCAGTTATGTGAACTTTTACATTATAATACTGCATGAACATCTTTTCTATTGTTGCCTTGGCATTTTCAATTTGCATCTTTATCTCTGTCTGATGCTCCAGATTAGACATTCTGCTTCTGCGTTCTGATTCTATTGTTGTTGCTTTTTTCCTTGTTTCGTATAGCTTGTTGTCATAATCCTTTTCCTGATGCTCGAGCTCGGCCTTCTGTTTCATTGATGAATTGGCTTCGGCGATTGCAGAATCTATCCCCGCATTTACCGCGTCGTTTATCTGCTCCAGTATTTGCGCACTGTTTTCTATTTTTATGCTGCCATCAGAAACCTTTGTGCCCATGTCCTTGAGCATAGCAATAAAGCTCGCGTATGAGAGTTCGTTGCCGATTTTTGAGATTGGAGAGGATATTATGCTTGCAAGGCTCGTTTTGCTTGAGCTAGAATGGTCGTACTTCCTGGCTGTGCGCTCCAATGGTTTAAGCACGAGTTCTATGTCAGATTTTATGGAATTATACCTGCTTTCGACCTTTATTATTGAATCTTTTATTGCGTTTAGATTGCTTTCTATTTCCGACCTTTCGGCTTCTATTGATTCGCTGTTTGAATCTGATGCAGGCTTATCTTCCTCGTTAGTTGATATGTAGAGCTCGTTCTTCAATGAGATTGCCTTACCAATTTCGTCCCTTAGAGCAATGTATGACCTGAATCCTTGCTCAAATTTATTGAGTTCATATTCCAAGTCCTTGAGGTTTTTCTCCAGCAGTTGGAAGGGCTTCTTGAAGAGCTTCATTTCTTCAGAATAACCCATTACTACCCCTTTGAAATTTGCATTTGTTGACAGCAGCCGCGATATGAAATCGGCATAGGTTACTTGCACTCCCCTTATGTCCTCGTATTTTGTGTCATACTTTATAGAATTGAGGGCTTCGTTGAGCGAGGATATGGAATTGTTCAATGACTCTATGTATTTCGGCTTCTGCGCCTTTATGAAGCTCATGCTCATCCTGCCAGTGAATTCTTCGTCGGGATCATTTTCCATTTTGGAGAACTTTTCTAAAGAAGCTCCGAAACTGTCCAATGCCAAGGCTAGCCTGCCCAATATTGGAGAACATCTGTCTATTACTGGACCAGAAAGAGCCTCAAATCTTTCCCTTAGATAGCTCTCGCATGAGTCTAATGCCAGGTCTACCTGTTTCGGCTCCTTGCTGAAAAATGACATCCTCAATGACCTTTATCCTCAGATTCGTAGAATACCCTATGGCGGGGCTGACCCTCGACAATATCCTTTGCTGCAGAAGTAACGCTGTGGAATGCTTCGCTTCTGACAAACCCCATAAAGCTGTCCATCCCGTCCCATTCGCTGTATATCATGTACTCGCTAGGGTCTGAAACTTCCTTGTATAGCTTTGCGAGCCTAAAACCTTCTCCCTTAGACAGGTATTCGACGACATCTTTGAATTTGGATTCGAATTCATGCTCGTGACCTTGCTTTATCTTATAGTACAACCCTACATTTATCATTTTACCACAGATTTTATTTTTATTAAACAATTATAAGGTTTGTCCAGTATTTAGCTTTCACTGGAAGGCGTAAACAATGTCTTTGCATATAGCATTGCCCGAGCTAATATATTTCCTGCAGCATCAGTATTTATAGAATCCTTCTCCTGTCTTTTTTCCAAGCTTTTTCTGTTCAACCATTTCTACAAGAAGTCTTTCGGGTTTATATTTCTCATCTTTTGTAGCCTCGTATATTGAATTTGTTATGTCTAAGCATACATCGAGCCCTATGAAGTCTGCTAGCTCAAGTGGGCCCATTGGGTGCCTTAGGCCAAGCTTTACTATAGCATCTATGCCTTCCTTTGTAGCTACATTTTTCTCTAAAAGAAGGATTGCCTCGTTTAGCATCGGCATAAGTATGCTGTTGGCTACGAAGCCAGGATAATCTTTTACTTTTATCGGAGTCTTGCCGCACATTTCAGAAAACTTGAATGCGAGTTCGGTGGCTTTTTGAGAAGTTTTCTCTCCAGTTATTATTTCCACTGGTTTCATAACCGGTACTGGATTGAAGAAATGCATTCCGATAAACATTTCAGGATTTGCAAGGCCGTTTGCCAGCAGCGTTATCGATATTGATGATGTATTCGTAGCTATGAGCGATCCCTTTGCGTATTTCTCGCATTCCCTTAGCACGCTTATTTTTGATTTTAATATTTCTGATACTGCTTCTATTACCAACGCAGAACCTGAAATTGCATCATACTTATTCGTTGCTTTTAGCCTTGAAAGCATATTGTTGCGGTCCGATTCTTTTAGCGAACCTTTTGCAATTGCTTTTGATATTCCTGCGTTCATCAAATCCAAGCCTTTCTTTGCAGATTCTTCGCTCCTTCCAACCAGGACTACATCAAATCCAGATTGTAGAAATGCCTGCGCTATGCCTGTACCCATTGTACCTGGCCCTATTACAGAAATCTTTTCCCCCATTTATTCCACCCTGCTTATAACCATTGACGATGAGCCGCCTCCCCCGTGGCAAAGGGACACTATCCCGAAACGCTTGCCACGTTGTTGCATTGCGTGGGACAGAGTTGCAAGAAGCTTTGCTCCTGAAGCTCCCAACGGATGACCAAGAGCAGTGGCACCTCCATTGACATTGAGCTTGCTCATATCTATTCCCATATCCTTTACAACCCCGAGAACCTGTACACAGAATGCCTCGTTTATTTCTATCAGGTCCATCTCGTCAAGAGTGTGCCCGGATTTTGAAAGTGCATGTTCCATCGAATCCTTCGGTGAAAGCCCATACCATTGCGGATCGATTCCTGCATCTGCATATGATTCGATTTTAGCCAATGGCTTCAGGTTTAGCTCATTGAGTTTTTTTCCAGATATTACTATTGCAAATGCAGCTCCATCACTTAGCTGCGATGCGTTTCCTGCAGTAACAGCCCCATTCTCCACAAACGCCGGCTTCAGCTTCGAAAGGATTTCCAGGCTCGTGTCCCTACGTATCCCCTCGTCCGTATCGATAACTCTGCCGTCTTTGAGCCTTATATTTACTATCTCGTCCTTGAACATGCCCGAATCTGTAGCGCTGGCAGCCTTCCTGTGGCTTTCAAGAGCAAATTCATCCTGCTCGCCACGGCTTATGGAATATTTACTTCCTATCTTCTCTGCGATTGCCCCCATGTGCATATCGGAGTAGCAGTCCCACAGCCCCGTCTTTATCATCTCGTCCTCAAGTTCAAAGTCTATGCTGCTGGCTGTTTTTGAGTAGCCGTACGCTTCTTCCAAGCTTATTGAACCTAGCTTCCTAAACTTTCTCAACCCTTTTATAGCATGGGGCGCGTTTGACATGCTTTCCATGCCGCCTGCTATGATCATATCAGAGTTTCCAGCTTGTATAGATTCTGCAGCCAAAGATATTGCTTTTAAGCCTGAAGCGCATACCATGTTTACGTTAAGCGTCGGTATACTGTTTGGCAATCCGGAATGGACAATTACCTGCTTAGCGGGGTTTTGACCCAATCCTGCTGAAAGGACGTTGCCAGCTATTATTCCGTCTATGCTCTCTTTTTTTATCCCTGATCTTTGCACCAATTCGGTTACAACCTGCACAGCCAGATCCGTTGCCGAAAGCCCTGATAAGCTACCAAGGAATTTTCCAACCGGACTTCTAAGAATTTCCAGTATGTATGCATCTTCCATTATTACACCACGTCGTTGAAATTGGGCTTCCTGTGCTCGATGAAAGCCGAAACCCCCTCTTTCGCATCCCCAGAAATAAAGCATTCTATGAAAGATTTCTTCTCTTCGCTCTGGTCATAGCCAATCCCATAATTTATAGCCCGTTTCGCAGAGCCAATGGCTTTGCCGCTTTCAGAAGCCATAGCATTGCAAAGCTTTTCGGCTTCCTCCATTAAGTGCTCGCTGCTAATTATCGAATCTATTAATCCAAGGCTTAGGGCTTCTTTAGCGTTTATTGTATTGCCCGTGAATATAATCTCTCTGGCCTTTTGCAATCCTACCAAAGTTGCTAACCTATAGGTAGCTCCACCCCCAGGCACTATGCCGAGTTTGACTTCCGGTTGCCCGAATGTTGATTCTGGGGTAGCTATCCTGAAATCGCATGCCATAGCAAGCTCATTGCCACCGCCAAGGCAGTAGCCGTTTATGGCTGCAATAACGGGCTTAGGCGAATCCCATATGCATTTGTATGTAGAATAAAACGTGTCAAATGCATCTTCGGCGTCCCTTGCGCTGCTTATTTCGGATAAATAGTTTACATCCGCACCTGCGCTGAATGCTTTGCCTCCTGCGCCCGATATTATTATGGCCTTGCACATTTTGTCCGAGGAAGCTTCGATAATAGCAGAAGAAAGCAGACCTAGCGTTTCGGAGTCAAGTGCGTTATGCTTCTCTGGCCTGTTTATCGATATCAATGTCAACAAGCCCTTTTTTATTATTATTTTAGCCATATTCCCACCATTTGCTCCCAACACACCCAATTTAGTATGCTTTGAATATTCTTTAAATTCTTCGCATTGCAACCTTTATCATGGATTACAGGCTATTTAGAAAATTATTTTTCAACTTCGATCCGGAAAAGACGCACGACATTATTCTTCGCATGATGCAAGAAAAAAGTTTCCAATTTCTTGCACGCAAACTTTTTGGTAGCATGGAATATCATGACGAAAGGCTGAAACAGAAACTTTTTGACGGAGAATTCTCAAATCCAATTGGTTTAGCTGCCGGGTTTGACAAAAATGCGCAGATAGTAAGCATAATCGATCGCTTCGGGTTCGGTTATGCAGAAGTTGGAACCGTTACAAAGTTCCAACAAAAGGGAAATGAAAAGCCCAGGTTGTTTAGGTTTGCCGAGGAAAAATCGCTTCAGAATAATATGGGATTCAATAATTTAGGCTCTGATTTTATTGCCTCAAATTTATCAAGATCAGACATAAAGATACCCATAGGGATAAGCATAGGGAAAAGCAAAGACACTGATCTAGGCAAAGCGATTGATGATTATATTTACTTGGTAAGAAAGCTTGAAAAATATGCGACTTATTTGCAAGTTAACGTTTCTTCGCCGAATACCAAGGGATTGCGCGATTTGGAAAACCCTTATTTTGTGCAAGAACTTTTTGGAGCCGCGAAATCTATCACAAAAAAACCCATGCTGCTCAAGATAGATCCTGACATCGATGCAAAAGCCGCGTTGGAAGTCTGCTCAATGGCAATAGACAATGGAGCAAACGGAATAATAGCAACGAACACGAGCAAGGATTATTCGCTTTTGAAGCACCCAAAGGATTTCGGAGGCATAAGCGGAAGAGCTGTAACAAAAAAGAGCATGGCGATGCTAAAAGTTTTAGCAAACGAATTTTTAGGGCAAACAATACTTGTTTCGGTTGGCGGCATAGACAGTGCAGATGAGGCATATGAACGCATACTTAACGGTGCAAGCCTATTACAAATATATACTAGTTTTATTTTCGAAGGGCCAACCATTGCAAGAAAAATAAATGAAGGTATAGCAAGCAGGCTTGAAAAAGATGGATATGGAAACATTGCAGATGCAGTAGGTGCCAGCATTTAATCTTATTTGTATGCCGAATATTCTGGCCCAAGGATGTCAGATGCTATTTTCAGGTCCTGTATCTCATCGGTGCCTTCGTATATGCGCGCCACCCTGCTGTCCAAGAATAATTGTCCTACTGGCGACATCAGGGAGTAGCCGAAGCCCCCGTGGACCTGCACTGCCCTGTCTGCAGATTCGAAGGCAAGGCGCGATGCTATGCGTTTGGCCAGAGCTGAATATATATCTGCGTTTTTTAGCAATCCTTCATCTTGAGGCTTTTTGTCGTAGGCTTCTTTTTCTATTACAGCCTTCAGCACAGGCCAGCGTGCCATCTCCAAGTTCTGGCGCATTGCGGAAATGTGCTGCTGAATCAGCTGGTGTTTCCCTATTTCTTTGCCGTGCTGGACGCGCTCCTTTGCTCTTTTTAATGAGGCTGAAAGAGACGCTTCTATAACGCCTATGCATGCAGAACCTATGCCCAAACGCCCGTTCAACAGAGCAGAATATGCAACGTGAAGCCCTTTTCCTTCTGTTCCGATTATGCCATCTTTTTCTACGTGGACATTCTCGAAATTTAGCATGGCAGTGTCAGAAGTGAATAGTCCTATCTTCTCCTTCAAGCCGGTCTCGACGCTGAACCCATCGGATTTTGAATTTATTATGAATGACGTAATCTCTTTTCCATTTTCGGATTTCGCAAAAAGTATCATGTGATCGCATATGGATCCGTTGGTTATCAGATATTTTGTTCCATTTATAGTGAATCCTGATCCGTCTTTTGCATATGTTGTGCTCATCATGCCCGGATCGCTGCCAGCCTCGGGCTCGGTAAGGCAGAACGAAAATATAGAATTTCCGGATGCCATTGATTTTAGATGCTTGAGCTTCTGTTCTTCGCTTCCCCATCTCGATATTATATTGGCAGCTATAAAAGTCTGGACGTCATAGAGCGTAGCAAAACCAAGCCCGAGCTGACCTAGCCTCATCTGCACGAGCGAGTGTATTATTGGTCTTAGCCCTAGGCCCCCGTATTCTGCAGGTACTGGAATTCCGAAAAGCCCGTGTTTTTTTGCTATTGGAACAGCCTCCGTATCGAATTCGTGATTCATGTAGTGCTCGTATTCAGGCATTACGAGCTCCTCGGCTGCAGAGTCAGCCTCTTCCAGCACCTTTAGCTCTTCTTCCGAAAGTTTGACAAAGCTTGATGCATACTTTACATCCTCTTCAAACAGCTCATTCATGCCTTTACCCTAAAATTTTTACATATAGTGCTTTGCAAGCTCAACATAAGCCTTCCAGTTTCTTGTTATTCTTTCCTTGTGCAATTCGGTAACCTTGGATTTTATTGCCCCTGGAATTCCCATAACTATGCTTTCGTCCGGTATCTCTGTACCCTCAGTTACTACCGCTCCAGCTGCTATTATGCACCAGTTGCCTATTTTTGCACCTTCCAAAACCCTGCTGCCCATGCCTATCAAGCAGTTATCGCCTATTTTGCATCCGTGTATAATTGCAGAATGGCCTATCGTGACATTGTTCCCGATTACTGTTGGAAATTTGTTTGCAGTTCCGTGCATGACCGAATTGTCCTGGACGCTTACGTTATCCCCTATCTTTATATAATGCATGTCGCCGCGCAAGACTGCTCCGTACCATATGCTCGACGAATTCCCTATCTCAACGTCACCTATCAACATTGCCGTTT
>JAKBRD010000005.1 GCA_021834865.1 Microcaldota archaeon | reverse complement strand
GGCACCTGTTAGTCACTACGACGTTTGCCAATCCAGTGTGAGACTTGTGCCTTTCGCACATTCCGCAGTCGAACGGGCAGTTTGCCCCCTTTGTTTCTGTTATGTAGTTAGGGTTGTCAAATCCCCTGCCGTAGTAATTGTACCTGCGCATCTTCATGTACATGTCGTAGTCTTCCCAGTATTTCTCTATGGTCCAGCCGTGCTCCGGGCAGTTCTTCCTTATCATGACGTTGTCTCCGTCCTTGTATATTGTCCCGTCTATTATGAGCTTGCACTCTGGGCAAACGGTCTTTGTAGTTTCTATTACAGGCATCTTTTCTATTTCTTCCATGGTCCTGTGGTAAGGAGCCAAAATAGGGTCAACCTTTGCCTGTGCGTCAGTGCTGTCTGCGCTCTCAGGCCTCACGTTGTTAATGTTGGAGATAAGGTTCTGATCCACGGTTTCTTCTTCCATGGTTTTATCCAGATCCAGCTGCACAGAGACTTCGTTAGCGCTCTGCGCGGACATTTCTCCTATATTATCGCCACTTCCCAATACGTCCATTCATTCACCTAATTCCATAGTTTTTAAGCGTACAAAAGCCTTTTAAAGGGTATCGCAACAAAACTTTACTTTTTTACAGGTTTTGCAGTTTTTCAGAAAGCAAAGCGGGTTAAAGCAAGCCAAAAGCGTAATAGTTTAGATTATACGCAGCTTTGGCCAAAAAGCTTCAAATTTCATTATTGCGCTATTTTATTCTACTTAGCTGTAGAAATCATAGTACCCTGCTGCGACCACTGAGCCGCCGCCGCCTGGAGTGTCAAATTCCCATGAAAAGCTTGTCTCTGGAGGTACGTTTTTGCATATTGCCACTTCTACAGTATCGGCGTTGCCACCTGTTGTATAGTTATAAAGCGCATAATTACAAGAAACAGCGCTGTTCGAAATTGAATAGAACGAATTTGGCAATCCATTAAAGTAACTACAATCTTCAACAGGGAAGTGAGAGCCCGTTGAATTAGAGAATGAAAATTCTGAAACCAATGTTGATACGGCATCAGGGGTTGTATAGCTGTAGTATTCAGGTACGTTGCACGAATTAGATGGCTCACTGCCTGATGGTATATGCACATATGCAGCTTGTGTCTGCTCAGTCACATAGCTGCCTACCTCTACTCCGCCTATCGCTTGCGTGGATGGCGATGCCGCTTCTATTCCGCAATCCACTGATCCTCCTCCAGTTCCTGTTCCGTAATGCCCATTCGATGGCTGGGAGAAGCCGAAGTTGGTGGCGGTTTCTGATATCTGTGTCGCATAAGCGCATACGGTTTCCGAATATCCTGAAGTAGGGCAGCCGCTAGATATAAACTGGTTATCTGTAGTAGAGTAGCCACAGAACCCAGAAACTGCTATTGTAGAGGTTGAAGTCGTGGATGTGGATGTTGTTGTGGATGTGGATGTTGTTGAGGTTGTGGTGCTTGTTGATGTTGTTGAGGTTGTGGTGCTTGTGGATGTTGTTGAGGTGGAGGTTGTAGACGTAGTCGTAGAGGTTGAAGTCGTGGATGTGGATGTAGTAGAGGTGGATGTAGTTGTGGAAGTTGATGTTGTAGTGGAGGTAGATGTAGTGGATGTTGATGTTGAGGTTGTTGAAGTCGTAGTGCTTGTGGAAGTGGTTGATGTTGAGGTTGTTGTTGATGTGGACGTTGTTGTTGATGTGGACGTTGTTGTTGATGTGGATGTAGTGGTGCTGGTTGACGTTGTGGAGGTTGATGTGGAAGTAGTTGAAGTCGTAGTGCTTGTGGAAGTGGTTGATGTGGATGTTGTCGTGGATGTGGATGTTGTCGTGGATGTGGATGTGGTAGATGTGGAAGTAGATGTAGTGCTGGTGCTGGTTGATGTCGTAGAGGTTGATGTTGTTGTGCTTGTTGATGTTGTTGTTGATGTCGAAGTAGTCGTAGATGTGGATGTCGTAGAGGTAGATGTTGACGTTGTTGAAGTTGTAGTGCTTGTGGATGTTGTTGAGGTAGAGGTTGTTGTAGACGTAGAGGTTGTAGTAGAGGTAGATGTAGTAGAGGTTGAAGTAGATGTAGTCGATGTCGATGTTGATGTTGTTGAAGTCGTAGTGCTTGTAGATGTTGTAGATGTTGATGTCGTAGACGTAGACGTCGTTGTGCTCTGGAATATTGCAGTCTCGTTTATTGGATTGTTAAGCGTTACGGAAGTGGAATGCGCAGCGCCTGAATAGCACCCTGCGCCAGTGCACGTCCAGTCAACGAACACGTAATGCCCTGTCGTGTTTGGCGTTTCCGATATGGTTACGCTGCTCGATGGCGCGTACCACGATGTAGCAGGAGAAACGCTTCCGCCTATCGAAGGCGAAGCGATGTCATAAAGCTCGTACTGCTGCGCATAGTTTATTGCAAAGGTCTGGCTTTTGCAAGTTGAAACCGTTGCGGTTCCGGAATTGCTGTTGGAAGAAAAGCCGTCTATGGACACGCTCTTGAAAACGAATCTCGTTCCGGACGAGTTGTATATTACTGGTGAGAAGCTGTAAGTGTGCGTAGTGTTGCAGCCCCAATCGAAACTTGTGGGTTTCTTTGTCAGCTGCGAATAGGTGTATGAAACACCGTCTATCGTTGCTATGCTTGAAGGATTGCTCTGCAGCGTTGGAGGTATATTAGATATGTTGAAGAATATCGGAACCACTGCGACAAAATTTACGGTCTTTGAAGCGTTCAGGCCTGCGTAATTTGCAATTACGGTTACATTAGATACTGCAGTGCCCCATATGTAGTCAACAGCTTCTCCGTTGGTCCCGGTAGTTACGAACTGGCTCTGCAGCGAATACGGAGGAACTGCATTCGTCCTGTTCTTCGTATATACTGCTGTGAAGTTTACAGTTGCGCCGCTTTGCGGGTATCCCAAAAGGTCAACCCTGGCAACCAATTTGTCTTTTGCATTGTTGGCAGGGTTTGTAGAATTTATTACTGAAAGCGAAACTTTGTAGCTTGGAGAAACGAGAGGCTCTGCATGCGCGCTGTAGATTCCCTTGTATGTTTCCTTAGGGACTGTAGAGCATGAAGATGGAGAAGAGGGTTTTGGTGCCAGGCCGCAATACGATGCGTTTAGGTATATGCTTCCGGAGAAGAATTCTCCAAGAGTTGACGATACTCCGGTAACGTTCAGCACACATATTACGGAGCCTCCGGAAAGGACGAAAGAGGGGCTGCATTTGGCAGCAGTAGTATTTTTCCCGTTTACGCTTGCATAAATTTCAGGGCCGTATATTGGGTATTTCCGGGAATTGGTTATGAATAAGCCCATAGTAGTTGAATGAGTTGTCGCATTTGTGCCGAAAATCAGGTCCTGGCACACTGCGCCTGTGACAAAGCTGCACGATGACGGCACTATTATCTTAGGGACTGCGATATAGAGGTAAAGCAGTGATATGGCTACGGCAATAATCAGTATTGCCCAGCCATAGGTTATCAGATATTCTAGCGCCGATTGTGCTTTCTTCAAATATACCACAACATTTCCCTAAAGTAACTTCCCTGCAATCGCTGTCATATGGTGCTACTATAATATATAGTAAACCTAGTAGGTAAATAAGTATTTAAAAGGTTAGTAAATCTGGCAGAAACAGGGGACTTGCAAAAGCTATGGCTTATGCCTGCTAAAGCTTATGTTTTGATAGAGCCAAGCGGCAAACCTTATAAATCTTAAAATCGCAGTAGCTATTGCGACCCTGAGCGCTTAGAGTGAATTTATGGAAGAGATATACATCCCGCAGGAGAGGAGCAAGATGCTCAGGCAGAAACCAGGAATGCTGAAAAGGCTTGGCGAGCTCTGCAGCTGCAAGATAAGCTTGGAGGAGCCCAACTGCATAGTCATAGAAGGAGACGGCTACGGCGAATTTGAAGCCAAAGGAGTAATCCAGGCTTATGGCAGGGGATTCGGCATGAGGATAGCAGAGCTGCTGCTCAAGGACGGGTATTATTTCTCAAGCATAAGCATGCGGGACATAACCGGAAACAAGAACAGGATAAGGAACATGAAATCAAGGCTCATAGGCAGCGACGGGAAAGCCAAAAGGTATATGGAGAGCGTCAGCGGGGCCATGATTGCGGTTTATGGAGATACGGTGAGCTTTATAGGCAGCTCTGAGGCAATAGAAGAAGCTGAAGCTGCGGCCCGCACTATAATGAAGGGCAGCTCGCACAGGCTGGCTTACACCAAGATGGAAGCCTCGCACAGGAAACACAGGTCTTAGCTGAATTTTAGGTGCTTGCATGGCGGAAAGAAAAGCCAATGAAATATTCAAGGAGTTCAAGGAGCATTCGATAGCGGAGTTTTTCAAGAAGAACAAGCAGATGCTTGGCTACGCGGGATTGGTAAGATCCCTTGTAACCGTAGTGCACGAGTATGTGACCAATTCTTTGGACGCCTGCGAGGAAGCCGGGATTCTTCCCGATATAAGCGTTTCTATATCACAAAGCGGCGAGAACAGGTATATCGTAGAAGTCGGAGACAACGGGCCTGGAATACCGAAAAAGTTCGCAGGCAAGGCCCTTGCTACCATACTTGCAGGGACTAAATTCCACAGGTATATACAGCAGAGGGGCCAGCAGGGGATAGGAGCCGCAGGATGCACCCTTTTTTCGCAGATAACAACGGGAAGACCTGTTGGAATCAGGGCTTTCACTAAGGACGGAGAGGCCTACTCGTGCAGCATAGCCATAGATACGATGGGAAATAAGCCGGTAATAACCGAAACAAAAGAGCTTGAAAACCCGGAAGGAATAACAGGGACAACAATAAAGGCTGAATTCGCAGAGGTAAAATATGAGAACAGCGAGCACGGGGTATACGAATACCTGAAGAGGACTGCTTTGGCAAATCCTCATGCGCAGATAAGATTCAGGGACCCTGAAGGAAAGGAGTATACTTTCGTCAGGTCCTCAGATGCAGTGCCTGAATTGCCTAAACAGACACTTCCGCACCCTCTTGGGCTCTCGATAATGGATATTTTAGACTTTGCAAAGAAGAGCCAGGAAAGCAGCATAGCCTCTTTCCTAATGGCCAGCTTTTCCAGAGTCAGCCAGGGAAAAGTCAAGGAGCTGAAAGAGATTGCAAGCGGCGTCGATTTCTCCAAAAAGCCGAAGGAAATGAGCTGGAATGATTCCGAGGAGCTCATTAAGGCGTTCAAGAAGTTGAAATGGCTGGCCCCTGACGCAAGCGTCATAAGGCCGATAGGAGCCGATAGGGTCAAGCTTGCCGTACGCAGCATACTAAACCCTGAATATATGCACGTTATAGAAAGGAAGCCGCAGGTTTTCAAGGGAGGCATACCGTTCATAATTGAAGCTGCAATATCTTACGGAGGCGCATCGGGAAAGAAAGTAGGCAACGACGAGTATACAGGAAGCATACTTAGATTCGCAAACAAGGTGCCGCTGCTTTTCGACACTGGAAGCTGTGCGATAACCCAGGCAGTAAGAGACATACAGTGGAAGCGCTACGGCATAGACATGGACAACCAGCCGGTGAGCGTCCTTGTGAACATATCTTCGGTGTATGTGCCTTATTCCGGAGTTGGGAAAGAGGCCATTGCGCAGGAAGATGAGATAATAGACGAGATAAAGCTTGCGCTGCAAGAGGCCGCCAGGAACATACAGAGATACATGCACGGGAAGCAGCAGGTAAACGTCGAGAAAAACAAGTACAAGACCATAATGAGATACGTCTCGCAGCTTTCGAAAGACCTGGGAAGCCTTACAGGAACAGACAAAGCGGTAATACGCGGCAAGCTTGAAGAGCTCGTTACCGAGCATTACCCGAAAGTAAAAGAGGAGGAGGGCGAAGCGCAGGAAGAAGACGAAAGCACTCTTGAAATAGTAGAGAGCGCGCCGGAAGAAGGAAAAGGGGCAAACGAATAATTTGCAGCTCAGTCGAATAAGTTTACCGGGCTCTCCATCGATACCAGTTTTACGTACCCTGCGGATATGTAGAGCTTGAGCTGTTCTGCTCCAGCATCTGAAACAGAATATAAGCGGTCCTTGAAGTCTTCAAGCCTGTCGTCGTTCATGAAAGCTATGAATGTCTTTGAATTTGCAGTTACCGGTATGTTCTTGAACTTGCTCGAAGGCGCATATATGATTACGTTGTGCCTTTCGCCTCCGACGACAACATTCATGTCCGCGTTCTGGCTGGTATCGAGATCAGTAAATACGTAGGCATGCGTTACCATGTATATCCTGAGCTTCTTGAACACTGCAAGGTACTCTATGTCGTGCTTGCTCTCCTCTATCCAGCTCTTCGGAGCGTACAGGTCATCTGCGGATATGACGAGCCCGTTTGCGATTAGCTGGTCGAGAAGCACTTCCACGTTTGACGGAGTCAGGTTTACCGGAATCCCGTTGTACCTTATATTGCTCGCTATGGCGAGCTTGAACTCGCTTATCGATAGCGGCATGTAGCGCCAGTGGTAGTAGGTGTTGAGCTTCTGGAAAACAGGCATCACGTCTTGTGCATTGAGCGTTATAAAAGTGCGCTGCTGTTTCGGCATGTGCGGCACGTCTATGAAAAAATCGTCCCTGTTAGGGGACCTTACCATAGTAACCATTAGAAGCATAAGCACTACCACGACTATCAGCGCTATGTCCTTTGAGGTTATTTTTATTACCGGAGCTGGATTGCTGGCCACGTAGGAGAATTTCTGCGAAAGTATCTTCGCTGTGAAATTCAGCGTTCCGAACTGCTCGCTTATGCCATTCGGGAGCGAATAGATTATGGTGCCGTTAGTCAGCGTGCCGTTTGACGGGTATTTGCCGTTAAGCGTCATCGTATAGCCGACTCCAGTCAATGGAGCCCCGTCAGAGCTTAGGTAAAACCTGAACGAATTGGACGTGTAGTTTGAATATGTATACGCTACATTTACAGGAGGCACGCTGAAGAGCGCGCTGGCGTATAGATTGTCGGAAAAGCCCTTGAGCTGCATTATGTAATCTCCGGGTGCTAACGAGGATTTTATGAGCTTTACGAATGTGAAATTTCCGATTGCGGATATCGAAGACAAAGGTATCGTTGAAACCTTTATCATGTTCTCGGTATATATCGAAAGATGGGGCTGTATCTGGATCGGAACGCTTGAATGTGTATATATCTGCATTGTTATCGACTGCGAACTGCCGAGCACAACAGTTGAAGGCAGCGAAACCGTGCCGTTGCTTATGTAGCTGGCAGGCTCGGTTATGTACCTGTATATTGATTTGCCGGAATAGCCATAGCTTGAATTAGTGTATATTTCAGCATAAAGCCACCCGGATTCCAATGATGCTGCATTATTCACGGTATAATTTATTTTTGGGCTTGGCATCGCTATCCCGAGCGAGCCGGACTCGGTCCTGGATGTATTTAGGGCAAGAGCTCCATATCCGTGGGCATAGCGAGGGAGCCAAAAAGCTATTGCAACGGCTTTTGCCATGTCTTCGGAAGCCGATGAAGGAGAGGGCCATGAATCTAGGTAGTTTGAGAATGCGACTATGCTCCCGTTGAAAGCATTGACGTATGATATGTCGCCGTAGCCAACGCCGCTTGAAAACGAAAATGTGGGGCTGTCGAATGCGAATACGCTTTTTGAGGATACCGGGGATGTAGTAAAAATGTAAGAAGGTATGCGCGAGTTCGGAATTATCACGCCGTTCTGCAGCACCACGCGGGAGAATGCCTGCCCTATGTATATTATGCTCGTGCCCTTGTCCAGGAGGTAGTGCAGGAGCGTCATATTGCTAGAACCGTAATCACTAAGCATGGCCTGCGGCATTAGCCCGTTTGGTATTATCAGGATTGAGTTGTTTGAAATTGAGGGTATGTCGGATTCGTTTATTATGGTGAGATTTCCCACTTCCGAAGTAAGCCCATAGAGCGCAAGATCCGACTGCACACCGTCCTCGAAGGCCTGGAAATCCCCGCAATTTACGCATCCTGACTGAGATGCGTTGAGCATGTATATCTTTGCAGGGAATTTTGATTTGAGGATTGAAACGTTCATGTATAGTTTCGAAAGGTTGGAAGACGAATATGACAATTCTGCGTAAGGAACTGCAAACTGCGACTCATTGCTGTCAAGCAGAGCCTGGTAGCTCACATAAGCGCTTAGCGAAGTAGGAAGCACAACTGGAGGAGGAGCCGGAGTTATCTTTATGTGGCTTAGCTCAAATGACAGGTATAAGCCGCTGGCTACCATCGCAACGATGAATATTGCAGCAATTGCTATCACAATTTTTTTGAAATTTGCCAATGTTGGTGCACCTTCATTTTTCCTCCTTCTTGGTAAGCGCCTTGATGAAAAGGCGCGACAGGAAGTTTTGCTTTGGGCCTACTCGCTTGACTATCTCGTATACCCTTATGTACCTGACACGCTTGCTGACCCTGGCTATGTATTTCATTGGCTCAACCCTTGAGTTCTATGTAGCCCGCTGTAACCATCTTGTTGAGCATCTGCTCTATCCTAGGAGCAGGTATCTTGTACGATTTCGAGAATTCAATTATGTCGATCGTGCTGTTGTGCGCGTCGATCCAATCCTCGAGCATCACCATGAGCGATTCGTCCGAATAGGTCTCAAGCTGCTTCAGCCTTTCCTTGAGCTCCCTGTTCTCCGAGACGGCCTGCGTAGCCTGCACCGTGAGGTTCTTGTTTGAAGCAGTGAGCTCTATGTTTAGGCGCTTGAGCTCCCTGTATTCGTTGAATAGGGAATCGTAGTTGTTGAACAGGGCGCTGTAATTCTGCGAGAGCGAGGCGAGGACGTCGTCTATGGTGGAATCTACATACTGGTACAATCCTGCAGGGTCTGCATAGTACAGGTCGGTTATAAGCGAAAGCACGCCGAGAAGGTTTTTTACGACGTAAAGCTTTCTCATCTTTTCGCTGGTATCCAGGGCTATGGAATACTGCACTTCGACGGTATCGGGCTTTAGCGTTATTATGAAGAAAAGGAATGGATTTTTCTGCATGTCCCTGCTCTCCACGCTGAGCAGCACCAGGCTGTTGTCCTGCTCGAGCTTTACAGAGAACATCTGCAGCGTCGAAAACCTTTGGGCTATGCTTGGGAAATCTCCAGTAAGCGTGGCCTTGAGCGAGAACTCTGCTATTTTCGGTTCTATCAATCCTGTTTCAGCCATCAGAAAACCTTTAGGTTATCTACAACATAAATTTAAAAGTTCATTCTTATATTTGTTGCCCCGTGCCGTTGGACGCGCCCTTGCCCTGCTGCTTAAGCCCGGGCATGTAGCTAAGCAGCGACAGGGCGTACATCAGTATTATTATTGCTATGCCGGCTGCTACCGCGCCAAGGCTTCTCCCGGTTATTATTAGCAGCGCCGCAAATATAACCCCTATTGCAATGTATGATACCGTCTTTGAGTTATAGGAATCCCTCGCTTTCTTGTATTTTACGTAGCAGTCCTTGCACACAACCAGCCTGTAGTTTTTCTCGTTGTGCGTGACGTTGTGCTTGAACCAGCGCAGCGACTTTATCACGTAGTCGTCTTTCACTTCGAGCCCGTTCAGCTCCTTGCCGCATATTATGCATCTTGTCTCCTTCTTCATCATAATCAGCTAAAAGTGATCGTAGCCTCGAAAATCCTCCCTGATTCGGCAAGGAGCTTCTGCTCGTCCATGCTGTCTATGGTGCTGTTTATCGTTACGTCGTCCATGCCAAGCCTCCTGAGCACGTTTACGATTGCGTCCCTCTTCAGGTTTATCTTTTCAAGCATGCCTGCAAACGCTATCGCGTTTATGTGCCGGTGCGCTTTCTCCATGTCGGAGAAGAGCTTGGCCATGCTCGATTCGTCCACCTTGTATATGGTAAGTATGCGCCTAAGCTCCTGCCTGCTTATCGTAAATGTGTCCTTAGCCATTCACAGCACCCACGGATGACATTATCCTGGTTATCAATAGGTCCTCTATGCTCAGGTTCTTGAGGAACTGGACTACGTCTTCTGTCGTTATGCCGTTTGACATGAGAAGGCGTATGAAGTCGAGTATCTTCGAAGACCTGTTCTGGTCGTTGAGGACCTTGAATATCGAATTTATCGCTTCTGTGCTTACGTTGTATTCTATGAACTTGTTCTTGAGCTCTTCCTCTTCGAACTGGTAGTCTTTCTGTATAATGCCTGCGGAAAGCTCGCTCTGCGTCAGTATGTCCGTTATGTCCAGCGTGTAAACGTATAGCGGCTCCTCTCCGCGCACCCTGTCAAGCACAAATATTTCTGGGAAGCGCAGCGACGTCTGGAATGCCATGTTGACAGCGGCCTGGCCCACGCCGAACTTGCTTATCTCCGTGCGTATGAAGTCGGAGAAGTTTATGGATCCCTGTATGTAATCTAGGAACTTTTCAAACCTTATCCTTAGTATGAAGGTTGTGCCGACGTTGGAGAATATGGCTTCGTTTATGTCTGTAGGGTTCTGCGATGCCACTATGAGCCCGAACTGGTATTTTCTGCCCTCCCTTACTATCATGACCGCGTCGCTCTTTTCGTCCCCTGCTATCTTCCATGCCTCGTCGAGAACGACAAGAGTCTTGAGCCCTTTTGCCTCGTTCCAGCCCTCAAAGCGCATGCGCTCCTTGAGCGTCTGCAGTATGAAAAGCGCTGCCAGCGCCCTGAACCTTTCGTCCGGAAGGCCTGATAAGTCTATGTCTACAAGCCCTGAGCTGGCCAGCTTTTCGAGGTTTACTGTACTTTTCCTTGCAAAGTAGTCTTCCCCTTCGCGTGCGAATTGCCTTAGCCTGTATATCGCATTTTCTAGCTCGGCAGGATATTCGTAAGTGCCCTCCTGAAGCTGCTCCTCGAGTATAGATATTGCATCTTTTAGCGTCGGCGCCTCCTTGTCCTCCGGCGCAGGCTCTGCGAGAACAAAGCCTGCATTCGTGTATGATTGCTCTATTGCTTCTTCGGTAAGCCTGCGCTGCTCGGGATACGAAGCTATGTCGGTAAGTATTTCGAATGATGAAATAATCTGCTTGACCCTGTCAAGCGGCTTCATTCCGGAAAGGTCCATTATGTTGAGGTAGTCGCCCTTGCCAAGCGATACTATTATGCCATCGCTCTGCTTTACCCAGGCGCGGTATTCAGCAGCCCAGTCTATTATGACTGCATTGGTATTCCATATGTAGCTGGCCCTTATCAGGAACGTCTTGACGAAGTAGCTCTTTCCAGCTCCGGTTATTCCGACTACCGCTATATGGGGATTTGTAAGGTTGGTGAAAGACCAGCTGAATGGAACCTTGAAAAGCTTGGTGTTTCCTATGAATATTGCCTGGAACGGGTCATTTATCAGTATGTTTGCCGGCGGCTCAGGCGGCCTTGAGAGGAAGGCTCTCTTGCCCACCTCGTTGCTCATTATACTCTGCAATTTCAGTATGCTCATTTTACGACCTCAGCTCTGGTTATCGAACATCGCCGAAAGCTCCTTCAGGCCTGTTGGCAGTGAGAAATTAAAGTTGAAAAGCGAATAAAGCTCGCGGCCGATTATCCTTGAAGTCTCTACGTCCATAGAGCTGAAAGACAGCCTTAATTGGTTTATCTGCGCGTCAAGCGCGTCAAGCGCTGCCTTCTCGCTTACCCCTATTGCAGTGGTTTCTATATACATGACCGTGGCTATGGGCTTCTCTCCTTGCGATATCCTGTTTATCTTTGCCTGTATAGTATTCATTTTCCTTCTTATGTCAGTCAAGGCTACCTCGTTGGAATTGTTCTGCATCGCCCTGGACAGCTGGAATTCCTGGTACGAGCGCTTGCCCTCGAGCTCGTCCCTTATGCTCTGGACGTCAAGGCCTGAAGCAAGGACATGAAACTTGAAAGGGAAGTTTATGTTCATCACTATGCGCTCCCAAAGATCAGGAGCGTTTATCATCTTTTCCTCGTCATCTTCAGGAGCGGCTTCTTCCCTGAAGGTATATGCGAACAGGTTGGCAGTTATATAGCCAGTAGCGTAGAATATGCCGTTCACTTCCTTTATGACTGCGTTCTGGTGCTTGTTGATGGTGTAGTCTTTTGCGGGCTGGAACGTTATTCCCAGTATGGATGTTATCGCGGAGAAAAGCTTTGCGTCTATCCAATTCATTGCAATTATGAAGAGGGCAGTTATAAGCAGCAGCAGCACCCCTATGTAGTACAGTATGCCCTTTCCAAGCGCATGCAATGCGAGGAATCCGAAGAGCACTATTATAAGCGAAAAGAGGAGGAATACCAGCTTTGTGTCGTCCATTATATTACCTGTTCCTGTATGTTTTTGCTTATCTGCTCGGTCACAGTTGAAATCGGCAGCAGGTACTCCGGCTCTACGAACCTGAGCAGGTCAGGGCCCGTTATTATGCTCGGCGGTACTCCGAATATGGAGCCTACTCCAGACATAAGCTCCTTTGCCTTCTGCTGCGCCAGGCTTGATGCTTCATATTCCTTGGCACCAGTAGCGGAAACGGTCATATAAGTGCTTAGCTCGAATGAAAATCCCTTCCCTATGCTGTCCAGCATGTTGCGCCACATTGCAAGCTTGCCGCGCACCCTGTCCAGTTCGTTCTTAGGCGCATCCTTGGACTGGAGCTCGGCCTCGTCGTTTTCGGTCATCGTTATCCTTTCCTTGAGCTTCTGTATGTATGAATCCTTGTTCATGACGTAGAGTTCTGACGTATACCTCACCGGATCCTTCGAGAGGCCTACAAGCCTGCTTATTTGCTGGGAGAAATCCAGCTTTTCATCGTCCTCCATTTCCGTGGCTGACCTGTAGAGGGGTATGGATATGTAGACGGTAGCTATAAAATTTTCCCCGGCTTTGCGCAGTATCGTGTCCCCCGACTGCGCAAGCCAATACGGATTCTCGTTGCTGAGTATCACATGCTTCTTTCTGTGTTTAAGCAGCGGCCCAATCAGGTATGAATAATACCTTGAGCTAAACGCCATAGCGTCCAGCACTAGCGAGATTAGGAACAATATTATCTTTATGTATGAAGGAAGCAGCAGCGAAGGGACAAACATAACTATGCCCATTAGCACCGCAGATGCCAGAATTAAGCCTACGAACATCCCAACGTAACTTGCCATCGAATCACTACCATATTGCTTTAAAGGTTAATAAATTTACCTATATATACCTCGCGCATATTTATCACGATTATATGAACTTGGCGCGCGCCCTGCTGCTCATGCGCGCTGAGCCTCCTATGAAATTTGCAAGCTGAACGACGAAAGCGTAAGTTACTGCGCTTATTAGTGCGGGATAGAACAGTATAAGCAGCCAGAAGCTGTTCAATGAGCTGTTTATGCCGGACAGCGTCAAGACCAGAGGGCTTGTAGGCGTAACAGCATTATTGACAGCACCCTTGCCTACGCTGTACCTGTTGAGCAAAGACGCAACATTGTTCATCTGCGTAGCAAGATGTGGCGCAGTGAAATAGAAGGCGACCGCGAATAGAAGCGGCATTACGAAATAGAACCCTACGGCAAGCGCTATGAGTATGCCGCCTAGCGAACGGGTAGGCAGGAAGACCCTCAATATTACCCCAGGTATAAGAAAAACCGGGATTGCGGCTACTGCAAAAAATACTATTAAGTAGTATTCGGCGTACAGCGCAAGTATCCCGTCGTATATGAAGCTTGATACGACTGCTGCAGGCTCTATGAAGTATATGTCAAGCGGAAGAAGCGCGTAGTTTATTACCGTACCAATAAGGTTTAACTTCGGCGTTAAAGCAGTGCTTAAGTCTACGGTCAAGGTGCTCAGATACATGTCGTAGTCGTATGCGTGGAACAGTCCAGAATATACGTTCTCAGCCGAATTTATCGTTGTAGTTATAAGGTGCAAAGAAGCAGCGTAGGGATTTATCGCACCGACGAAAACCCCAGGAACGAGGCCGAATATCACGGCGCCCAGGTAGACGAAAAGTGCGACTATTATCGCACTCGCTACGGCTTCATACAGCTCGCCTATCCCAAAGTTGCGTATCCTGTTGTTTTTAATCCCAGCACCAACCATGAATATGCCTCCAGCTATAAGGAAGGCTATCATAACGGCTATAAATGCAATTGGTATGTCTTTCTGCCAGGATAAATACAGGGACTGGTTTATTGGGCAGTACCATGGCTCGCTAGAGCCAAGGCTCTGCGCCAGTTTCGGAGGAAGGAAGCCGCAGGTTATATGCGGATGTGTAGAATTAGTGCAAGCGATGTAACCGGTGGGGCAGCCGTTGGTAGGGCCGCTGCTTTGGTAACCGCAGTTAGACGGGCATGTGCTTCCGACCGCAGGGTTAATGCATTCGTCGCACGAATAAAAGGCGGTCGTTGTCGTAGACGTTGTTGTGGTTGATGTGGAGGTTGTAGATGTAGAAGTTGTAGATGTAGAAGTTGTTGTATGAATGGAAGTTGTAGGTATTGTCGTTGTTTTTGTTGTTGATGTAGTAGAGGTGGATGTGGAAGTCGTTATGCATAATGAAGTCCTTACTCCTTTACAAACATAATGAGTTAGATGGCAGTCGCCTATTGGACATTTTACCTCTGTACCGCATACGTCGCAATCGCTGTATTGCGTCATTATAGGTATGCTTAATGTGCTTATAGTGGAATCGGAAGAAACCGCATATGCGTACCTTGATGCCGGGCTCATTGCAAGCGAGTTTTGATGCAGTGGCTGCTGCCCTAAGTTGGGCATGTAGAGATAAGATGCATATGCCAGGGCAACGGCTATAATTAGCGCGCATATGGCTATCATAAGTCTTTTGTCGTTTTGCAAAGCTTGCACCTATATGAAATTTGAAAGCAAAGCCATAAAGCTTACCTTTTCCCCTATCGCCTTCGAAAAATCAACTATGAAAGCATCAAGTATTATGAAGTTTATGAACGGTATGAATGTCAAACCGGCTATAACATATCCCAGCCCGAGTATGAGATTTGATGGAAGGAGGGGCAAGATGCTGCCGTAAGCGAACGTCACGAAGTCAGTTATTGCTGTTGGCAGGAGTGATAAGGCAGCGCTTGCGGATATCATATTTACATTTATGAATCCGTATGTTATGCTTATCAGAAGAGGATATATTACGCCTAAGCCCAAGCCGAATGCGATCATCGCGCCGCCGAATGTCCTCGTTATGCCAAAGAGCCTTGCAAATACCCCAAGAGTTATAAAAAATGTAAGGAATAGTATTGAGCCCGATATCAATATTAGCTGCAGGTTGTTTAGCACAAGGAAGAATATAAGTGCAGACATTCCGGTTCCAAGCATGCCTTCGAGACCGTCAGGCATGACGCTTGTAAGCTCGGTAGATATTCCGAAGCCTTCAAGTGGATGAAAGCCGAATGTTAGGCCCGGGGATGAGCCAGCGGCTAAGCCTATTACGGAAACAAGATCAAAATACCCTAGCGCGGTGTTTGAGAACGTTCCTATGTCGCATGCAGACAGGTTGAATAACGTGTTTATGGTAGAGTTATTGCATACTTTAGGGAGCAACCCGACTGAACCGTAGTATGTTGAAGGATTTATCAGGAATATGTAGAAAAGCCCCAGGAATATAAGCAGCAGCACTATGGAAAGCAGCGCTTCGTATATTTGTATCTTGGCCCAGTTTTTCGCATTGGAACTGTTAATCACGCTAGCTATTATGTAGATAAATGCAGAGATTGTTATCACTACAAGTACCACTATTATAGCAAGGCTCATGCTGACTACTGGGGGAGTTACGCTGGTGAGCACTATTGGAAATGCTTTTATCTGGCCCAATATTTCTGAATGCGATAAGAAGTATGTCTGAAGGCCGTTCTGGGCAAGAGCCCCGGAACCGGTCCCAGAAGCCACGGAAAGCGGAGCTAGCGCTGCCAAAATGAGCACAATGGCCGCAAGCATAAAGATTTTCATTGTCACACCAGGCCCTTTAGCGCTTTGCTGCTTGACAGGCTGGGCGCTCCCAGATAATCGCCCATAGTCTCGGCGAAGTCAAGCGAGAGTATTATCGATATTACAACTCCTATTATTACATATATGCAGGGCGCCACTACGCCCTCTATAAAACTGATTAGTATGTTTCCGCTTGTAAAATTAACCAAGGTTAAAAGGCTCCCAAGCGGGTTTGTTAAAGCTGAAGTCGAGATGCTGAATATTGAGCTGTCGAAAGCGCTGACTGAAATCGTAGAGAAGGACACGCTCGTGGCAAAGCCGAGAAGAAGCGGAAGCAGTATGTAAAAGCCGATAAAAAGCCCTATGAAGGCCCCGCCTGCAGCACGCGTCCAAGGTATCGTCCTTAATACGATTCCAACATAGAGAAATATTGGGAATAGGCCGTATATTATAGCCAGGAAAACTGAGAGCCCGAAAAACAAGCCTATTATTACGCCGATGAATTCCATCATCATTTTTATTATCTGGTTGACTACCGTAAGCCCAACATATGGGTAGAAAGTGTAACCAAAATAGTTTGGCGCCAGATCCACTTTTGTATGTGAAATTATGCTGTAATAGTCCTGTATTATGGTAAGCGACCTGAAATCCGAAGTTGTATTGAGCGCAGTGAGCACCATAGTATTGCAGTCGCTGCTGAAAATCCCATAGAAATTGTAGTTGGAGAATATCCTTCCGGGAGAGGTGCCGCCAGTTATGGCAGCCATTGAGCCAAGCAGGACCAGCAGTATTATGAGCGATATAGCTATTTCGCCCATCTCCGTTTTTGAAAAATTGACAAGAAGGTTTATTCCAAGTGCGTATCCTATAGCCCAAGCCATGCCGACTATGGCGAATATGAGCCCGATTATAGATATTGATATAGTGAAAACTCCGCTGGAAAGCGCGTTCCCAGAAGTTATTTCTGTGGATGATGGTATTATTCCATTAGACGTCACAGCCCCTGCAGCATTCTTTGTTCCTACGCAGAAACTTGAGGCCTCCCCTGAATAATAGCTAGAGGCGTGGGCTAATGATGGAAGCAGCGCTACTGCGATTATAAGCAATGCCAATACTGGCATGACTTTTGCAACAGCGCCAAATTTTCCAGATGCCATCATACCAACCTCGACAAGCCCGCAAGCGAAGTGTCACCGCCAAGCAGGCCTGAAATGCCAATTATTGCAGTCAGAACTATTATTATGTTTATTATCGGAAGGAAGTAAGCGCTTATGCCGAACACTCCGTAAGACCTTACTATAAGGTAGTTGGTGTTTAGCGCCTGCGACCTGCTGCAGGAATATGTAATTCCAAGCGTGCCGGTTGGAGGAGTCGGATTATGGTCTGCCAACGCTATTATGGAACTGAATATTACGCCACCGTTTGCATATGGCACCAAAAGGTCCTGCGTGTCTGCCTGCTCCGTCTCGAAAAGGTCGCCATTGTGCGGCCAGCAGCCGCTGTAGTTTGCTATTGCGCTTATGTTTGGCATCACGTAGAAATTTGTTACGTAAGGCTTGTCAGTGCTGTTTGGGATAAAGTATGTGCTGTTCGTGAATATATTTCCGAATCCATAATATTTGCCTACGTCATTTGCGGAATACGAACCCGGAGTGATGATATTTAAAGAATTTGATGGGGGAACGTATCCCATCATTTGGCCGAGGCCGTTCCCAAGCGAAAGGTACTCTATTGAATATATAAGAGGGAAGAATATAACACCTGCCACGGCTATCGCAAGCAGCAGACCGCCTATTTTTCTTGTGAAAGGAGTTGCCCTGAGTATTATTCCGACAAACAGGAGATATGGCCATGCATATAGGAATATGGAAAGAAGCGTCAACTGCGCTATGAAAGATTCAAGCGCCCCAGTAAGTAGATCACCTAAGGCAGCCAATGATTTGTATATAAGCGAGTATCCTGCAAATGGGTAAATGGCATAATGTATCAGAACCAAAGGAGGATCTGGCATCGGAAGCACGCAGTCGGCTACTATAGGCGTAGGGGGATACCCTATGCATATGTTGAATGAAGGAGCCAGCTTTTCCAGGAAGCCAATGTAAGAATCGAATATGAAGAATGAATTAAGCCCTGATGCGGTCTGATTTGTAACATTCGCTATTATTACCCCGGTAGCGGCAAGTGGATAATCCGCTTTCTCGGTAAACGTTTCCTTGCTGCTTTGCTTTACCAAGGCGCATAAGCCCGGAAAGCCGCTGGCGCTGGAAGAATAAAGCAGGGATGAATGGGTAGGCGACAGCGACGAATTCAAAAGCGTAAGCATTGAAGTGGAGTTTATGCCTTTGCACATGTTGAATATTGCAGATGGCGACATAAGCGACGTAGATGAAGTGGCTGAATAGAAAGTATTTGCGAAGATTACAAGTATGCCCGCAAGGACTGCGACCAATAGCGCAGTGCCGAAGACCTGGTAGAATTCGCCCATGGCAGTGGATTTTACCTTGTTGTTGTTCAGCACAGCTCCGGCAAAATACCACAAAGCGACTATAGCAGCGTCTATGAAAATCGCTATCGCTATTATTGGAAACATTTCAGTAGATATGGAGCTGTAGCTAGTTATTTGCAGAAGCGGCAACAATAGTGACAAATCCATCATAAGCTCTCCCAGAATGATGCAGGCCCTTCTATGCCAGCATTAAGCCCTCTCGCAAGCCCCATGGCGAAGCCAAGGGTCACTGCAAGGTTTAGTCCGAAAAGGAATACTGCTACGAATATGAACTCTGACATCTGCTGCGTTACGTAAGCCGCAGTAGGCTCTGGATTTATTGTAAGCGAAGAATAGAACGACGATGAAAGGACGTTGTTTACTGCTGGCGCAGATATGCCTAGCGCACCGGTTACCGCACCTAAGTCTGAATTGCTGCTGCTCGTCACGTTGGTGCTTAGGAAGGACGAAGAAGGAAGGCTTGGCAGCGTGTATGCGGTGCTCAGGCAATTGGTGCACCCGTATGCCGGATTCAGCGCAGGGCTGTATATCCAGTAGACCATATAGCTATCGAATGCAATCATAAGAGGGTATATTATATAGGCCGCTATCGCTATTGCAAGTATTGCGTTGGATGCGGATTTTAGGCCGTTGCCGCCATAAGGTATAAGCCTTATAAGTATTGCAACCGGCAGTATTACGGTGAACGCAGTATATTCCAAAATCGGCAAAGCCAGGTATTGCAGGTAAAGCATGCCTATGGTTATTATCAGTATTGGCGACAGGGCGTCGAAGTAAACATCTGAAAGGGCCCCATATAGCGCTCCAAGGTCATGATCGTAAACTATGCCGTAGGAAAGCGCCCCATCTCCAGCAGTGGAGAAACCCAGATCCTTGGAAAGTACGGTTATTACCCTTGCTTCTATTGCATAACCTATTGACGTAGAGTATATGTATCCAAGCAGGTTTATGCCGTGGTTTAGCGCCAGGGTTCCTATATAGTAATCGGCATACTGGAACGGGCTAAGCCCGTTGGAGTTTGAGACTCCTGCGCTTGCCAGCACCTGGGAACCGAGGCTGCTTGACAGATTGCATGCAGCTGTCGTCATGGAAAGAAGTATTAGTATTATGAATACGCCTAGGAATATCTGGGTAATCTCCGATTTGGTCACCTCCCTGAGCCTGCTGCTTACCGAAGGCGGCATAAGCCTGCTGACCATGTATAGTACCGCCACAATCAGGAAACCTAGCGCTATAACCAGATACATTAGAGGGAGCCAGCCGCTTATGTAGGGAGAGGCCGGGCCTCCAAAGAGCTGACAGTAGTTTATTCCAGTCGTCGCAGCAGCTAACATAAACATTATAATCACGCTATCTTAAATTTGCCCACTCCGAGGCTGAGCTTTCCGCCTAGCATCTGGGCCAGGGCTCCCGCAATCACTATCGTTATGACTATGTCAAATATGAAGAGTATGAATTGAAGCAAAACTCCGTAAGTTTCTGAGTCTATGAAGTTTATTGCCGGGTATACAGAACCTCCGGCCTTGTTAAACAATGTATCCAATGCATCATTCTGCCCATTGCTGAATGCGCTAATATATGCAGGGTTAGATGTTTGCACAGCTATTAAATAACTGGAAGAAATTGTAAAAGCCAAGCTGGCTGGGCCGCAGGCTATATCCTCGAAAAAGTTGAAAGTCAGGTAGCTGCAGGACTGCGCAGGAGCATACGGATAGTTTGGGCTGAATATCAGTGGCAGTATGAAGTTTTGTATCGGAAGGTTGAACATTACCAATAGGGCAGGAAATACGAGCGCTATCGCTATGCCTATGGCTATGAATGAGCCGCCAAGGCCCCTCAGGAAGGGAAAAGCCCTAAACACTATGCCGATAGGTATGAACAGCGTCAATCCTGCGATCACTATTGAATAAAGGTCAACGCTGAGCACGCTGAAAACTATGTAAACCGGAATCAGAACTATGGTTATTATGTCCTTTATGAAAGAGAATCCTGGAGCTGCAGTATCAGACTCGATTACCGAACTTGAAAGCAGCGTAGAAGACAAACCAAACTGCAAAGAGCCTACGAATGGTATTGGTATTGGTATCCATTCGTTTATAGAAGACTTTTTCAAGTCGCCAATTCCTGTGGCCAGGCCTTCCAAGCTGTAGTAGGATTCGTTTGCCAGCTGCATGCCAGGGACAACATAGCTCGTCAGCACCGAAGAATATAGCGCGTTTAGGTTATCCCCTACTGCGGCGGTTATTCCGGACTGCGATCCAGGTATATATGAAACAGGTATGCTGCTGCCTGTAAGGCCTAGGGCCAAGGCGCCTAGTATTATAAGTACCCCAAAAATCAGCGCTACGATTATTATGGATTTAGTTGTTTCCCAGAGCTCGCCTTTATACCAGTTCTTAAGCGATGGAAGATTGAAAACGTTGCCAAACATGAAAGCTACTGCAACCATTGCAAATGAGACAAGAAGGCCGATTACGGCAAGAGGTATCGCGCTTTCTATGCAGACACCGGCTTGCGATACAGGAACGGTCTGGCCCGTAAGCGCGCACGTTATGCTTGTGCTAGATGCGTTGGAATAGCCAATCATCATTGCAAAAGCTATTGCAAACAGCAAAAGTGCAGCGCTTCGCATAATACTATTTTCAAGGATAAGTATTTAGCTGTGTTATAGTCGTGCATAGCCCATATTGTCCTTGGTATTAATGGCTTGAAAAAGTTTGGATTTTGCTTTTTCAAGTATGGCTCAATATTTTGAATCTCCTTATGTAGGATTCGCTCTGCAGCACTATAAGGAATGGCAGGACTATGAAAGAATCGATGACGAGAGATGCATACATCGAGGCGTACGAGCCTGAGCCGATTATAGGTATCAGATCGACCAGGCTAAGCAGCACGAAAGACACCAGGACCCACAGGATGAAATATTTGAAATGGTTTTTCATGAAGCTCAGGCTGTGCCCAATGGCCCTCATTATCCTGGTATCGTCTATTACTATCGAAGTAGGTGCGTAGAACAAGAACGGTATAAGCACTATTGCCGCAATAATGGTAGCTATGCCAGAATACCCGGTATAATATGTGAGGAAGCTTACAAGAACCAAAAGAGCTGTGAAGAACAGCAGAACTATGAAAACGTTTGCAGTATATTTTTCCAGGCCGTCTATAACTTCTTTCCTGATTCTCGTTGCGGTATGCGCATGCTTTACTATTACGTTCATTGCCACTATCGCAAAGCTAAGGAACAGCAGCGAGAACATCGTAGAAGCGATTATGATTATTGTGTCTATGAAGTTGAGGTTCAGGTATATGCTGCCGGTACGGATGAATATTGAGCCAAGGTCGTTGTACGTAGGAAATGGCGCGAACACAGGTATGAGAAGGGCGATTACGAACGCTATCGAGAAAAGCAGTATGAGTTTTATATTCTTTTTGTAGGTCTTTAATGAGACCTCGATTATGTTAGCCATCGGTTTACCACTTTTATGATTGCAAATGACCGCAAGTTCAGATTATTAGAAGTTTAACACAATAAATAGATTTCGGTATGCGCAGGAATTGCGCATGCTAACCGTCCCTGGAAAACGAAATCAAAAAAGAGGTAAAAAAGAAAGAAATAGAAAGATGCCAAAGCCTCTTTCGGCTTCAGCAGTAAGATGTTATCGTCGCGGATGACGTGCTTGTGAGCAGCCCAAGTATGTATGGTGCAAGCTCTGCTATTATAACGCCTATAACCCCGCCGATTATCATGCTCATTCCATATCCTTGGATTGAACCCTTGCTCTGTGCAGGCATTATATGCGCAGCCGCATAAAGGGCTCCTCCCAATATCATCAGCGTTAATCCAAGTATGAATATTCCCGTATTTACAGCTACGTATATCGGGCATATGACACTGCTTATAGTGACTTGTATGCTTGATTGCGCCGAAGCTGTAGCCAGTGTAAGAAATGGGAGCATCATAACTACAAGTTTGAATACTCTAGATTGTACTATTTTCATTAAGCTCAATGCTTTCGTTTCTATAGGCATTTTGGCACCCGGTTGGTATATTGTCCTAGTTTTATATGATTGAATAATTTAAATAGTTTTCTATTGCCTGAGAATAGAGGCATTTTTCGAATATGGCTTATTTTGGCTTTGGCACACAAATGAAAGCGGCGATTTGAGCCTTTGGCATTGGTTTATGGGGCAGATGCTAACACATAAAGAATTAACATTTTAAATAGATACAAAAGCTATGGCGCCCCAGCTTGAGGGCGCAATACGATTGGCACGAATATTTTGCTATTGATGCTGTGTGATTGCATGTATGTTTTAGGCTTGTGGGACGGGCATGACGCAGGTGCTGCGCTTCTCGAGGACGGCAACATAGTCTATGCCGCAAACGAAGAGCGCTTTACCAAAAGGAAGCTGGAGATGAAGTTTCCATACAATTCGATAAGGGCGGCATTGGACCATGCCCAGATAAAGCCAACCGACATAGAAAATATAACTTATACCACCACGGAATTCACAAAGACTCTTGAGCGCATATATCCGCGCATGAAAGAGAAATATTATTTATTCAGGCGCAGGAAGATACCGAAACCAAGATTTGAAGGGTTCATGCACAACCTAAAGTACAGCATGACAGGCATAGGAATACTCCCAATGTGCAATTCAATCAGCTCTTCCATAATATCGAGGCAGCTAAAGCACATGGGTTTCAGGAACTTTAAATTGAGAGTTGTAGAGCACCATACCGCGCATGCGGCTACGGCTGCATTCACTTCAGGTTTCAAAAACTCCTTAGTGATAACTCTTGACGGCCTTGGAGACGGGCTTTCGGGCTCAGTAAGCACATTCAGCAATGGCAAGCTCGAGAGGCACATATCCATACCTGCGAGAGACTCGCTTGGCATATTCTTTGAGCAGGTAACGAACACGATAGGCATGAGGGAGCTCGAGGACGAGGGAAAGGTCATGGCAATGGCCGATTACTCGTATCCTTTCGACTTCGAAAACAACAGGCTCAAAGACATGTTCAAGGTCGAAGGCACGATAATAAGCGCAAAGTACAATGCAAGGAAGCAGTTCGCCAAGCTGCAGAGCATAGGCTGGCAGATACCAAGAGAGCAGTTCTCGTACATGGCCCAGCAGCTGCTCGAGAACGTAGTTGTAAAGTTCGTGAGCAACGTTGTTGACAGATTCGGCGTAAGCGACGTGGTCCTTGCAGGAGGGCTTTTCTCAAACATAAAGGCGAACATGAAGATAAGGAAGCTGGAAAATGTCAAGCACTGGTACGTTTTCCCACACATGGGAGATGGCGGCATAGCGCTCGGCAGCGCGCTCTACACGGATTACGAGCTGAACGGCAATACGAAACACGATTTTTCCGCTTACCTGGGCAACGAGTACGACGCAGAGACAACCATGCAAGCACTAAAGAGAGACAGATCCCTTGAAACGGTAAGGGAGGACCACGCAGAGCAGGCAAGGCACGCGGCCGAGCTCATAAGCAACGGCAACTATGTGTTCTGGTTCCAGGGCAGAATGGAATACGGGCCGAGAGCTCTTGGAGACAGGAGCATACTGGCACCTCCGGATTCCGAAAACGTCAAGGAGAAGCTCAACCTTTACGTGAAGAAGAGGGAGTGGTTCCAGCCGTTCGCGCCTTCTGTGCTTGAAGAGGATCTCGGGCGCGTGGTAGAATACGACAGCAAGGGATATGACAGGTATATGACCATGGCTTACAAGGTCAGGGATTCGGCAAAGGATGCCACAAAATCCGTAGTCAACGTGGATTATTCGGCCAGGCCGCAGGCCGTTGGGCAGGAGAACCCGAAGTACAGGGAATTGCTGGACAACATGAGAAGGCTTACCGGCTATGGGCTCGTCCTCAACACCAGCTTCAACCTTCACGGTATGCCAATAGTAATGACCCCTGAAGATGCGATAGCTACGATGAAGGCTACCAAGACCAAATACATGTTCATAAACGGGGTTACGGTAACAAATAAGAGGGGCGTTTGATGTTTCTTGCATCCGCAGGAATAGAGCAATACCTTTTTACGATGGGCGTGCTTGTATCTTTCGCAGGCATGCTGATAGGGATATATTTTTCCCGCAAGCAGATAATAAGCATATTCAAGGAAAGGGGCGTTGACTTAAGGAAGCTTCTTCTGTCATTTGCTGTGGTCCTCGTATTCGTGTCTGCAGAGGCGCTGATAGTCAAGCCCACGCAGCAGCTGTTTTTCGACGACACTATTTATCAGGACATGGCGCTAAACCTGCTGCACATGGGCCAGGCGTGGATGTGCAACTACGGGACCGCAAGCACATGCATAGCCGGGAGCACTTTCCATGAGCCGATAGGAACTGCTTTTCTTCTTGCTATCGGATTCGCAACATTCGGGCTCAGCAGGCCGACAGCTTACGGAACCATGTTTTTTGTTGCTTCGCTTTCCGTATTCATGACATTCGTAGTTGCGCTGCTCCTTAGCAAAAAGTTCAAGGTTGCCATATTTGCGGAATTTATAATGGCGCTTACCCCTGTAATGCTCGTTTGGGCTTATCCTACCACTTCAGACATGCCGATGCTCGCTTTCTCGCTGATTGCCATTGCAATGATGCTAATTTTCTTGGAAAGGCGCAGCATTTCTACTTTATTTACGGCTTTTATGGCGCTTTCACTGCTTACTTACATGAAGATCGACGGCGTAGTTTATCTGATTGTAATACCGCTGTTTTACGTAATAATTTCCGATGGCAGCTTGAAGCAATCCATAATCGGCAACTTGAGGCGCATCAGGGAACATTGGCTTGATACGCGGTTCCTTTTAGTAGTCCTTGTATTCGCGTTGGCCATAGCTCCTGAAGTGGGGTTCGCCGCGAACGAGCTGGTTTTCGGAAGCTTCGGCTACCAGGGCGCGTACATGCAGCAGACGTGCTTGACCAATCAGCCAAGCGTATTGGCGAGCAGGCCGATAGACCTGCAAAACTTCGGGGCCAATTTATGCTCAAATGTAGATTATTGGCTAAACGCTTACGCAGGCATAGACATAATACAGCCTCTTGCCTTCACGGCCTTTGCCATAATAGGCATAGCGTTCATGCTGGCTGCAGGCTACAGGAGGCAGCTTCTGGCAATAGCGATATGGTTTGGAATGTTCTTCATGCTTTACACCTCTTTCTATGCGGGAGGCGTGCTTTACGGAGTGGATTGGAGGTTCATGCTTTCGCTGGCCGCGCCAGCAGCCATACTCGGCGGATATGGCGTTTATGGGGTAGCCAAAACCGCTTCGATATTTTTGGGTGGAATATTTGAAAGATAAGATAACTATTAGGAATATTGCGTATGCTGTAGTTATTGCAGCAATGCTGGCGATATTGGCTTATTCGTTTTCGCTCCAGGTGCACGAGCTTGCGATAAAGCCTTCCGAAATAGCGCAGGCAGGAGGCGCAAGGTTTTATGAAAATTTCGTATACAACAGCAGCAGCAAAATACCAAAAGACTGCCTGGTATTCAGCTATGATCCGACGCTGTACAACATCGTAGGAAAGGATTCGGTGCAATATTATTACATATACAACCAGAGCTTCATGGGCACAGCTTTTGCAGAATACAAATGCCTGGCAATAGACTATGGATATTGGTGCGGAACCCCTGACAATATATGCCAGCAGGCGTTTTCAGAATACAAAACCACTCCAATAGCCACTGCGACTTATGCTCCGGACAATTTTACGTATGGGATTTACCGCATAATAGGCTACAATTCCAGCTGAACCGCTTCAGCCGGAGATATTTTTAAGTATCGTCTTGAGTATTATGTAGCCGTCCCGGAACGAGTGCAGCTTTCCCGTGCCTGTTCCGCGTTTCTTCTCGAAGCTGGGAATTTCTATCACCTTCAGGTGCTTCTTCTTGGCTTTTATGCTTATTTCCGTTTCTATACCAAAACCTACGGACTTTAGGCCAAGCTTCTTTGTGGCTGATCTGCTGAAGCTCCTGTACCCATAACACAGGTCGGAATAATGCGCATTATAAAGCGTGTTGACCATGTAGACGAAGATTTTGTTGCCGAATCTTCTGAAGGCAGGCATGTCGTCTGAACCTCCGCCTGTGAGAAACCTCGAGCCCATGCATACGTCGTAGCCTGCTTCTATTGCAGTTATGAGAAGCCTGAGCTCTTTGGGCCTATGCGAAAGATCGGCATCCATCGATATTATTATCGAGCCTTTGGCTTCCCTGAACCCTTTTATTAGAGCGCTGCCTTTTCCATTATTGTCGTACAGGACAGTTGCGCCGTTGCTTTTTGCAACTTCGGCGGTTCCGTCATCGGAGTTTTTGTCGACTATTATTATTTCGTACCTGTAATCCTTAAGGGTGCTTTTTATTGAAGGCAAAAGGCTGCGAAGGTTCTTTGCCTCGTTAAGTGTCGGTATTATTATGCTTACATATGGCCTTTGCATGTAGTAACCGGATATTTCTTATTGGGCTTTTCCCGACCTTTTCCTTTTGCGCATTACAGAGAATATTATAAGGATTATAAGAATCGCAAATATTGCTGCGAATGCGCCGACTATCAAGAGGCTGCTCGGTATTGAAGTTGTAGTGGAGCTTGATGAAGACAGATACAGATTTTCCAGGGTGGAATAATATTTTCCGTAGTATACGTATCCCGCGACCATGGAAACCCCTAGAGTGGCGTTCGCAAGCCCAGACAATTTGCTGACAGACACGTTGAAGCTGGTGTTGTATTCTGACTGCGGGTTTATATTGGCAGTCCTATTCTGTGGAGAATAGTGCACCTGCGGAGGCGCAATTATGTTTATGGTGGCGTTTATCGGCTTTGAACCTATGTTGAATAGGCCTATGCTGAGCTTGCCTGATTTGTAGCCCGCAGAGATCGGGGCAAGGTAATCGGTTAGGTTCCCTGAATCGTAATTGAACCTGCATGGGAATGCTGCAAAGAAGTTGGACGAGCCCTGAAAATATGAGACCATGACTTCGAGTATGTAGCTGCCAGGCATTGGCAGATTGCTGAAGTTGAATGTGGCGCCCTTTGTGACATTGGGATATATGGAGCCTATATTGCGCGCGCTTATGTTTGCAGAAGAAAGCAGGCCCAGGCCTTTTGGTATGAAGGATACGCTAGTTGCAGGGAAATCGCCGCTGTTCTGCAGCGAGAAAGTCACGTTGACCGTATTGGCAGATACGCTTGAGTATGAGCAGAGGCCAGTGAGGCTTACGGTGGCGCCGAAAGAGCTATAGGCTAGCGCAACCATCGACAATACGAGAATCACTGCAAAAATACGCATTCGCATGCACCAAAGATGTTAAACAAGCAATATTTATTAATCAGCAAATAATTAAAATAGTAAGCATGGTGCTCATATGCCAGACATATTTATTGAGATTGAAAGGATAGACGGCAATTTGAGGAGCTTGGAGGCTAAGCTTGATGAGGCAGAAGCGCTTTCGAGGAGGCTCGTCAGGGCGTGCGGAATTCTCATAACAAACATACACAGAAAACAGGATGGAACCAAAAACGAATTGGAAACGGCAAGGGAAATAGCAGCATCGCTAATGAAAATGGGCGAAGCCAACGAAAACATGAAGCTCCATTCGCTGCAGGAGTACGCCGAAGCTTTCATATTTTATTCAGCTGCATCTGAAGGCAGAATCCCTGATTCTGCAGAAACTGGAGTAGGAGACAGGGCTTACCTGCTCGGAATGATGGATGCAATAGGG
Source organism: Microcaldota archaeon (assembly GCA_021834865.1). The sequence continues at coordinate 8,110 of JAKBRD010000005.1, read as the reverse complement.
GAGCTCAAGAGGGAAGTTTTCGAATCCCTTTCCAAAAACGAAGTGGCAAAAGCCAGGGATTATTCTAGTTTGATGCAGGACATGTATGATGCTTGTGCGCGCATACGATACCAGGAGCATGTGCTTCCAGGGTTCAGGCGCAAGCAGGACGTAGCAAGAGTCCTCGTAGAAAGCTGCAAAGCCGAGCTGCTGCACTTTGGGCGAAGCTAGCTTTAGGCAGAGTTGAATGATTTAAAAGCGCAACTAAGAAAGAAGCCAAATTGGGCAAAGCAGTATAACCGCAATTGCATTGCAAGGCGCGCTCATACGCCTGCTCGCTTCCCGGGTTTAAGGAGAGAGTTGCAGTATGCAGAGACCCTGCTGCTTGATGCGAGCCTTTCTATCATTTCCTGCACCTTTAGCGAATTTGAGCCGGATAGTATGGCTTTGGTTATGGGCTCGTGTATGCCATTTGATTTTATGAAGTTCGTAACCATTGACACGCGCTCGGAATATTTGCCGCTCAGGTATTTGTACACCGCAGGCTGCGCTACTCCCAGCTTTGATGCTATCTTCTCCTGCGAGAACTTGTAATTGCCGTAGAGCGTGTCTGATACCGCTATCCTTACTGCAGGTATTGAGAATTTTGCAAGCTTTTCGCACAGCATCTGCATATGATCACTCTATCCCGAATAGGTCCTTGAGGTTCTTTTTTATCCCCTTGTTCTTTTCCCATATTGGATTTCCTTCGTCCTGGGCTTTTTGCTTGGGCTGGCTTTTGGAAAGTCCAAAGCCGAATGCCGGCTTTTGCTTCTGCACAGACTTTTGAGCGAATTGCTTGGGCTGCTTTTTTTGTACCGCGGGCCTTTGAGGCTGCTGCTGGGTTGAAGACAGACTAGACGTTATATCGGATATCACGTCCTGCTCGTCCTGCACAGCTATCAGATTGGCGCCCTCTTCTAGCGCGGTTTCAAAATCCCCTGCCGTGCTGCATGCAACGGCATTGAAGTAGCCGCTCTTGTTTGCCATCAAAGCAAGCTTTATCGGATTCGGGCATATGGCGATGGCAACTGTTTGGTCGTCTATGCTGCTGCTTATTTCCGATATGACAGATTCCGGGGCAGACGAATCCGCTTCTGATATTATTGGATTGTTGCCCATCTTGCTTATTGCGTTGGACAGCTTAATTGCTGCTCCAGGATCCGAAGATGAGATATAGAATTTCAATTTTATGCACCTTTTTGCCGGATTTGAGGCCAAATGAAGTAAAGGCAGTTAATCTTATTATATGGCTAATATTTATTAATTAACCTGCAATAACAATAACAAGGTGTTTAATTGCGAGGAAAGGATACACTAGTAATCTGCGAGTCATGCGGAAGGAAGGTGCCTAGGAATAAGGCTGTAATTTTCGAGAAATCGATTAGCTTCAGCACAGACCTGAAGACGGCAAACGACGTGCGCTTTTTTGAGCGCAGGAAGGTTTATTACTGCATAAGCTGCGCAAAGCACAGGGGAATCTTTGAGCAGAAAAAGCGCCAGGCAATAGAAAGATCGAAGAAAATGATGTGAATGCCAGTAGATCCTGACGATATGCTGATATTCAGGATGCGGCACATGACACCCAACACCAGGGTGGCGCCGCAGCAGATATCTCAGGCTACGCCGGCACAGCAGCAAAGGCAGCAGCCGGAACAAGCGCAGGCAGGCACAAAAACCCAACCTAAAGCCGCAGCGCAAGCTCCGCAGCAAAAGCCTAGGTTCGTCCCTCCTGCGGAAAGCAGGAAGCCGGCTTCGAATTTCAAGGAACAAGAAGAGGCTCCGATGTTTGTGAGCCCTGGCGTGTCTAGCTCGGTGATAGAAGAGGCAGTAGAAGCGGCAGGAGGCAACATGTCACAGATGTCGGCTAAGAAGAAGGGAAAGACGCATTCCGAGGAGGAAAGCGAGGAGGCTGCCCAGGGGCTTTCGTGCGTATGGCATCCGTGGAGGCCTGCGTATGCGATATGCAACTACTGCCACAGGCCGTTTTGCTTCGAGGACATAGTTGAGCAGAATGGGCATTATTACTGCCTTGAAGACATAGACAAGGTAGGCACCGAAAGCGCCATGAGCGAAGTCTCGGGAAAGCTTAACTACATAAACGTGGGCGCCATATCCGGAATAATGTATGTCGCAGTATTTCTTCTTTTCATACTTTTTGCAAGCTCTCAGCTTTCCAGCGTTATAAGCTATTCAAACAGCGTGGGCTTCTTCACTTTTCTTTCAAGCGCAAAGCTTGAAGAGCTGCTGCTGGTCCTAGAAAGCGTAGTTGCGCTGCTAGCGTTCATAGCTGGCTTCCTGACGATACTGCATACAAAGGCAGCCGCAGCGATAGGCCCAATAGCCGCATTGCTTACGATAATAATGTTTGCATACGGATTTGCTGCTTACGGGATAGTGTACGCTGCGGTAATAGCAGCAGTTGCGCTTATAGCGCTCATAATGCAGGCGTATTCCCTAGTCGGTTCGCGCAGCGTTGAAACGGTTGAGGAGAAAAGCGCCAATGAGCAGGATAATGCCGAAGTCCAGTTTGCAAACGTCGGCAGGTTCTAGCTTTCTTTATAAGGAGCCATTAGGTATTGCCAAGCATTTTTCATAAATGCATTTGACATTTCCTGCGCTTGGAGAGATGCTTTATTCGTTTTAGATTGCATGAGATTATGCAGTAGCAAGGCTCCTGTCTTGGTACCTGCCGCGCTTTTCTATCTCAGAAAGCTTTTTCAGCACTTCGGCAGATTTCACAAAGCCGTTCTTATATGCTCGTTCAAACGCATGGAAGTCTTCTTCGTTTACGGACCTCTTGAAGAGCAGCAAGTCGAAGGCCATGTCCTCGGCAGAACTCGAATAGTAGGAAAGCCCAAAATCTATAACTGATATCCCATCGCTTTTGATTAGTATGTTGGCAGTTGTAAAATCCCCGTGTATTATCCCAGAGGAGTGCAGCGCGGCCATTGCCTTGCCTGATGCCGTTGCACTTGGCTTCCCTAAGCTTGGCTTCTTTGAGGCTTGGATTCCTTCCAGCTTCTTCATTATTATGGCATACTTTGCGACAAAAAGAGGCTTTGGAGCGCTTATCAGCGACGAAGCCTTCGAAAGAATCCTGGCTTCCGTTTTCGTGCGCTGACCCCTGAGCGATTCTTCTATATCTTTGACGAGATAAGGCTTTGGCCTTCTGTATTTCATCACCGCCTTTATGCCGAGAAGTTCCAGCTCGTATATGTCAGCTTCCGCGCCTTCGGAGATTTTCTTCATAGCCATTTAAGTTCCACCCCGTCTATCCTGTATCTCTGCTCGACGGCATAGTCTCTGCGCTTTGGTTTCGCTCCGCCCTTATGCATCAGCTCTCCGACATAAGCTATCATGGCTCCGTTGTCGGCGTTATACTCATTCGGAGCAGTGTAGAAGCCTGCGCCATGGGATTTCGACATCGCTGCAAGTATCTCTTGAAGCCTTTTGCTTTGAGCCACGCCTCCACACAGTATTACGCCCTGTTTTCCGGAGAGCAGCAATGCGCGCTCTGATGCTTCTGCTATCATGCTGAAGGCAGTCTCCTGCAGCGAATACGCCACATCCTCGAGCTTATTGGCAGATAGGGCCTTCACTGCATTTGTAAGCAATCCGGTAAACGTAAAATCCATGCCTTTTACGGTGTAGGGCATCTGTATATAATGGCCGTTCTCCGCAACCTTTGCTACGGTAGAGCCCCATGCAGGGTTGAGCTTTGCTGCCCTGGCAAAGTTGTCTATCATGTTGCCTACCCCTATATCCAGGGTCTCCCCGTATATCGCATAATGCTTGAATCCTTTGTCGGTTATCCCAAGTATCTGGGAATTGCCTCCGCTAACGTACACTGCGAGAGGGTCTGCGAAGCCAGAAAGATGGGCAGTTATCTGTATGTGGCCTATCGCATGGTTCACAGGATATAGCGGCACCGAAAGCGTTTCCGAGAGCGTCATAGCTGCAAGCTGCCCTATCCTAAGGCAGGGTCCCAGCCCTGGGCCCTTGGTATAGCTTATCGCTTCTATTTCTGACAGCTTAATCCCTGATTCAGAGATTGCCCTTTGTATTACGCTCTTGGCGTTGCCTGCGTGGAACTCTGCTACGCGCGATGGTATCATGCCCTTGTCGGTTATCTTGTACATCTCTTTTGAATTGGCAAGTATTTTCCCATCATCGGATATTCCAACTCCAAAAGTATGTGCACTGCTTTCTATCCCAAGTACTGCCATTTATGACACGCTCGCGCTAAGCTTATTATAGAAAACAAGAAAATAAAAACCGTTCAGGACGCAACGTCTATGCTTGCATCCTTATAGCCCATGTTTACAAGCACGTTCTTGACCTTCGACTTGTGGTTTCCCTGAAGCTCTATCATATTGTCCTTGGAGGTACCGCCGCACGCTAGCGTCCTCTTTAAGTTCTTCAGAGCATTTTCAAGGTCTCCGGAGTTCAAGCCTTCGACTATCGTAACCACTTTATTGAACTTGGCCTTTTTGGTATAGACCTTTATCCTGCTCTCAACTTCCTTATCTAAAACATCGCATACGCAGAGTTCTTTTGGCAATCCGCACTTGGGACATATGTCACTCATTTCTTCTCTGCACCTCTTTCGTTAAGCACAGTCTTTATCCTAGCTATGGTCCTTTTCATCTCGCGTATCTTTACGACCTTGCTGGAAACTCCGGTTGCTGCAACCTTTCTCTTTTCTATTGCCAATTCTAGGTTGAGCTCCCCTATTTTAGTCTTGAGCGCATTCTCCTGCATTGCCCTTATGTCTTTAATCTTTATTTTAAACACCTCAAATATACTTATTTTGACGATTAATATATTAAAAGCTTTCTGGAAATCCTTTTTCCATATATGCACGCGCTGTCATAGCAGGAACGTTTGTATATCCAGGAATGCGCGAGTATATTTTGAAAGCTCTTGGGCAAGTGCTGCGTCGCTAATATCCATGCCCATGCGCTTAAGCTCTTCGGCAACCTGCAGCCTTTCGTTTTCTTTTAAGGAGGAGTTCTCTGCAAGCGCGGCCAGTACTATCGGTTCTTTGTCAGAAAGCAGCTTTGAAAACGCCTGCTCGCTTAGGCCAGAACCCATTGCAAGCATGGTCCTTACCAGAGCAGAGTTATCTTCTGCGAATTTCATCTGTAATTCGATCGTATCTTTATCTTCCTTCAAATCAGCCTCCGAAGATACGGCTACGGCCATCACGCCCCTTACCTTTTCGTGTCCACTTTCTGACAGGGACTTTATTGCATTTGCTGAGGGCTCGGATGTTTTTTTGCCGTTTGACAGGACGTTATGAAGGATCTCGGAATTTGATATCTTATCGATATCGCTGCCGGAAAGGTTCTTCAGGAGAAGCAGCTGCAGCGATTCGTCGCCCTGCTCTGCTATGTGCTCTTGGACCTCTTTTGAGATGGAAGGATTGCTTGCCAGATTTTTAAGTACGAGAGGGCTTGCTTCTTTGAAAAGTTCCAATTGAACGTCCGGATCAAGGCCCCAATAGCTTGCCAGGTTGAGCTTTACCTTTTCGCCAGAATGCCTTGCAAGCACCATCTGTTCGTCCCTCTCTATCTCCTGATTTTTTATAAGTATTATCTTCGCAAAGTCTTCTCCTGAATTTTCAAGCATTTTCCTGAAATTTTTTGTGAGGTTGCTGTTTTCAGCAAGCAACCCTATGAGATATGGGTTGGAGCTGTTTATTATTTCACGTATTTCGTCCTTTGGTATTTGCTCATTTTTCCCGTGTATGTGGTCTTGTATTTTTGGAAGCTCTTTTATTATGGAATTAAGCGCCTCTCCTTTTACCAGGCCGCTTTGAAGCGCAAGATTTGAAATATCTTCAATCGATTTTCTTTGGTCTTTTTCGAAAAAAAGCTTATTTATCTTTTCCGTCCTCTCTTTTTCATCCAAAGAGAGCAAAGCGTACGCAGCCGCATAGCCTACCATGTATGGCAAGTCGCTTACGCTGTCAGACATGAAGCTTTCGTTAAGCATCGAATAGCTTTCTGCTATTTTCTCTTTTGTACTTGTCATCACTCCGGCCATTAAGTTTGCAATGCTTTCCTCTACGTCGTTTATCCTATCTATATTTTCCCCCATGGCGTTGAACCTTGCATAATGAGTTAGCTCGTGTGCTGTTAGCTCCCTCATCGCCATGGCCATTTTGTCGTTTTCATCTGCTTCCTCGAACCTCTTTGAATCGAAGGAGCCGATAATATCGCTGTAAAAGTAGATTTTGTTGTCAGGTTGAGAGAAGTGCGCTGCGGCTGATTCCGAAACCGGAATTGTGAAACCTATGCCGAGCTTTTCGAATACATCTTTGCTTATCCCGTATTTTTCGAAATTTTTCTCCAGTGGCTCCACAAGGGATTTTTTAATATCTGACAGCAAAAGTTCCAATTTTTTATTATAATCTTGAGACCACTGTTTTTCCTTGTCAGTTTGAACGCTGCGGGCTTCAGTATATGCAGAACTTTTTACTTTAGGCTCGGCATCGTTCCGTTCATTTTTGGTATTTCTCATTTCTTGTTTGCCGCTGTAGTTTCCGGTTGCAGAGCTCTTGGTTATCTCCATGGCTTGGAGTTCTGGCAGCTGAGACTTTGGATAATTGCCGTATGAATTTTGATTGCTTCCTTTGAGCGGAAAGCTGGCATAGCAAGAAAGCTCTTCGTGAACGTATAAAATTGCAGGCCCGAGGTTCAGCTCTTCTAGCCCCAATGGATTCATATGCACACCAATAGTATAGTGTCCGCATATATTATTTATATAGTTTTACTGGCAGTTCAAACTGCCAGTAATTGTGTAATCACTGTTTTTTGACTTCTGCGTTGTTGAGTGCCGTGGTGCACTGGCATGAGCGTTCCTTGGGTATCTCATTTATCATATCAGTGACCATTTTCTTGACTTTTTCTATGCTCGAAGCAAACCTCTTTCCAACCTCTTCGAATGATACCGGTTCTATATGCTGGTCTTCTTCTATGCCTGCGTCATAGTCAGTAACTACAGCTATGGTAGAATAGCACATCGCCCGTTCCCTGGCAAGAGCCACCTCAGGGTATTGCGTCATGTTTATTATGTCTGCACCCATATTTTTGAACATCTTTGATTCTGCCATTGTGGAAAATCTAGGCCCGTTTATTGCTACTATTGTTGCGTTTTCGTGATATTTTATGTCGTCATAGTCGCTGACACGGACGGCCATTTTGTGCATTTCGGTGCAGTAGGGGAAAGCCGTGCTTACATGGGTAACTTGCGGCCCGTCATAGAATGTGTCAACCCTTCCGCTTGTCATGTTTATGAATTGGGTAGGCAAAGCAAAATCCCCAGGTACAAAATCCATCCTTAGAGAGCCTACAGCGGTTATTGATATGAGCCTTTTTACTCCGAGAGAGTCAAGCGCGGCAATATTCGCCCGGTAGTTTATCTTGTGCGGTGGAATTGTATGGTCCCTCCCGTGCCTTGGAATGAAGGCAACGCTCCTTCCGCTTATCGTCCCAAGCGAAATCTTGTCGCTCGGCTTGCCATATTCCGTATCCATATCCAGCTCTTCCGGGTTGTCAAAAAGTGAGTAAATCCCCGAGCCGCCTATTACTCCGAATTCAGCGTTTTTGCCTTCCATCCATGCACACCTTCAATACCAGCCCCTGGCTTTCATAGCCGCTGCAACTCTTGAAACTGCTATTATGTAAGCCGCAGTCCTAGGAGTTATCTTCTTTCCTTTGTCATCGTACTCCTTCTTCGTTGCCATCATGTCAGTGTATGACTTTGTTATTATCTTGTCAAGCTTGGAGTACACCTCTTCGGCGCTCCAGTAATATCCGCCTATGTTCTGCACCCATTCAAAGTAGGAGCCTATTACTCCTCCGGAATTTACAAGGAAGTCTGGCACGTCGAATATGTTGCGCTCGTGCAGAATCTTGTCAGCATCAGGCGTTACTGGCCCGTTTGCAAGCTCAAGCACAAGCTTGGCCTTTATCTTGTCGGCGTTTGAGCCCGTTATCTGGTTCTCTATTGCTGCCGGTATGAGTATGTCAACGTCGCTCTCGAGCAGCTGCTCGTTTGTCATCTTTTCTCCGCCCTCATAGCC
>JAKBRD010000027.1 GCA_021834865.1 Microcaldota archaeon | reverse complement strand
ATGCATTCGATCAATCAACTTTATGTGTATATTAATAAATTGATTACTTATGCAAGGAGAGAGATTTGAACTCTGTGCCATCAACCCTGGCGCAGTCCCAAAAGCAGGTTATGCGCCGGCATTATTTTTATCGTTCCTTCCTTTACTTTGATCTTGCCTTCTTTGTCGTACGAAACGATTGTACTTTCCTTTATCTTGAATTTGTGCATAAATGCAGCAAGGCCACCCACAGATATTTTCCCGTATTTTATTTCCATAGGTATCGGCTCTTTTTTGCCAAGGACAATGTCCACTTCGTTTTTATACGCGTCGCGCCAGAAAAATTCGGCACTAGTCTGATTTACAATCAGCCATTCAAACACCTTGGATTTTGCAGTGCTATCGGTATTGAATGATAAATCCACGGATATTATTGCGGGATAATATTTCTTAAGCTTCCTTTCAGTTTTCCTGCGGTTTCCGGAATAGTTGTATAGCTTTCTTAAAAGCCGCGATTCTTCTAGATATGTAATGTAATTCGACAAGGTCTGGCGCGTAATCTTCAAATCTGATGCGAGTGCAGAGAGTTCGATTATCTGGCCTGGTTCATCCATGAGCATATCTATCAGTGTTTCTAGAATTCCGGGATTTTCAATCTTAAAGAGCTGCGGGATATCCTTGTATATGATTTTGTCTATTATCCCCTCGCGTATGTATTTTTTTATTATCTCTTTGTCGCCAATGTTGGCCAATTCCGGAAAACCTTGCGTATGCATGTATTCGTCAAACAGCAGCAAGAGCTCTTTCCCATACAATCTTGGGTGCTCGAGAACAGACTGTTTCCCCTTGAACTCGATGAACTCTCTGAAAGACAGCCTATCAACGTTGAACACGAATATGCGTCCGGCAAGGCTTTCTTTTGCGTGCTTTTTTAAAAACAGGGATTCGGAGCCCGAAAGCACTATTTTTATCTTGCCTTTGTGGACATCGTATAGCATTTTAATTTTTTCTTGCCAGTCGTCAAGCTTTTGTATTTCATCGAAAAGAAATATATGCTTTCCATCGTTTATGTCGATTTTATTCAGCTTCTCGTATTCCCTTATCACGTCTTCAAACTCCACATCCTTGAAATCATCGAAGGAGAAATAAAGAATAGCGTTAGAGGGCGTGCCGTTCGCTATATGGTCCTCTACGATTTTGAGCATCAATGTGCTTTTTCCAACTCTCCTTAAGCCGCATAGAGCGATCATCATAGGCAACTTCATATATTTTTTAATGTCCCCGTAGATTTCGCGTTCATGATAAACCACTGAGAACCCCTGTTTCCACCAAGGGTTGTAGTCTATTAATGCATCTTCTATTTTGGTCATAACCACATAACCTATATTTTATTTTATGTTAATTATGATTAACCAAATTTATAAAGCTTTGCGTATGGAATATTTGCAGGGAGAGAGATTTGAACTCTCGAACCCTCTACGGGAACGGGCCCTAAACCCGTCGCATTTGGCCAGGCTCTGCCATCCCTGCACTGCTCTATGTATATAGCTTTATTTTATTTAGCTTTTAATAAATATAGCATCATTCAATCTTACATTGCCCGAATCAGGTTTTTTAGTGCCAAAAAAGATAAGCGTGCCGGTTGCGACTGCAGTTGCGCTAGGCGCGATAATAGGCGCAGGCATATTTGTGCTTAGCGGGACTGCGATAGCGCTAGCAGGAGCATACGCGCTGATAGCGTTTGTATTTGTCGGGATAGTTGCTGCGCTTATCGCCTTTCAGCTCGGAGAATTGGGCTCAATAATGCCGAAGGCAAAGGGCGCTGCTTATTCGTTCGTATATGAGGCTTTTGGCAGCCAGCTCGGTTTCATAACTGGAATACTGCTTTATTTCAGCTTCGCGACTGCCATAGCTGCGGTAGCACTTGGATTCGGCTCGTACGCGGCCAGCTTTCTAGGGCTTGGGAGCGGATATCCCATATACATAGCCATGGTGCTCATATTCGTGCTCTCTTTAGTCAACATTTACGGCATAAAGAAAGCGGCAAAGATGGATTTTGGCCTTGTCGTAGTGAAGATAAGCATACTGGCAATATTCGTGGCTTTCGCCGCAGTATTCGCCTTTTCTGGAGGAGGGCATTTCAGCTTTTCATACCTTACGACGCCAGCGAGCAAAGCGGGATTGGCTGCAATCTTTGCGGCAAGCGTGGCCATATTCTTTGCATATTCCGGATTCCAGGCAATAAGTACGTTTACTTCCGACGTTGAAGGCGGGGCCAACAAGGCTGCAAGGGCAATAATCTATTCCGTAATAATAAGCATTGTGGTTTATGTTCTCGTAGTTCTAGCCCTTATGCTGCTTGTCCCTGTTGCAAAGTATACAGTTTCTGCAGATCCTCTGGCTTTTGCACTCAGCTACATACATGCACCAGGCTATATCTCCATTATAGTGGATATAGGCGCGATGATTGCTACTACATCAGCAACGCTTGCGATGATACTTACATCTTCTAGGATACTTTACCAGATAGGCGAAGATAAACTGCTGCCAAAAGTGGTTACGAAATTTAACAGGAAAAGAGACGTTGCGCTAAACGGGGTAATAATATCATCTGCAATAGGCGTAGTAATGCTCTTCGCCGGAAACATATACATCATAGCAGCAATAAGCAATTTCGGGCTGCTTTTCTCTTATATGCTTTCAAGCTTTGCCGTGATACATTTCAGGCGCATAAAAAGATCCGGAAGCTTCAAAACCCCATTTTACCCGTATGTGCCAATAATATCCATAGTAGCAGTAATGGCGTTCATGATAGGGATGCCTAAAGAGGCGCTCGTTATAGGCGTCATGATTATAATATCGCTGATTGTCATTTATTACGCGATAATCGAGATTGACGAAAAACGCCCCGTAAAGGAAAAACTTTTCAAATGATACCATGATAGTAGGAATAATAGGCGCACCGAACAAGGGCAAGAGCACATTATTTTCGGCGCTGACATCTGGCGAGGCTAAAATTGCAAATTACCCGTTCACAACGATAGACCCGAACAAGGGTGTTGCTTACGTAGCAGAAGAATGCGCAGAAAAGAAAATAGGAAAAAAATGCAAGCCCAGAAACTCACTTTGCGAAAACGGAATGCGATTGGTTCCGGTAAACATAATAGACGTGGCAGGATTGGTCCCTGGAGCGCACGAGGGAAAGGGAATGGGAAACCAGTTTCTAAATGACCTCGCAGGAGCTGACGGCTTCATAATAGTGGTTGACGCAAGCGGCAGGACCGATGCATATGGGAATGAGGGAGCAGGCAACCCGGCTGACGACCTTGAGATGATAATGTCGGAGCTTGTCGAATGGATTTCTGCCATAATAAAAAAGCACATGCCGCAGATGTCCAAGAAAGAATCAGGAGTGGATGCACTTGCCGACGTGCTTACCGTATTCAATGTTACTAGGGCAAGCATAGAAACTGCCATTGAAAGGCTTGGGCTGCAGTCTAAGCGCATAACGTGGAGCGACGAAGAGATAAGGAAATTCTCATCGGCTGCAATACTGGGCTCAAAACACTTTATAGTTGCGGCAAGCAAAGCCGACATAGAAGGCGCGAAAGCCAATGAAAACGCGATACGTAAAAAGGCTTCCGAGCTCGGAATGGAAACTGTAATGTGCTCTGGAGCTCTTGAGCTGGCGCTGAAGAGAGCGAAGGATTCGGGAATGATAAGCTACGACGCACTCGAGGGCAAAATTGAGATATTGGGAAATCCGAACGCAGAGCAGAAAAAGGCCCTTGATTACATGAAAGGCTTTGTTGAATCCAGAGGCACCGGAGTACAGAAGGTGCTCAACGAGCTTGTATTCAAAGCGATGGGCAATATAGTCGTTTACCCTGTCGAGGATGAAAACAAGTTTTCCGACCATTCCGGCAATGTGCTGCCTGATGCGATTCTCATGGAAAGAGGGTCGACCGCATACGACCTGGCGATGAAAATACATACGGACATAGGCAAGGGAATGCTGTATGCTATCGACGCAATTAGCAAGATGAGGTTAGCCAAGAATTACGTGCTAAAGGACGGAGACATAATAAAAATAGTCAGCACTGCAAAATAGCTCAGTGGCGCATCTCGTTCAGCACTGCTATTATTATCGTGAAAACTATAACTATAGCCATTGGCGTTGCAACCACATATTTGAGCAGGAATGAATTGGTTAGGGCGTACGAGGTCGTATACCTAAGCATAAGCTGGGCGACAAATATTATGACGCCGTAAACTATTGAGGCGTAGACACCATTAAGCAGGCCGCTCTTGAACGCGTTGACCACGCTGGATGCCTTCTCTCCTACCCTGTGGCCTATCCACACGGATATTATAAGCGGCAATATTATGACCCCAGGCAGCTCGAGTATGTAGCTCCCTATTGCTTTATATGATGCTGCGCTAGCCGCATAGCTCTTGCCAAGCAATGCTGGAATCACAACCTCAAGGACTATTCCGATTATTATGACCAAAGCCCAAAGGAACAGTGGCCCGAAAAGGCTTGTCTTGGTATTTTCTCTGCTATCTCCATTGTTTTGGCTTTGCACAGGGATTGGATTTTTTATCCAGGGCTCCTCCCCGTTTATGCTGGTTTTCGAATCTTTTTGCGCTGCCAGGAGATCACCATACATATATACTATCTGGCAAGAGATATAAAGCGTTTGCTTTTGGACGTGCAAAAGCTTTATTAATATTCAGAAGCATATAAACCGCGTAACAAAGTGCTTATAGATGGCATCATTATATTCACCGCAATCTCAGGCAGGCGTGCTTAGCTTCTACGATGCACCAGCAAAAGGGCCAAAGCTTAACCCGAAGATAGTGCTTATTGTGGTTATAGTATTCGCTCTCGCGGTAATACTGCTGGATCACTTCATATACGTGTGAATTCTGCAGTTCGGCATTGACCTTTTTATAAACAGAGGCTTTTGCTTTACGCAAGCCTGAATATGTCTTTTCGGACTTCCGTAACTTCTCCGCTTTCTGCCAGTATGTAAAGCACTGCCCTAACCGCTTCGTCGTCAAGCTTGCACGCTTTTGCTATGACAGGGACTGAAGAACTCTTGTCTGCAATCTGCGCGGTTATCGCAGATGTATTTGAATTTATGAACGAGCGCATTACGATGTAGAATTTCTTGTTGAAGGCCCTGGTGCCTACCACAAGCCCACGCCTTATGCTGTCCTCCAATGCAGCAGATATGGCCGATGCTTCTGCTTCTGTTGGGACTACTATGTATCCGGCATTCTGAAGTGCATCCATGTACTTCTCTATTGCGCTTATAGGCGCTGTTGTAGCCTTGGCTGCCTCTGCCACCTTGGCCTTGCTTAGGCTCAGCTTGTATTCCTGCTTCGGCTGCTCGGCTGGCCTCTTTCGCATCAAGTAGTTGTCGTAGAACATCTTCTGTATGCTGTAATGGGTCTTCTGCTGCTCGTCCTTGAACGGGACTATAACGTGCTTCTTCTCCAACTGCTTGAATGTTATCCTCTCTTCTTTCCCGAGTATCTTTGCCACTTCTGGAGTGGTGCGCATGCTGTACCTTAGGGTATCGAGCTTCTTTAGGACGCTTATCTCCGCCTCAGACAACTTTGGGACGTTGGCTGCAGCTTTTTCCTGCTGTGGAGTTGCCGCTTGAGCCGAAGAGCCAGTTATGAGCTTTGCTATATCGCTCCTTTTAGCTATTATGTAGTATGAGTCCTTGTATTGTATGAAGTCTATGTCGTCTCCCTCCTTTATGCCAAGCGTCTTCACTACTTCCCTCGGCATGCTTATCGCGAGACCGTCCTTAACTCTATAGACCTTCGCTATTGAAACACCACATTTTTATTTATGAATTACGGAATTAATAAGATGCAAAAGCTAAAAGAGTTTGTCCTTTATACAAAAAAGTACCTCAGTATAGACGACGCTTACGCCATAATGGCAAACGCCAAGGCAATGGGAATAAACGAAAGGTCCATGGTCGAAACTGCAGGTGCAGCCATAGCTGAAAACCTTAGCAGAAAGCACAGGAACGACAGGATAACTTTCGTGTGCGGCCCTGGAGGAAAGGGAGCGATAGGCATGGCTGCCGCCAGGCATCTGATAGACATAGCAGACGTGCAGCTGGCTTTTCTGGGAAACCCAGATAGCATACGCAACGACAGCCTGAGATTCAATTACAAGATAATGGAAAGCGTAATCGACATAGAAGTGATAGGCTCAGAAAACATTGGAAAGCTAAAGTCCATGCTTAAAAAATCGGATGATGTTGTAGACGCGATAATAGGCATAGGGATGCATGGGCGCCTCAGTGAAACTCTGTCTCATGCAATTAAGGCAATAAACGATTCGAATAAATATGTAATATCCATAGACGTGCCTTCTGGAGTTAATGGCGATACAGGTTCAAAAAATATAAATGCGGTGGCTCCAGACCTTCTTTTTGCGATACACAAGATGAAAAGCTTCCTAGAAAAAGGTAGGTCAGATTACTCCGTAAACGTATTAAACACAGGAATACCGACTTCTGTGGAGCTTATGACCGGGCCCGGAGATGTAATGCTAGCAACCAAGCCCAGGTTTATAAATGCCAACAAGTACGAACATGGGACAGTAGCGGTGCTTGGAGGAAGCTCTGATTACAGGGGAGCCCCAATGCTTTCGGGAATGGCAGCCGAGCACGCTCTGGCCGCGCTCAAAACCGGTTCCGGTTATGTCACTGTGATATCACCAGAGGATTCTTTGGTAAACGAGCAGAGGCCAATGCCTGAGCTAATACTAAAGACAATATCCAAAAAAAAGTTTTCTCATGATGATGTAGCTGAAATAAAATTGGTGAAGCACGAGGCAATAGTAATAGGGCCTGGAATAAAAGAGGATTACTTTGACTACAAAGGATTCTCTGCACTTCTTGATTACGAAAAAAGCTCATCCAAATGGGTAGTTGCAGATGCAGCTGCGCTCAAAATGCTTTCTAGGTACAAGAACCTTATAGGGAGCAACATGGTTCTTACTCCGCACACAGGAGAATTCAAGTATCTGTGCGGCATTGACCTTTCAAAGCGCGACCTCAATTCGAAGATATATACTGCAATAGATTTTGCGAAAACGTACGGATGCACGCTTGTGCTAAAAGGGAATGACACCATAATAACAGATGGCACAAGGCTAAAGATAAACAGGGCCGAAAGCGCAACTCTTTCGACAATGGGCACTGGAGACGTGCTTGCCGGAATAATAGCCAGTTATATATCAATAAACAAAGGATCCCTGTTCGAGTCTGCAGCTGCAGGAGTTTACGTTCACACGCAGATAGGGGAGATGCTCAACAAAGAGATAGGGCTTCACGCAACTGCATATGACGTGGCGGTCTCCATACCTAAGATTATCAAGGAGTTTGACAGAGTTAGCTATTGATTCAATTTTGCGGAATGATAATATGCATGAACATGGACCATATGGGGAATTAATCGAAGGGATAAGGTCTTCCATAAAAGCTGCGCTTGACAGTGAAGGATATGGGGAATTCGATGAGGAGATAGCAAGGAGCATAGACATATCTAAGATGTTCGGCGATATCTCATCCAGCATAATTTTGAGGATAGCCAAGGCTAAGTCGCTGAATGCCGGCGAACTGGCAGGAAAAATTGTAGCGCTTATAGCAAAGCCGAAATATGTGGCAGAGATATCACAAAAGAACGGATTTGTGAATTTTGCCATAGAACGCAGCGCTTATTCTAGGGACGTGGTTGATTTCGCAATAAGCGAGGATAGGATATTCGCTTCCAACGCATGGAAGGGCAAGAAGGCCATAATAGAGTACCCAAGCATAAATCCGGCACATCCAATGCACATGGGCCAGGTAAGGAACGTACTTTTAGGCGACGGAATTGCAAATCTCTACGAGAGAGCAGGGTACAAAGTAGAGCGCGAAGATTATATAGACGATCTTGGCCTTCAGGTTGCAGAGGTTATTTGGGGCCTGTCGCACATGGAAAAGATAGGCGTAACTTTTGACAGCAATAAAAAATTCGACAGGATGATTGGAGAAGTTTACGTAGCGGTAAACAAGCTGCTTGAAGACAAAAGCATAAAGGACGAGATCTCGCAGATACTCGTCAGCATGGAGCAGGATGGGACCTATGAATCTAAGACCGCCAGGGAAATGGCAGAAAGCTTCGTAAAGGCGGAATACGAAACGCTGGCGAAGATGGGAATATATCACGACGTGCTTGTATGGGAAAGCGACATAGTAAGGAAGAAACTCCTTGACGAAGCCCTTGACAAAATGCAAGGCAAAGGAATTATAACCAAACCGGCAGATGGAGAATATGCAAACTGCATAGTGATAGAGCATTCGAAGCTTGGAAACCTTGCAAGCGATTTCGGAGGCCTCAAGGAGGGAGTAAAGGTTCTCGTAAGGAGCAACGGAGCGCCCAATTATGTAGCCAAGGACATTGCATTTCACATGTGGAAGCTCGGGCTTCTGCCCAACAGCTTCGTATACCATATGTTCATGGAGCAAGGAGCCCTGAAGAAACTGCTTTACTCTACAGGAGCTGACGGCTCACAGATGGATTTTGGGGCTGCCGACGTTGCAATAAACACCATAGATGCAAGGCAGAGCTACGAGCAAGCGGTTGTAAGGCTCGTAATAGCGCTGCTTGGAGGTAGCGACTATTCGGAAAAGATCAAGCATATAGCATACGGAGTGGTTGAGCTCGAGGGAATATCGCTATCCGGAAGAAAGGGCACCTGGGTCGGATATACGTGCGATGACCTTGTAAGGGAAGCCGAGGAAAAGGCTTCAAGGCTGATAACAGACAGGTTTGAGCTTAGCAATGATGAGAAGGCGGATGTAGCAAGCCAGATAGCCATGTCCGCAATAAAATATGAATTTCTCAAGCTTTCCAACGAGAAGAACCTTGTTTTCTCTTGGAGCAGGGCGCTTAACTTCGAGGGCAATTCAGGGCCGTATTGCGAGTACACGCATGCGAGGGCGGAAAGGATACTTGAAAGCCCAGGAGCAGAGGCCAAGAAGGAAATGCGAGAGGATTATGCAGTTTCCCAGCAGGAATTCGACCTAATAAAGAGGATATCTTACGCGCGGAATGTGCTTGAAAAGGCAGTCAGGGAGTGCAAGCCAAACATAGTCATAGAGTACATGACGCTTCTGGCAAGCGAATTCAGCAAATTCTACGAGACAACTCCGATATTGAAAGCACAGGAAGAAGGAGACAAAAGCGCAAGGCTAGCTATAACGCAGGCTTTCGAGAAGCTGATGGCTGAACTTCTGCTTTCTTTGGGCATGACACCGGTAAAGCGTATGTAAAAGTGGAAAAAAGACAAAGGTATAAATCAGTTCATTATAAATTTTTCCTGCTAAGATATATGTGATATATGCGGGCCCGTAGCTCAGCTTGGATAGAGCGGCACCCTCCTAAGGTGAAGGTCGCGGGTTCAAATTCGGTTTAATCCGGTGAAAATCCCGCCGGGCCCGCCTGTAAAGTGGTTTTATGGCAAGAATGGATGGAAAGAAGGCAAAGCAAAAAGGCGCGAAGGAGCCAGTATTCCTTGTCAAGAGCGCCTCAAGGCACGGAGGCTTGGACTACCTGCACATAGGGCTAATAGCACTTGTAATAGTGCTGATAGCGTTGTCATTTTCTCTGGCCAATTTCAAATCCGTCATAGTGTGCCAGTATGGAATTTCAAGCAACAGCACTTGCATAACGCCCAAATATAACCAGTCCCAGGTACTCGATGCGGCAGGCAAGGTTCTGGCCAACTATCGGTACATAAACTCCAGCCTTTCGATACTTACATATTATTCCTACCTGAACAGGTCAAAAGTATCATATCAGCCATCGACAAACACTTGGTCCGTAATAGTTCCGTACAGGGACCCGTTCACCAATTCTACGCTTAACGTATCCATGGAGTTTTACGGCTCAAACCTGAGCCTCGAAACACCTTTCATACAGATGGTAAGGCCAAAGAGCATAACTAACAACTCAGTGATAGCGCAGGGGGTCGTAGGCATAAGCGGAAAGACAACGTGCGTGTCTAACACGCCGGAACCTGTTTATCTGATAACAGATCCTTACGCACCTGGCGCCATAAGCAGCATACTGCAAGCCATAAACATAAGCAAAGCCCATTCCAATGAGATAAACATGAGCTACAAGTTTGTCTTTTCAGGGTATTCGATAAGCAAATACAAGAATTACGGCGAAGAGCAGACTCAGCTGCTAGGGGCTTATCTCGCATGCGGTTCAGCTCAGAATGAGTTCCCGCAGTTCATGAACACATTAAATACTGTGTACAACGGAAGCCCGCTGCCAAACGATACGCTGTATTCAATGGCACAGGCATCAGGATTCAACATGAGCTCGTTCGGAGACTGCATGGCCAACGCCCCGGCTACGCTTCTTAGGCAGGAGCAGCTTGCAAGCTTCTACAACATAACTTTTACGCCTGTATTCATAGCAAACTGCAAGTACGAGGCCATACCTGCAACTGCGCTTGATGCAATAAATTACTCCCTAGAACAGCTTAAGTAAAACCATGAGGGCAAATTGTTTGGTTCACATAATAGTAGGTGTGGATACGGGCAAAACCGTCGCAGTCTCATGCCTAGGGCTCGACGGAAGGCTTGTATATTCCGCTCATATGAAAAGCGGCGGAGAGGCTTGGATAATAAGCAGCATAAGAAAGGTGGGCGTGCCTAGCGTCATAGCGAGCGACAAGAAGACAAGGGGCGAAATGATAAGGAGGATAAACT
>JAKBRD010000004.1:29832-40274 GCA_021834865.1 Microcaldota archaeon | reverse complement strand
CTTTTCGTTCAGCTTTGCAGTGAGCTCGTTGAGGCTGTAGTTCTTGCCTGTGCCCACATTGTAGACATTGTAGCCTTTTGCATGTTCCATTGCCCCGATAAGCGCCATTGCGACATCTTCAGCATATACGAAATCCCTCCTTTGCTCGCCATTGCCGTATATCACTGGCTGCTCGCCCTTCTGCATTGCCCACAAGAACTGCGTTGCGAGGTTTGCATAGCCTTTCTTTGACCTTTCATGCCTTCCGTAGACTGAGAAGAACCTCATTGCAGATACATTTACATCATGCAGCTTTGAATAAAGCTCAGCCATTCTTTCTGCAGCTATCCTGGCTTCTGTATAATAGTCCGTAACACCAGGGACGACGTTTTCGCTGTGCGGCGGCTTTATGCCGTTGTATATTGAAGATGTGGAAGCGAAAACCAAAGGAACAGAGTTGGCCTTTGCATATTCAAGCATGGCCACCATTCCGTCAACGACTTCCGCAACAAGGTGCGGGTTTTCCCTGTACATTGGAGATGCAGAGTATATGCCAAGATGGAACAGCATGTCAGCATCAATATTGTGCTTGTTCAAATTCTTTGCATCGTCTTTTATGAACTCGGCGTTGTTCCCCTTTATGTACTGCTGTACGTTTTCCTCAGAGCCAGTGTGCATGTTGTCTATTATGTAAACCTTGTTGTCCTTTGCCAGCATTTCCACCAAGTTTGAGCCTATGAAACCAGCGCCTCCAGTGACTATTATATTCTTTCCAGAAATCATTCTAACACCTTATACTGGTGTTTTGGCTTTCAGGATTAAATACCTATCGTGGCTAATTCAGTCCCCGACATATATGATCCTGCTTCCTAGGTAATCAAAGTCAAAGTCGATCCTTTGAAGGCCAAGCGCATCTGTTATCCTTTTGTGCAGCTCAGGCCTTGCAAAGAAAAGAAGGAAGCCCCCGCCTCCAGCTCCTATCACCTTGCCGCCTTCTGCGCCATTTTCCATGGCTTTATTGTAAAGCTCGTCTATTCGGCTATTGCTTATCTTTCCGCCCAGGCTTTTCTTAAGGAGCCAGTTCTCGTGCAGAAGCTTTCCAGTTTCCTTCCATCTATCTCCTGTAGAAAAGTTGCGGTAAAGCCCATTTGCGTATTCTGCCATTTTCCTGTATGCATCCGCCTTTTCATCTATGGATGCCTTTTGCTCCTTGTGTATTTCAGAGGAAACATGCTCAGTGCCCGTGAAAAGCATCAGGAGGTGGCTTTTGAGGGCATCCCTGTTTTCTTCTGTCATTATTGCAGGGCTCGTAACTACTGTTCCGTCCATTCCGAATTCAAATAGGTTTATGCCTCCATAAGCAGCTGCATACTGGTCCTGCTTGCCGCCTTCTTCCTTTAATATTTCCCTCTCTATCTTTACGGCTTCCCTTGCGAGCTCCTCCTTTGATACAAGCTCACCCTTCCATGCATGCAGAGCGTTGAGCAAGCCCACTATAAAGGAGCTGCTTGAGCCCAAGCCAACCCCGGCTGTCCTGCCTGGTATGTCTGCAAGGCTTACTATCTCTATGCCTTTCTCTATTCCAAGCATCCTAAGCGCTTCCCTTGCCGTAGGGTGCTGTATCTGGTCTACAGAATCCACGATCTCTGTTTTCGAGTATCCGACACGTATCTTGTTGTCAAACGGTTTGTTGAGTATTATGTATATGTATTTGTTTATCGCTGCGTTTACAACAGCCCCAGGGCCGTATTTAGAATAAAATTCCTCTATGTCAGTGCCGCCTCCGCAGAACGTAATCCTTACTGGGGTCCTTGTTATTATTATCCTGTTTTTCAACAAAACACCGGTTAAAGCAAATTAATGCCTTGCTTAATATAAATCTTATGCAGTGCTATTTGGCTGTGCGTTAAGCAAGCCATGTATTGGTCTTATTTATGGGAATAATTCTTTTTCAATTATCATGCACATGACATGCCCTATGGCTATATGAGCTTCTTGTATTATTGGCGTGTTGTCCGAATCAACGCATATGCATATGTCGCAAATCCCTTTCAGCTTTCCGCCGCTTCTGCCTGCCAGGCCTATGGTCACAATGCCTATTTCCTTTGCTTTCTCAACAGCCTTTATGACATTTTCAGAATTCCCGCTCGTAGATATGCCTATTGCAACATCTCCATTGCTGCCTATCCCTTCAAGCTGCCTTGAAAATATGCTTGCATATGAATAATCGTTTGCTATTGCAGTCAAGTTAGAAGTATTCGTTGTGAGGGCTATAGACGGCAATGGCTTCCTGTCCTTATAAAATTTACCGGCAAGCTCTGCTGCAATGTGCTGTGCGTCAGCAGCACTTCCACCATTCCCAAATGTTATGAGTTTTTTGCCGTTTTTGAGCGCATTTGTTACTGCAAGGGTGGCCTTTTCTACTTCATCCACTGGGATATTTGACCTAGCTTTTATTCCTTCTTCTATATATGCTTGGATCTCTTTTTTTACATCCATAATTACACCAAAATGCATTAATTTATAGCAAAAATTTTGACAAAAACCTAAAACTTAACCTTTATTTAACATTATCATGCTTTGCTTTAGCCATATTTAAATGCAACTATAATTTTCAATTATTATAATCATTAAAGACCGGGCCAGCCCAAAAGCCAATGGCCTGTATGTTTCTTTTGTACACTGTTGTATATGATAAGCACCTAAATGCAAAAATAAAGCATCATCGCTTCAGAACCATGCATTTTTATGGCCCAACGCAATAGATTGAAAATCATCAACCACGCCAATACTGCTTTATTGCCTTTCTTGTTGCTGAATACAGCCTAGAGTATTCTTCAGGGCTGTTTGTTATAAATTCCCACAGGTTCCTACCCTTCTCCAAATACTCTTTCATTCCCATAAATGCCTTTCTATCATCAATTTTATACCTGCTTACATATTTTGCGACCTTAGCAATATCTACATTTGAGTAAAAAAGCAGTGAAACCACATCTATAATATCCTTTTCCACTTTCTGCCTGTCGAAACTGAAATAGCCACACATTTTCAGTAGCAGCAATAGTTCTTTCGAGGCCGTTCGTATGCCTTCTACCACAACGCTTTCTTCAATTACCAAGGAAATTGGCATAGTCAACGCACTATCTGATACACCCTGGACCATGATGTCAATTCTGACTCCTCCAACCATTGCAAAATATATGGGCAAGCCTTTGTATTTTTCCACTCCATAATTTTTAAAGTAGCTAAGCTTGTCAGCAGTCACCATTATGTCAACGTCTGTGCTCTTTTGTGTTTTAACATAAAAGTTGACTGCCCACCCGCCAATCAGTACGAAATCCAATGAATCTGCAAGCTTTTGCAATATCTCCCTGCTCCTATAAGTGATTGCGTCAGAATAAAATTCTTTTGGCATGGCTATTCACCCATTGCGGTATTGAGCCTTTCACCCAATTTTTTCATTGCGCTGGCAAAGAACCTTGGGGCCTGCCATCCTTTTATATTCCATAGGTCCACACAGGCCTGTGTTATGGGGACGCAGGAATTTTTAAGCAATTTCTCTTCGATCTCCCTATAGAGAACCTTGTCCGGTTTAAGCACTATGAGATCTGCATAATCCGAATGGCTTGATAGCGCAGCTTTTGGAAAGCGGCGTTCAAGTTCTTTCAATGCAAAATCAGTCGCATATACATAAACCTCTCCGTACCCTGCTATATCGTTTCCGAATGCAAATGAATACGCGCTGTATGCAGTAAAAGCTATTCCTTCAGGCATCTTTGCTTCTATATTTTGCACCCCAATTCCTGTAAAAGTGGAATATGCTATAGACCTGCTGAGCTTTCGCGTCGCAGCCCAGTACATCAGCGCCTTTTCAAAATCGGTCAAAGCAAAAGAGCGCCTGGATATTGACGCTGCACCTATTGAAGCAAGCGCCCTTATCGCGATATTTACTGTATTCGGTGAAATTTGCAGTACGCGGGCTACGGAATTTGCACTGAAGTTAACATTTCCTGCAAGGTAATTTTCCAGTACGTGCCTATATATTGCATTTGAGGCTCCTGCACCTCTGGCCTTTGTATTTATTGCCATAATATCCTATTTTTAATAGCATATATATAAATATTATCCTAATATTTAAGGATAAACTGTAAACATTATCCTATTTTATTTTAGCAATATCTAAATATCATCCTAATTTTAAAGGATAAAAAGCACTGATCAAAGAGCGTGCCGGTCCCTAAGCCCTGGCCTGTATGCCTTTTGGCAGAAAAGGATCTTTTTATATTTCTCCATTTAATATACCTAAATAGGCATATATTAGATAATAAAATAAACATGTAGGATAAGCCCATAGCACAACCAGGTAACAGGATAAAGCCGAACACGTAAAAACAAAGCCGGCTTGTTCGTGGCTTTCGGGTTCATGCTCCTCATAGGCCTTGTATTCATATCAATAGGGCTTATACTGGCTTCAGTAATGACAGACATGCAGGGCTTCGGCCTAATACTAAACCTGCTCGTATTCCCTATATTCTTCTTGTCTGGAGCTATATATCCTGTCAGCGCGCTTCCTGGATTCATAAGATATGTAACATACGTCAATCCTCTTACGTACGGAGTTGACGGGATGCGTGGCGCGCTTCTAGGAGTTTCCGTGTTCCCTGTATTGATGGATGCATTGGTGCTGGGCGCAATAGCGCTAGTTATGCTGGCTTTGGGCGCATACTCGTTCTCAAAGGCAAAAGCAGTGGCATAAAAGCAGTCAGAACAGCCCAGCAAGCCTTGCCATTTTCGGATATGTGCTTCGGTATTCTGCCTTGACAAATCCGGACCAGCCTTCAACGTTCAAAATGTCCGAAACCACAAAAAGTGCCGCTGCCTTTACCTTTCTCTTCTTTGCAACGGCAAACAATGCAGCAGCTTCCATCTCTACAGTAGTTATGCCTTCTCTGGAATAGCGCTTTACCTCTTCCACGGTCTCCATGTAAGGCGCGTCTATGGTCCATGTCGGACCGCTGTGAAAGTCAATGCCCTTATTCTCCATTATTCCTTTTATCCTTGAGGTTAGCTCCATGTCTGGCTCAACGTACATGGAGCTTTTAAGGTAGTGGTGGGAAACGCCCTCGTCCCGTAGTGCCTTGGCGCAAAGAATAAGGTCACCTATTTTCATACAAGTATCCAGTGTTCCAGCGGTGCCCATTATGACAAACTCTTTTACACCAGCTACTATGAGCTCCTCCGCAGCAACTGCCGTCATTGGGGCCCCTATGCCTATGTAAACTAGCAGCCTTCCTTTTCCAAACTCGTATATGCCCAAAGGATTGACTATTGATTTCAGGGCCTTTGCCTCTTCAAGCCTATAAGCTTTTCTGAAGCTTTCCAGCATAGCGTTTGAGTATATCATTACTGCCTTTTTGTATCCCTTGCCTTTCACGGCCTTCTTCATGCTGTTGAACAATTGATTAGGGCTGTACAACGGTCTAAACCTATGCTTTCCTGCAGTCTTCGGAAAATTTTGCCCTTCCATGCTTTAAGCATTGCAATAAGACTTATTATTATTTTTGTGTAGAAATGCATATGAAAAATGGGCAGGAGTTTTGTATAAATACGAATTTCTTAATCAGAAAAATCCAGTAAAATGGGCGAAAAATATATGGGCGAATCTCTGCCGGAAGCTGCGCTTGTGCAAGCAGCCGTGCATACCGGTAATGCCTATGCCGAATTGGAAAGCCAGCTTATCACGATTATGCCAGCCACTATGAGGATGCCTCCGAAAATCTCCACAGGGTAGAAGCTGCCTATTATTACGCTGCCGAGAAGCACCAGGAGCGTATCCGAATACTCGAAATCGTTTATGAAGTTCCTCTTAATCAGCATATTGGCCTTGCCCCTAGCTTTTGTCATTTTCATAGCACGCAGCTCCATGACAGAAGCGAAGGCAAAAGCAAACCCTCCAAAAATTCCCAAAGCAAAATAAATGTTCAGGGCATAAACTGGCCAGGCAAAGAACAAGCCCGTGGCAATCAGGAATATTGGCTGGAAAAGCATCTTCGTGCCTATACTGTACTTCTTTATCCTGTAAAATTCCATGTAATACCCTATCCCTGCAAATACGGTTATAAGGAATATGAATGGCAGCGTGCTGAGCTGGAACCTGTATCCGTTGCTTTCGGCATAGAATATTCCAATAATTATTAGCAGCACGCCCATGAGCAGCATTGCAGTTTGCCCGAGCTTCAGGGATCTTCTGTACTTAATTGCATCTATGGCAAAAAACACGAGTGCCGACAGCCCGATTAGGGGGTATATGCTGGCCAGCGTGTAGCTCTTGTAAGCTATAAGGAGCGGCAACGTGTATGCAGTAATCATAAATGCCGTTATGATGCCGAATGCGTATTGCCCTTTGGTCTCTGCTTTGACTCTAAGCCTGAAAACGAACTTCGTGGCAATGAAGCCTATCAGTATTCCGAACCCTATGGAGATTATTGCATAACTGAGGGGCAGGCTTCTAACTACTACGTAATCTATTGTGCCATTTACTGCATAAAGCATTACACTGGCCATCATCAACGTAAACGCGCTCCTCATGCAACCAAGTCAGAATACGCAGATAAGTCGTGAAATGCAATATAAATTCTTTATGCTGTTGCAAAAGGCCAGGATCACAAAACAGGCTGAGCAGCAGCAAAAGCGAAAAGGCTAAAACGTTTGCCAGCCAACTATGGAAGGGCATTCGGCCTCTCTCCATTGCAAACAAAAAGGTGGAAAGATGGCCAAAAAAGAAATGAAGTGGGTAAGCATAACTTCGCCTTCGGGCGATGCGAATCTATTCGCCCTAGATGGCAAAAAATACCGCATAATGGGAACGCTGAAGGAGAATTCGGACTACGGCGAATGCAAGCGCCTGTGCAGGGTATCTAATCTGGATTCCAGGGGCGAAGAAGAGTTTGCTGTGATTTCAGCTTTCATCAGGACCGAAAATGGCTCATTCGTCCAAAGCAAGGCGATATTGTCAAAGCCTGTAAGCGACGCGAGCTCAGCAATGGAAATGTTTGAAAGCACGAGATAACCTGCGTTAACTCATGCACGTTGCATAAATGTCAATAGATGCTACCTTCGGGCGTAGCTTCAGAGCCATAAGCGTTTCCCTCTTCCAGGCTCTTTGCTCTTTCCCTTCTTTCGGCTGCAAGCTTCTCGTTCTTCCTTTTAGAACGGACGGAAATAACTGCGAGCGAGGCTGTAAAAACTGAAACTGCCCCAGCAGCAGCGGCAACGATTAGACTGCTTCCAGAGGCAACGTAAAATGTCGCAACCCCTGCATCAATACCTGTAATGGCGCCGTTTATGTAAGAGAAAACTCTTGCGTTGCCGGCGAATCTTTTGTGCTGGTCGGCAAGGTCGTTGTAGAACTGCGCCTCCTTTGCCATCAGCGCCTTTTTGGTTTCTTCATATCTGCCAGTGCCTATGGCATTGATGCTCTCGCGCTGCAGCTTTACGAGTTCGTTGTAATGCAAGTCTGTCTTTATCTGGCCATCATCAATTTTCCTGAGCATTCCAAATAAGCTCCATTTGTGTTTGTCTGCATCCTTTTGCCCTTCAATTCCGGCCTGCTGCTTCTGCATAAAAATCATTGCAATGATAACATTTGCCGCGTTCCTAATATTTATATTTGAAGTTTGGCACTTCTCTAGCCATAAGCCTCAATGATGCTTTCTGAAAAGGCTTTACCAAGCCCAACACCAAGAAGCACAAGTCTGTTATGCAAAATTTCAATCTAAATATCTTTTTGTGGCAAATACTGATTGTGGAAAGTGACGCGATAGCCATAGACCTTGACGATACTATAGCAAATTCTTCCGAAGTGGCGCTAGACATAATACGCAGGGAATTTGCGCCGGATGCGTCATACGAGAAATGGAAATATTTCAGCATCGAGAAAAGCTTTGGCATAGCCGAGGCACACGCAATAGAAATATTCAGGCGCACATGGGAAAATCCAAAAAAGATAAAGCTCGTAGACCCTTCAATACCGCAAATAGTAAACAGACTGAGGGAAAAGCACAAGATATACATAGTAACCGCAACCATAGGGGAAGAATCTTCGTTCATTCCGTGGCTGGAAAGCAAGCGCATAAGCTTTGACAGGATAATGCACGTCGCGCACTCTGCCGAAAAGGTATCGCTCCACGAGAAGCACGGAATAGGCTTTT
This sequence comes from Microcaldota archaeon, assembly GCA_021834865.1. The sequence continues at coordinate 32,085 of JAKBRD010000004.1, read as the reverse complement.
ACATAGATGATTACCCGCTAGTTGCGGAATCCGTGGCTGCGGCTGGAAGGACTGCACTGCTGCTCAGGAAAAGCTGGAACGCGGATTTTTTTGACAAAGACAGGACAAAGGGCATCATAAAGGTGCGCAACTGGGAGGAAATAAACAATTTCTTCGCTTCAAAAGAGGCAAAGCCATTTTCCAATGACAAGAAATAAATATTTCCGATTGCAAGCACAATTATGGCATTCAAGGTAATCATAGACGGCAAGCCCTGTTCCGGCAAATCCACGATTGCAGGGGAGGTGGAGAAGCTGCTAAGGGAAAAGGGCACAAGCGCGATAGATGCAAAATCCTACGCAATGGAAAAGGGCTTCCTCTCAGGATTCCTGAAAAAATTTGCATTGGGCGAAATAGAATCGTACCGCTCATTTCTGTATACTGCCACTTATCACGTCCTGAGCTACGCCGCGCAGGAAGCGAGCGCATGGAAGAACAGCAAGAAATACGAAGTTGTTCTTATGCAAAAATCGCCATATTCATTCTCTTTCATGATGGATGCGGCGAGAAACGTTTCCGGGAAAGAACCGAAACACGAGAAATTCAGTCTTCTCACCGGAGTGATAAAGGCTTGGGCTGGCACCGTGAGGCCGGACTTGTTCATATATCTTACTGCGGATTTGGAAACCTTAAGGGAGAGGTTCAAGCACAGGTCGGAAGGAAGGGACAGAGTGCATGCGCAAATGATAGAGGAAGATGATTCTAGCCATTTGAAGCTGTTCAGGGGCTATACGCGCAACAATCTGAGCGTTATAAAAAATAATTCAAGCGTAAAGGATGGAGCCGCAAGCGTAACTGCAGCAATAATAGAAGCGTATTCTGCGTCAAAATTGCAGGGGGCCAAAGCGGCTGAGCTTGCCAGGAGCGAAAGCGCAGATAAGCAGTAGCCAATGCATTTCAAAGGTAGCATATGAACGGAATTTCAAAGGTTTGCACTGGATTCAGCAGCGTGTGCAATGCGCTTTTAGTCCACTTTAGTAGTTTCGCGAGGTGCTGAAATGATACAGATAAAGCCGGAAGACCTGGAAAAGCTGAACGCGGTAATATTCGACATAGAAGGCTCCGGCAGCGTTCCAGGGGGTACTCCATACGAGTCAGGGTCAATAGTTTCATTGGGCGCGGTGGACTTCAACACAAAAGATGAATTCTACGAGGAGTGCAGGGTCATGGACGGTAGGTCATATGACGCCTACGCGCTTAAGATAAACGGCTTCACGAAAGAGCAGATATTCGATAGCGGAAAGCAGAGCGCGATAGAGCTCATAAGGAAATTCGAGGAATTCTGCGCGGTGCACGGCACTGGCATAATTGCCGCATGGGGGGACTACGACGTGAAAATGCTGAATGCCGCATATTTGCATTACGGCGAGCCGATGAGGCTTCCCGGAAGGTACCTGAACCTTAAGAACGTCTCAAAGGCGATAGCTGGCAAATCCAGGCCAGGGCTAAGCAACACTGCCATAAAGCTTGGGATACCTCCGGAGCCCTATCCGCACATAGGCATAAACGGGGCTCGGCTAGCTTCAGAGGTAACTTCGCTGATGCTTTTCGGCAAGCACTTTTACAAGGAATACGAAGCCTATCCTGTCAAAGCGGCAATTAAGGAAAGCATAACTCTCAATGCCGTGGAAATCGGGGCAGCAAGAGAGCACAGGAGGGAGAAAACCAGGGGATTCTGAGCAACCAGGGCAACAAAAAGGCTGATAACTATTTTATTAGTTGAGTGAGAATAAGGGCTGATGAAGATAATAGACATAAGCATGGAGCTGCAAAACGGCATGCTTACCTATCCAGGCAACAACAGGATAAAAATATCAAGGTCGAAATCGATAAAAAAGGACGGGGCCAATCAGTCATATATTTGCATGGAGAGCCATGCCGGCACGCACATAGATGCAGGATACCACGCAATGGAAAGGGGCTGGAAGCTGGGAAGCAGGAGCTTGTCAGATTTCTCAGGCGATGCGATCGTTGTTGACGTATCGGATTCCGGGAAGGCAATAGGGAAAAGCGCATTGCATGGCAAAAGGATAAGGCGCAATGACATAGTGCTCCTAAAATCGGAAAATTCGAAAATGGGATATTCGAAGTTTAGAAAGGATTACGCGAGCCTTTCCATGGACGGTGCGGAATACCTGGTTTCATTGCACATAAAAGCCGTTGGGATAGATTACCTAAGCATAGAGCGCTTTCACAGCGACATGTCGGTGCACA
>JAKBRD010000004.1:0-29732 GCA_021834865.1 Microcaldota archaeon | reverse complement strand
AAGTTTAGAAAGGATTACGCGAGCCTTTCCATGGACGGTGCGGAATACCTGGTTTCATTGCACATAAAAGCCGTTGGGATAGATTACCTAAGCATAGAGCGCTTTCACAGCGACATGTCGGTGCACAGAAAGCTCCTTGGTTCTGGAATATTGATATACGAAGGCCTGATGCTTAAGGGCATAAAGCCGGGAAGGTACGGCTTTGCAGGCTTCCCTCTGAAATATAACGGAGACGCTTCCCCAGCCAGGGCTGTGCTGATAAAGGGTTAGGATATAACGTTTGGAAAAAGGGGCAATAATCATGAAGGCAGGAACGATAATACCAAAACAAAAGGGGAGCTTCAAGATAATGGAAGTCGAAGCTCCGGAAATAAGCGAGAACGAAGTCCTAGTAAAAGTGAACATGCTTGGCCTTGACGGGACCGACAAAGAGCTTGGGGAAGGGCTTTACGGCGAGGCTCCCGCAGGCAGCGAATACCTCATACCCGGGCACGAGTCCATAGGGACTGTGGAGAAAGTGGGCTCGGCTGTAAACGGCATAAGCACAGGGGACATCGTAGTTGCGACTGTGCGAAGGCCGGACGATTGCATAAACTGCAAGAGCGGCGAATCGGACATGTGCATAAAGGGCGACTACCTTGAGCGCGGCATAAAGGGGGAGCACGGCTACATGGCGGAATACTACAAGGAGAAGCAGGAGTACCTTGTAAAGATACCAAAAGAGATATCCGAAGTGGCTGTAATGCTGGAGCCGTTCAGCATAGCAGAGAAGGCTGTCAAGCAGGTCCTTGAGGCCCAGAAGAGAATGGTGTGGCAGCCAAAGAGCGCGGTAGTTCTCGGCACAGGAACAGTCGGGCTGTTCGCCGCAATGATACTCAGGCTCAACGGGATGGACGTAGTATCCGTAGACAGGACGGCAGCCAACACAATAAAGGACAGGATATATGCTGAGATGGGAATAAAGCACATAAACTCCAATGACGTGCCTATCGAAAAGCTGCCAGATGAGCTTGGCAAAAGAATAGACATAGCAGTAGAGCTTACCGGAAGCCCAAAAGCGGTTGCAAGCGCGCTAAACGTGCCTTCGATAAACGGCGTTCTGTGCCTGCTGAGCGTAACCGGGGAGAGCTATTCCGAAAGCATAGACATAGGAAGGCTCAACTACAACATGGTGCTTGGAAACAAGCTCATACTCGGGAGCGTAAATTCAAACATATCCCATTTCATAAAAGGGGCACAGGACATGGCAGCAATAGAGTCGCAGCATCCCGGCCTTTTGAAGACAATGATAACAAGAAAAATAAAGCTCGAAGACTTCAGCTACGAAATGCTTAACGACAGGGAGCAGATAAAGAACGTAATAATAATGGGCTGATGGGATGCAGAACCTGGAATATGGGATAATAGGCAACTGCGCAACCGCTGCGCTGGTGCACAGCGATTCCTCAATAGACTGGCTGTGCTTTCCGAGGTTCGATTCCCCGTCGGTTTTTGCAAGGATACTGGACGAGGAAAAGGGCGGGCATTTCAAGATAACACCTAGCGGAAGATTCGAATCGTCGCAGGAATACGTAAAGGATTCCAACGTGATCGTCACGCATTTCAGTTCCGCAGACTGGGCCTTTGACCTATATGACTATTTTCCGCACTACGAATCACATGGCAGGCTTTACAAGGATCCGGAGCTGCACAGGCTGATAAAGGTAACAAGGGGAAAGCCCGGCGTAACCGCAATTGTGAAGCCGATGCTGCAGTATGCCACGGCGGAACCAGAGGTTAGCATTGAAGATGGCTGCATTAGGTTTTTCGACAGCTCCGCAAGGGAATCCATATACCTATATTCGGACCTGCCGCTTGAAAAGATAAAAGCGGGAGAAGAACTTGTGCTGGATAAAGATTCATACATGGTCATCACATACAACAAAATAAAGCCGGAAACAGGGATTGACGAAGTAAAGCTAATGATGGATAAGACTGTTAATTACTGGAAGGGCTGGATATCAAAAGCGCAGCTTCCGAAGCAGAACAGGAATCTCATAGCAAGGTCTGCGCTGGTGCTGAGATTGCTCACATACGATGAGACTGGAGCCATAATAGCCGCTGCAACAACGTCAATACCGGAAATTGTCGGCGATGTAAGGAACTGGGACTACAGGTACTGCTGGATAAGGGATTCCTCATTCACCGTAATGTCGCTAATCAGCATATCCAAGTTCGACGTCGCTCACGAATTCATGAAATGGGCGCTATCCATACACAGGAAGTACGGCATAAACCTGCAGGTTCTTTTCGGAGTGAATGGAGAGCGCGACATACCGGAAAGAACGCTCGACAACCTCAGCGGGTACAAGGGCTCAAGACCTGTTAGAATCGGCAACGCCGCGGCAACACAGAGGCAGGTCGACATATTCGGGGAGCTCCTCGACGCCATATACCTTTTTTACATAAAGCATAAGAAAGACTTCAACCTTGACGAATCGGATTGGGAGCTCATATACGGGCTTGTCGAATCTGCCATAAAGGAATGGAGGTACAAGGATCACAGCATATGGGAGTTCAGGACGCTCAGCAGGCATTATACATTCTCCAAAGTCCTGTGCTGGGTTGCCTTGGACAGGGGAGCCGAGATAGCAAAGGCATTGGGAAAGGAAAAATATGCCAAAAGGTGGATGAGAATACGGGACGAAATAAAAAACGATGTGATGGCAAAAGGATGGAATGAAGGCATAAGCTCCTTTACGCAGTCATACGGGTCGGATGAATTGGACGCAAGCTTGCTGCTTCTGCCATATTTCGGATTCATAGATTATAAAGACGAGAAGATGGTAAAGACCGTTGAAGCCATAGGCAAGAGCCTTTTCAGGAATGGCTTCGTCATGAGGTATAACGCCAATGACGATTTCGGTATGCCAAAGAACGCGCTTATAGCGTGCACATTCTGGTATATAGACGCACTATATGAGATAGGCAGCCAGGCCGAAGCAATAAAGCTGTTCGAAGAAACCATAAAGCATACAAACAGCCTCGGGCTTCTTTCGGAGGATATAAACAGGGAAACTGGAGAGCTCCTCGGCAATTTCCCGCAGGCCTATTCGCACATAGCGTTGATAAACACTGCCATGCATCTTTTCAAGTAGAAATCATTGCGAATGCACGCATTCGGCATGCTCGCCTGTTCCTGTGCAATAGGAATATAGGCGCATTCCGCCATCATTCCTGCTTTCCTTCCTGAGCATTATCGTTACTGGCATGCTTACAGAAGCGGCCATGTATGCGCTCCCATTTTTCAATCTGCTTGAGCTCCCTAGCTTTTCCACGAGCATCTTTCCGCTGTCCTGGTTCTCCCAGCAGTTTTCGTTTCTTGCTTCCCTTCCATCTTTCCTGTCAACTGAGATGTTAAAAGCGTTGGAGCTGTACACAAAGTACCTTTTGCTCTCGGCTTTTTCTATTCCATGCTCGATGGTGTCGTGCGTAAGTACGAAATTCATGTGAAATCTATTGTTCTCTCCATAAAGAGCCAATACATCATTTGATTCTCTGCTATCCTTTGCTTCTATGTGCCACATCGGGCTTATGGAGCTCGGAATGGCGTCGTATCTAGCGAGCTGCAATGCGTTGTATATAAGCTGGAAGCCGTTCCTGTCATACAGGTTCGTGCACCTTATGCCGTTTTTGTGCGTAAGTGCGGACAGGTGCGTTATGACCTGGGTAAGGCCTCCGCTTATTCCAATATAACTTTCAATCCCGGAAAGAGCCATCATGTCGTCCATTGTTGCTTTTGTGTAGCCCTCGTTGGAATTGTAATATACAACTTTGAAGTTTCCTCCGATAAAATATGCCCTGGCGCTCATGCTGAAAGATATCCTTTGCCCTTCGTAATTTATCCTTATCTGCTCTCTGTACCTGTTTCCATTGTTCCTAAGGTATGGCCTTAGCTCCCTATAACTCACCAAAAGCGCATTTCCATTCCTGTTGTTCTGGACATCGGTTAGCGCTTTTGATATTTTGCCGCGTATTGTCGCGTTTTCAGTCTCTACCTCGAAATTCGAATGCATGAAGAGCACCTTGTTACATTGCAAGGTTCTTGTTCGGTCGTTCAATTATTTATTATTTTTTATCCGAAGTTTATCTTCTTCTAAGCTTCAGGTATCTGTCAAGATTGGTCTGCCTTCCGTAGCTCTTCCTTGGCTCTGAAATCGCCAAAAGGCGCTCAAAGCTGTGCAGGTCGGAGCTTTTCCACATGGCCATGCGCTGTATTGATTCTATTATGTCTTCGAGCCTTTGGAAGTCTCCGCCTTCGGCAATGCCTTCCAAATTTTCTACAGAGAGGTATAAGCACTGCAGCTTGGTCCGGGGACCTTCTGCCCTGCCTATGGCTAAAATGACTTTGGCCATGCTGTTTTTATCCAGATCGGAAAGTGCGCCAAGCAAAAGGTCTCTGCTGCTCACGGCGTTTCCGATCAGCTTTGGGATTGCAGAAACAAATTCGCTTGTATGCTGTTCGTCAACTCCTGATTTTTTCAGAAGCTTATTCATATGCCCTACTTTTTGCAGTATCCTCTTTTCCATTATTAAGTCGGAATTTTCAACAATATCGGCAATCCTCGGGCACACAAATTCCAAGTACTCCAAATTTTCAGCAATAAAATGATCACTTCCATAATACACATTTCTTTCTGTTCCGTCGGCGAAGGGAAATGGCCATCCGGAGGAAATATGGTAGTAAAGGGAATCAAGGCGCGACATTGCGTACATGCCTGACACTAGCTTTTCGACATGCTTCAGCGCGCTTGTGCCTTGAGCCTTGTCGAATAGCTCTTTGCAATTGTCGTAATATGCAACAAGCCTTTTGCTCGTGATGTTGATTATGCCGAGTTCTATCTGGGGTATGTCAATATCTTCAAGAATTCCTTTGTCCATGCGCTCTTTTGCCAAGTCCAGAAATAGCCTGGCGCCGTAATCAAAGCCGAAAAGGGAAAATTTCGCCGCTTCCTTTTCAATGGCTTCGGTTTCAAGGCTTTTATCCCCAAGCCTTTTTGCAGCATGGAACATCGAAATGTACATCCTGGAACTGTCATAGCGCCTTGCCATGTCTGAATAAAGTGTTTCCATCTTTTCAGGCATTTTTATGTCTCTTTCCAAAAAATCATCCCTGCCTAAAAGCCATTTGCATTCCCTATCATTCGGTTTAAGCTAATGGGGCAACTTAACACTACGATTCTATTTCTTAAATATTTATTAGTGCGCTCTAGGCTCAAACGCTTCCAAATTTTGAATTGCAACGACTATATTTGCGTATGGATCCCAAAGCGCAAATAACAGGGCCTGCCACAATATCAACGAAAGATTTAAAAATCTGTTAATTGCTTTAAAATAGATTTATATGGCAAAACATATGATGCATTCAAGCAGCAAGCAGACCAACGGAGGGGTCTTCGCACTGGAGTTCGTGGGCAGCCTTTTCTATCTGGTACTCGTTTACCTGATGGCAGCTGACGACATGCCTGTCGGAGTGGTCTTCAATGGGACTGGTTCATTCTGGCTTCCAGTATTCGCAGGAGTGTCAGTGATAGCGGCAATAGCGCTCTTCGTATTCAGCTTCACGTATCTGGCAGAGCCAAAGGTCATATCCGGTGAGCACACCAAGAACTTGGGCCTTTACTTCGCCGCGGCAACAGGGATAACATTTACTGCAATGACTCTCGGCACATCCTATTTTGTGCTTGCATTCGCAGGATTTGTTCTCTCGCTGATAGGAGGCATGGTGGGATACAGACTCTGAACAGTTCGGGCGTTTGGCGCTGTTGCGTCAAACCCTTTTTTTATTTTGAAAACAAAATGATACAGCACATTATTTTAATTCTATGCTAAATAATATTGGCTTAACGATGCCGATGGCGAAAAATAGCTTATGGGGAAACACATAACGAAAACTCATTTGGGTTATACTGGCTCATGCTATGGGCCGTCCCCTGCAGTACGCAAGGCAATGGAAAACTCTTTGGACATGGCTAATTCTTATCCTCACGAAGGTTACATGGAGCTTAAAAAAGCAATAGCTGCATACTCAAACGTAAAGCTGGAAAATATAATGGTCACAAACGGCTGCGATGAGGCCATCGCCCTGATCACTTATAAGTTTGGGCAGAAGGTCCTCATACAGGCTCCGACATACTCCGAATTTGAAAGGATAGCCAGAGGCATAGGCTCTGACATGAGGATTAAGGAGCAGAGCATAGCGAGTTCTCCGTTCAGGATAAACTTCAGCCAGGATGACCTTGGCTGGGCATCGCTTACATGGATATGCACGCCGAACAACCCTACTGGCGATGTCATAGCAAAGTCCCAAATACTAGATATAGCTTCCAGAACAAGCGGAATTGTTGCGGTCGACGAGGCATATTACGAATATTGCAAAGAAACCGTTGCAGATTCGATCGAAGAGCACAGGAATCTGATAGTCACGCGCACCTTTTCAAAGGCTTTTGCCACAGAAGGCGTGAGGCTAGGCTATATAATATCGAACCCGGAAACGATACGGATGCTTGAGAATTCAACGCACGAATACAACGTAAACAGGGTTGCACGCGCTGCCGGTATAGCAGTATTCAAAAGCATGGACTATTACGGGGTGGAGATGGAGCGGCTTAGATCCATAAAATCCGATTTTGAAGACACCTGCAAAAATCTTGGGCTCAGGCTAAAGGTACATGCTCTTCCATTCACGCTCCTTATGTTTGATTCGGAAATGGAGAGGGATCTATGCTACGGTGCGTTTCTCAAGCACGGAGTGGTTACTCTGAAAAATACGCACGAGGAGTTCACCTCATTCTCAGATCCATGCATAAGGGTAGCTATAGGCAACAGGATGCAGATGGAGAAGGCTATGCTTGCGCTCAAATCAATGAGAAACTACGTCAATCTGCCTATCGGGGCTCTTGCCGGCAAGGGCCGCAGATTCAGAAAAGTACCGCAGATACAAAACCTTAAATAATTCATAAATTAGATTAGGACTGTCTAGTGTCTAATTGCATGAACTGGCATAATTAAAAGTCTAAAAACGATGCATATCGTTTTTTGAGCGAACAGGTGAATAAAATGGAAGCAGAGAAAGAAAGATCGGCAGAAAAGCCAGGAACCGGCACAGTTGTTTCTGAAAACAAAAATAAGGGCACGGGTACCGAAGGCGCGGAAAAAAGCATAGAAAAAGCAGTAAAATATATTGGCAAGGCAATAAGCTACAGGCAGAATTTCGTTCTGGCAAGGCTGATAGATGCGGACGCATCGGTAAAGATGGCACTGGAAGTTTTCAGGCCAGAAGATACGATTGGGATGATCCCGAATGGGACTACAGGGCCGCTGATCGATGTGCTAAAGAATGCAACGTCAAACATAGAAAATATATATTCAACGGTGGCTTCAGAAGCGCTCAAGCAGTACGGTGATTCGCTTGAGCTTTCGCAGAAGGGCTTTCTTCTTTCGGAGAATTCGATGGTAATTGCTGGACAAGCGGAGAAAATCATAAAATTCAGGAAGAACCAGAAGAAGAATGTAAAGAAGCCAAAAAGGCTTGCCAGGCTGGACGGGCAGATGACCCCTTCAGAATATTCAAAGTCGGCCCTGACGAAAGCGCAGAGGAACGAGGCAGCAAGAAGCGTAAAGAAGAAGCTTGACGAAGAACAGAAAAAGCTTCGCTCCGAGATTACATCAACAGAAAAGGCGATAAAGAAATTTGGGTCAAGCGATGAAATGGCCGAATTCGAAAGCATCAAGTCCTTGCTCGAAGACAGGAAATTCCTTTACCGCACAACAAGCATCACCATAGCGCAGGCCGGAATCGCTTCGAGAGTGCTCAACCAGGAGAACATGGACAAGCTAGGCAATGTGCTCTCGGTTTACGAGAGCGTGGCAGCCAAGGCAATGGAAAACGGGGCATTCGTTCACAGCGGTTCTAAGGAAATGCAGCAGCTAATAAGAGGATATGGGGAAAACCTGGAAAAGCTTAGGCTTATGCTAAGAGGGCAATAAGCCCTAAGCAAGCCAAAGCAAACTAACAGTCGCTCATTCTGGCGGCCTCCATTCCTCCGAGGCTTTCCTGTATCTTTCCATGGTATCTATCGGGTACCATATCCTGTCGGAGACATAAGCGCAAAGCCTTCCTGTGCCAGAAATTTTTGCAAAAAAGTCCCTTTCCATGGAAAACGCCTCGGCATTCGGCAGCATGTGCATGGCGCCTGAATTAAATATGTATATTCCAAGGTTTATCAGGTTGCTCTCAGCGTCCTTGGGGTCCGGCTTCTCGACGAACTTCCTTATTACCCCATCATCTATGCTTATGACTCCATAGCCGGTCACGTCATCCACTGCCTTAACCGCAAGCGTGGCTATGGCATTCCTGGAACGATGAAGATCGTGCATCTTCTTCAAATCTATTTCGAATATATTATCTCCATTTACAACGAGGACGTCCTCGCCGGTTTCCGGCAGCGTTTTTTCCTCCAGGGCTTTCTTTATTGCTCCGCCAGTGCCTAGCAATTTTTCCTCGATGCTATAATCTATATGCATGCCGATTTCAGATCCGTCGCCAAAATGATCCATGAACATTTCCTTCTTGTAGCCAATGGCCATGGTTATCTTTTCTATCCCATTGTGCTTTAGTTCCCTGACAACATTGTCTATTACCGGAATGCCGTTTACCTTTACGAGGGGCTTTGGGGTATCGTAGGTCAGGGGCCTAAGCCGTGTTCCTTCTCCTCCACATATGACTACCGCTTTTTTAACATGCTGGCTCATCGAAGCACCAATTTACATCTCTGCAAGGCCGTCCAGGTATCCCTTGCCAATAGAGTATGACCCGAGAGCCAAAAGCCTGACTTTTCCTCCTTTCATCTCAACTACTGTTACCGAGCCGTTGCCTACCTTTATCCCCTTCCCGGTAAACTCGTCGAATCCAAGTATCCTGCACGCAAGCATCGATATCGGGCTCTCATGCGTAGCTATGATCGTGTTGCCATCGCCCCCAAGTTCATCAAGGAAAGAATATACTCTATCAGATATGCTGTCGAAGCTTTCCACACCCATGGAATATTCCCTCTTTCTCAGCATTGGTATTATCCAATTGCCCTTATCCGCAGGTTTTCCTTCCATAGATCCCATTCCTCTCTCCCGCAGCCTTTCATCGATTTTGATGTCAAGCTTCCGTTCGCCTATTAATATCTCTGCCGTCTGCCTCGCCCTCAGTACTGGGCTGGAATAAGCCTGGGAAAATTCTATGCCTTTGAGTTGCCTTGCCGTTTCGGCTATCTGCTCCCTGCCTTGATCTGTGAGAGGGTAGCCTTCATATTTTGACGACAATAATTCGTTCCTGTTGGTTTCTGCCTCGCCATGCCTGACGAAATATGCGACTACCATAATTACACCTATTTTTTATTTTCTTTATCGTCATCCTTCTGCCCGAAAAACATAAGCTTGTTGACGAAGTTCAATCCCTTCCAGTACCTCTCTTCCTTGTTGTAATCTCCCCTCATGTTGTAGCCTCTCTTTTCCCAGAATCCTGGCTTGTCCTCATCCATTACCTCTATTCCATCAAGCCATTTGGTGCTTTTCCAGAAATAAAGAGCAGGTATGAATGCCCTTACTGGCCCTCCATGCTCCTTTTCCAAAGGCTTTCCGTTGAACCTGAAAGCCACCATGCTATCGTCGTTCACATATTCCATGGGCACGTTGGCCGAATAGCCGACATACGAGCTTCTTAGCATAAGGAATTGTCCATTGGGTTTCGCCATGCTCAAAATGTATTTCAGGCTTATGCCTTCCCACGTGTCCCCGAGCCTGGACCATCTCGTAACGCAGTGTATGTCCACGACCTTTTTGGCCATTGGCATGGCCATCAGCTGCTCCCAGGAAAAGGAGAGCTCGTTGCCAACGCTGCCATAAATCCTGAGCCTATAATCGGAAAGGTCTATATCCGGAGTGCGGCTTGCGCTTAGGACCGGAAATGCCTTGGTGGCTATCTGGCCGTGGGGAACTCTAGCCATAATTACCAATCGTTTTTTGTAGGGAAAGTATAAAAATGGTCATTTGTTCTTGGGCTTCAGGAGTATTTTGTACAAAGCTCCGCTTATGAGCTGCAGCACTCCTCCTACTTCCAGTGGCAGCGGCAGCGCGTAATCGAGAAGGTATCCGCTGGCTCCGGAGCTCAGCTGCGAGACCCTTGTGGCAATGCCCTGAAGGCTGGTGGCTGTACCGTAGTCCTCGTTGCCTATGCCTTTCACAGTCACCGTGGATCTATTCGGGCTTCCGGAACCGGCTACAAAAGCTCTTATTACGTATATGGCTCCTGCTATGGGAAATGCGGGCGACAGAGCAAGAGCCACGAGAAGTATTCCGTTGAGCGACCTGGTGCCTGCGGCCATGTTCAATACGCTGGTCTTTCCTGCAAGCCTCGATGCGTAATACGCTCCGAGGGCAGTAGCCACATACGAAATTCCGAATACTGTGCTTATTTCTATATTTGTTGCCTTGAATACCAGGTTGAACCACAGCGGCAGAAGGGGTATCGCTATCCCGACTCCAGCTCCGCCAACGACATTAGCCGCTATAATTCTCATTATATACTTCATGCTTTCGTTCTTCATGATGCGCGTTGACTTTTTGGGCCTTGCGGGCTCGGTGAGCAGCATCACGAAAACAAGCGAGCCGAGCATCATGAACGCAGCTACAAGGAAGAGGTACCTGTACGCATGGAGCGCTCCGGTGTAAACGCTTACCAGTCCAACCATTCCAAACATCGCGCTTCCCACTATGGAGAATACTGCAGCAATGATATTTATGGAAGAAAACTTCTTGACGCGCTCCTTTTCCTCTCCGTATATGCTAGCTATATAAGCGCTTGAGCCCGGGGAAAAAGCTCCCCTCATGCCTCCGGAGCCCGTGCTTATTCCTGCAATTATCATCCCGAGCATTATCATGAGCACGCTTGAGCTTGCTGCTATAAGGAAAGCTCCGGCCATTGTGAAGAACTCCGATATGATGAGCTCATACCTGTAGCCCCTCCTGTCCCCAAGCATTCCAAGCCCAAGCGTCAGGACCAGGGCAAAAAGCATAGTCAGGGCCGCCACTATTCCTATGTCTATTATGCTTACCTTAAGCGCATGCAGGTATAAAGAAAAAGACAGCGTCATGTATATGAGCGCGGCGCTCCTCAATGCCCTCGAATAAAGCAGGAACCTGAAGCTCCTGGCCTTTAATTTTTCTATACTATCCGTTTAGGCACCTGTGCAAAATATAATGGACATTATACCATATTCCTTGAGTACTGCAATATTTAATCCTGTGCAAGCTGCCGCACTATTTCTTGCTGATATGTTTCTTCTCTGTGGCATTATGGCTTTCATCAGAAAGTTTTCCGGATCTATCCTCTTTTCCGCGCACGAAGGAGAAAATCCCTGCTATTATTAGCATTGCCATAAGGGCCACGAACGCTACGTGCATGCCGGCTACGAAGCCTTTGCCTATGCCTCCTATGACTTTCGAGGTTCCAGCGAATATCTCGAAAGCCAGATACCTAGGAACTGCAGATGCCGCAGCAACGAATGCAATTATGAAGCTGCCTATTAGGCCCAAGCTGCTGAAAAGCCTCAGCGTGCCTGATGCTGCGCCTCTGAGTTCTCCAGTCACGTTGGCCATGACTGCGCTGTTGTTTGAGGGCCAGAACATCGCGCCCCCAAATCCGGTTATTATGGTTCCTACGACCACGTAATATATTGGGGTCGAAACGCCAAGGAACGAAAGATAAAACAAAACTCCGCCAACCATAAATAAGATTCCAATTGTAGCAATAAGCCTAGCCCCGAATTTGTCCGAGTATTTTCCCATATAGGGAGCAAGCACTCCGCTTACCACGTAACCCGGGAACAGGACAAGCGATGCGTCAAGCGGCGAATAGCCGCGCACTCCCTGAAGATACATTATGAGAAGGAACGTTACGCCCATGAATCCGAGCCCCTGGAAAAGCGACGCCATCAGCGAATTCCTGAATATCTTGTTCTTGAACATTGTGAAGTTTATCGTTGGCATCTTCACTTTCTTATCTATGATTACGAAGATTATTGCCGCAATGACTCCAAGGATGAAAAGCGCGACATTGAGCGAGCTTACGCCTATGGAAGCGTAGTTTATGCCTGCATAAGCTATTAGCGCTATTGCGATTGCCAGTGCCGCCATTCCGGGTATGTCGAGTTTGTCGCTGCTTTTGTTGCTGTCCTTTACATAGCGAAGGCCCAATATTACTGCCACAATGCCTATTGGCACGTTTATGAAGAATATGTACCTGTAGCCTATGTACGTCGTTATTATCCCGCCAAGCAGTATGCCGAGAAGCGCCCCTATGTTCCAGCTCATGCCCGTGAAGCCATATGCCCTTCCTATCCTATGCCTTTCGAAAGTGTCAGCTATTATGGCGCTGCTGTTTGAAGCAATAAGGGCTCCGCCTATTGCCTGTATGGCCCTGAATGCAATAAGGCTTATGTCTGTCGGGGCAATGCCGCAGAGAAATGAAGCAATGGTAAATACAATGAAGCCGAGGTTGAACATCCTGCTTCTGCCGTATATGTCGCCTATCCTGCCGAACTGCGTTGAGAAGACTGCAACGACTATCATGTAGATTAATATGACCCATATTATGGTGGCTATCGTGGAGTGCAGCGCCTGTGTCATAGCCGGGAAAGCGAGCAGCACTATGGTGGAGTCAATGGAAGCCATGAGCGTTCCTATTACTATTACCGCCAATATCGTGTTCTCTTTCGAAATCTCCATGTGCACACTTGTTAAGCGAATCAAATTTCAGAATTCGGATCCAATCTTGCGTCAGCAGTTCTGCAATCTGGCGTTTTGATTATATAAAATTATATTTTTAGCTTTTTCTTGCTGCCCTTTCCATTTTGCTTCCTGTTTTTCCTTCCTTTCCTGTAAAGCAGAGGGAGCATGAATATCGAAATAAACATGAATATCGATATGTACCACATTGCATTTGTAACGCTTGTATAATTAAGGAGCAGGGTCATAACGCCTACGCCTGCAGCGCCTCCGAATATCTGGCCTATGCCCCACGTGAAAGCGTTGGAGCTGTTGGCTATCTTGTCCGGAACCAGCTGGTTGACATATCCCAGTATCACTGCAAAGCCGTTGAAAGTTACAAAAATAAAAATTGAAAGCATAGCCAATGCGAAATAGACGTTGTTGCCGGCAAGCAAGAAAAGCACGAAGCTTATTGCCGACACGAAGGCTGTTGTAGTTATGGTGTAGCGCCCGCCCTTTTTGGCGGTCACATATCCGAAGAATATCTGCCCGAATATGGCAAATACGAAGCTTACGCTTAGTATGGTGCCTACCAATACTTCGGAATGCATTACTACCTTTAGGTATTCAGGGATAAACGTGTACGTGCCTGTCATGAACATGGACCTTACAAAAATTACAGCGACAAGCGAAAGCAGGACATCGGCATAACCGGATTTGAATATGCTGACCTTTGCCGTTGCTGTTTTCCTGTTGCGCTTCAAGCCATACAAGCCCCAAAATCCTGCCCTTATGCTCTTATTGAAAGACATGAGCCCTACGTATACAATTCCCGAAGCTATCAGAAGTTCTATGCCGACAAGCCCGAGTGCAAAGGACGTGCCAAGGGCAGTTATCAGGAAAACCAGTATTATGGGCATCACGGACCTTCCGAAGCTTCCTGCGCTTCCGTTTATGCCCATCATCGACGCAGCTTTTTTGCCGTAGATGCCTTTCAGTATCGATGCGCCTATGGGGTGATAGAACGCAGTTCCAGCGCCTAAAAGCAGTACTCCTGCTATTATCAATGGCATGCGCAGAGCCGCAATGGCGAATGAACCTGCAAACGCAAGCATCGAGATTCCAAGTATCGCTATGCCTACTGCAACCATAAAGCCCTCGTTTTTGCTCCTGTCGGCGATCATGCCTATTGGGGTGCTTACTGCTCCGTATATTAGCTGGTACACTATTGCGAGCGCGCCAAGAAGCACGAGGTTAAGTCCGGGTATTAGCGTGTAGTATGTTATGAGCAGCGGATAAACTAGGAATACGCTGTCATTGGAAAAATGTGCAAACGTAGTGACTATCAACGACTTGAGCTTTTTGTCCAATCTACCGCCTTGGAAACGTGCAACAGTTAAGGTATTTTAGTGGAATGTAATAAATATCATTCCCAAATCCGCATGAAGCAAGCCACACGCAGGCGTTGCGTGGAAAGCTTAAATAAGTGCGATGGCGTTTATAAGCGGTTTTAATGTCCCTTTACGTTGCAGTTTTTGATGCCAATGGGGTACTGATCGATACGAAAAGGATGCTTGAGCGCTTCCAGAAAGGCATAGAGGCGCTATTCAAGAGCGAAAAAATACCTGTAAAAACGCAGGCCCTAAGAAAAGAGTGGAAGTCCATAGCTGCCAATATTGATTTTTCCAACGGCTCGCTCCAATCTGCAAGGGAGGAGCTTTTCCAGAGGCTCGGCATACCGATGCGGCTGCTAACCAAATATTCTGCGATAGACAGGGATTCTCTGGCGTACTGCGATCCATCGGAGCCAGGGCTGAAGGACAACATCCAAAAGATAAAGAGGCTTGGTTTTTACACTGCAGTGCTGAGCGATACTGTGCATGCAAAATCCGAGCTTGAGCTTATGCTGAGTTCGGCAGGCATAGGCGGCCTATTCGACGAGGTTACAGTGCCCGCAGACACTGGCTATGCCAAGCCAAGCAGGGAGGCATACCTGGCCGCTCTCGAGCCGTTCAAGGCCGATCCCGAAAGCGCAATATTCGTGGGCCATGACGCTGAAGAAATAAGAGGAGCGAAGCTCACAGGCATGCTCACGTTTTCATATAAGGAAAAGATAAGGGAAGCGGATTATTCGATAAAGAATTTCAACGAGCTTTTCATATCGCTCAGGAAGATGAAAAAGCAGGGGCTCTAAATAGACTGGTTATTAAATTTTGCATGATATTAAGTCCTGTAAATAAGTGCCCGCATGGCATCCCAAGTCCAAATTCCAATATGGCTGGCTCGGGCAGAAAAGAAAATGAGGCATTACGTTCAAGATGATAAAAATGGCTGCACAACTATATTCTTACAAAAGCACGCAGGGCATGCACGGAAACTCCGCATTGGCGATACTGATAGGCATAATATTGTCAGTCATATTCTTCGCCATAGGCTACTACTACTCTTCCAGCCTTGCCTTAGGCACGGCGCTATTTGTGGTTGTGCTGCTGATATACCTGCTGATAAGCGTCAAGGTGCTGCAGGAGTGGAAGCGCGCGCCAATACTTACGCTTGGAAAGTACAAGGGCACATACGGCCCAGGGCTTTTCTTCATAATACCGCTCATACAGAGCATGCCGTACAAGTTTGACCTCAGGACATTCTCCACCGTTTTCTCTGCCGAAAAGACGCTCACGCAGGACAACGTTGGCGTGGACGTCGAGGCCATAATGTTCACAAGGATAGAAAACCCTGAAAACACTGCATTGCAGGTCAACGATGTTGACCAGTCGGTTTCGCTTGCAGCCCAGACTGCACTCAGGGACGTCATAGGAAAGGTTAACCTTAGCCAAATGATAGTTGGAAGGAATGAAATAGCTTCAAGCGTCAAGACATTGATAGACCAAAGAGTCACCCCATGGGGAGTAAACGTAATATCAGTAGAAATAAGGGATGTAAAAATACCTGACGACCTGCAGGACGCAATGGCAAAGGTTGCAATAGCATCCAGGGAGCGCGATGCCAGAGTAATACTGGCAGAATCGGAGAAGCTTGCAGCAACCAACATGGTAGCTGCAGCGAAGACGTACAATTCCAATGTATACGCAATGCAGCTTAGGGCCCTGAACATGCTTTACGAAATAGGAATAAGCGGAAGGAACCACCTGATCTTCATACCTACGGAATCCAGGGGCTTGGGCATACCCACTCCGATAGGCGTGCTCGGCATAGACAAGCTCGTCGGGATGGGAGATACTGGCAATATCGACGGGCAGAAAAAGGATGGAAATTCGGTCGAGGACGGCACCGCCGCACAGAAGCCATCGCCCCCACAGCCGCAGCAGGCGTCAGCACAGCAGAAAAATCAGCAGAGCGCACAACAGTCAAAGCAGAAGAAAAAGCAGCAGGACACCCAAACAGGCAACAATGCAGGCGATTCGGAGATCCCTGATGAAACGCAGGGCGATCCCTTCAATGTATGAGCATTACCATATGAAGCCCTTGTCTGAGCAGTCCATCTCAGCGCCGCAGTTGGGACACTTGAGGTGGCACGCCTGCATCTTGAACATCACATGCCCACAGACCAGGCATATGTAAGCCTGTTCGTCGTTAGGGTTTTTTACCTGCATATAAGCACGATCCAGAAATTAATAAAATACTAAAATAAATAAATAAGCTGGCTTGCTTCTTGTAATTAAATAAATAATGCAAAGCATCAAGCTTCAAAATTTGCAAATAGGTGCAAGTGATGGAAAACAACGAAAAAATAAAAATATTGGCGTTCGCAGGCAGTTTGCGCAAAGATTCTTACAACAAGGCTCTCATAAAAGCCGCAAAAGAGCTAGCTCCGGAAAACGCCGAGGTCGAAATATTCGACCTCGAGGGCATACCGCTGTATAATCAGGACAAGGAGTCTGAGATGCCGGAACACGTCAAGCTATTCAAAAGGAAGATAAAGGAGGCCGACGCAGTGCTAATAGCAACTCCAGAATATAACAGGTCGATTCCCGGAGTGCTGAAGAATGCGATAGACTGGGCATCAAGGCCGTACGGGGACAACTCTTTTGACGACAAGCCGGTTGCCGCATTCGGCGCTACTGGCGGCTCGCTTGTCGGGACATCAGCCGCACAGATACACTTAAGGCAAATATTCTCATTTCTAAATGTGCATCCGCTTGAAAGGCCACTTCTCTTTATTGGTGGCGCATCGGAAAAAATAGAAAACGGCGATGTTGTAGATGAAGAGCTTCGTGACCTGATAAAGGGCATGATGCAGGCCCTGGTTTCGTGGACTTTAAGGATAAGGGTAAAATCCTGAAGGCAAATACTGCGACTTAGGGGCAGGCTTTCCGCCTTCAAGCCTTGTATGCAAAAGGCCTTCCCTTATTTTGGGCCCTGACACTTTCTATTTCTTTTTGCTTTTCCATTCCTGCATAAAACGAACTCCTTTTATGTTTCATCCTGAAAGTGCCCATATCAAAATTCAATATTATCCTTTTGTAATGCTTCATTGCTATCAGAGTCAGGAAAAGAACAGCAGCGATAAATATCTCTGCAGTTATGGCGTAGTTGCTCACCTCTATTATGAATTTCGCGTAGCCGACCCTGTGCAAAAGCAGGAATGAGCCAACAGCAACCATGAAGTCCAGCGCAACCGAGCCGTAGGCTAGTTTTTCCAGATAGTTTTCTATCTTCTTGAAACGTTCAACTTCGCTGTAGTACATGCTGGTGCCTATTCTAATGCTAAGCTTATGCTTAAAAACAAACTGTGCAATCCACGTTTAGCGGAACTGCATGGCAAATGGGGCCATCGGAGCAGTTTAACGGGACAGGCAAGCAATAAATATATGAAAAAAGAATAAATTACTATAAAATTGCGGTGCCTAGAATGGAAGAAAAAATTACGAAGTCAAATAATGGTTCTGAACAAAAGCCGACCTCTCCCGATTTGAAAAACCATGGGCCCGATGCAAGCCATTCCAATGGCACTCCTACGGAGAAAGCATGTTCCAAAGATACATTCAAGACGTTCCTGCGTAAGGGCGAAAAAGACGACGGATCCGAAGAAAACATACGCTATAATTTCATATCGAAGCGCTACAAAGCAATACGGGATGCTACCGCAACCGGAATTACTGTATCGATGGGTGGAATAGTGGTTATGTTTTCGTCAGGCATACTGCTTGACAGCATGAAGCTTGCTTATTCATCTTTATACTTTGCAGCTGCGGGCATAGCCAGCGCAATGCTGCTGGCTGCGAACGCATTGTACAACAACCGCGGCAAGCAGCCATAAGCAAACATATGTTTGCCATAGATCAAGCATTTCGTTTCAGGATATCGCTATTCCAAAGACCATTCTGACGACAAGGCCTATGATGGCCGTCACTGCGGCTGCTCCAAGTGAAACGGTGAGCATTTCTATTATCCTCCTCTTAATGCTGGTGTCGCTGATTATCGCTATCAGCGTCGAAGCTACGGAAAGCACTATGGCAACTGAGACTACCGATTCCAATATGCCTACATAACCTACCGCTCCCAATATGAACGGGTACGTGGCGACTACGGCGCCCAGGAAATAAAATATTCCAGTATAATATGCTTCCTTTGACGGCTTTGTCTGCATAGAAATCTTCTCGTTCAGCGACGTTTCGACAACTTTCTCGGACTTTGAGGAAATGTATGCTCCGGCAGCCATGGACAATGTGCCAGACACGCCGACTATTATGCCGCTTATGGCAACTATTATGCTTGATGTGGCCACCATGGCAAGGCCGGCTATGACTGCGAGTATCTCGACCAACCCATCATTCATGCCGAAGACTATGGATTTCGTGTAGTTTAGCCTTGCCTCGTGTTTCTGTGTCTGCTCAAGCAGTAGCTTTTCATGGTGTTCTTCATCGCCTATTATGCCCCTTATCTTTTCAAGTTCTGCGCTGCCTAATTCTTTTCCAGCTAGAAGCTCCTTGTATTCCTCAAGCCCTTTGGCCTCGTTCCTTTCGAGCAGCTTTGTGACAAACGCTATTCCGAGCAGTTTACGGACTATCGGGTATGTCAAAAGCCTGAGCCTAGCCTTGAAAGGTATCTTTACTTCCTCGATATTTTTTTCGCCCAAGAGCGAGCCCCATATCTTGGCGTGCTTAAACTCGGTCTTGCTCAGCTTGGCCACTAGCCTCTTGAGGGTTTTGTCCTTCTCTTCGCCTTCTATTGTTTTGTAAAGCCTGTAATCCGAAAGCTCGTCCTCAAGAAACCTTTCTTCTATCTCCTTTTTGCCTGGCAATTGCACACCTATGTAATTATGAAAGCAGAAACGCAAACGCATGTCCTTTTAATGTATGATATTTCAATACAAAATTAATAAATAGTGCATTTCAGAAATTAGTATGGTGCTTGTGTGGATATAGAAACAAAGATAGACGTAATAAAGAGCTTCGCCGCCGAAATAATCACAGAACAGGAGCTGAGGGAGCTCCTGCAGTCCAATGAGCATCCCCTAGCATACGACGGCTTCGAGCCCTCGGGCCTTGCGCACATACCGTTCGGGCTGTACAGGGCCAAGAACATAAAGAAGCTGCTTAGCATAGGCGTTAAATTCAACATTTATATTGCGGATTACTTCGCATACGTCAACAAAAAAATGGGCGGCGACATCGACCGCATAAGGGACGTCGGGAACTACTTTATAGAAGTGTGGAAAGCCGCAGGCGTCGACGAAAGCAAGGTCAATATAATCTGGGCCAAGGACTTGATGAGGGATTTCAGCTACTGGGAGACATTTATGAAGGTGGGCAAGATGATGTCCCTTGACAGGGTAAAGCGCGCGATAACGATAATGGGTAGGAAGGAGGGCGATTCGCTTGAAGCAGCGCAGCTCTTCTATCCCCCGATGCAGGTTACCGACGTCATAATGATGGGCATAGACATATGCCAGCTTGGCATGGACCAGCGCAAGGCCAATGTGCTTGCAAGGGAGGTCACGAAGAGAATGGGGCTCAAAGTCCCAGTGGCAGTGCACCATCCATACATACTTGGCCTGCAGGGTGCACCTGAAGATCTCAAGAGCATGGACCCGGACAAGAGCTTCGAATACAAAATGTCAAAGTCAAACCCTAAGAGCACCATACTTGTCCATGATTCCGAGGATGAGATAAGGAAAAAGATAAATTCGGCCTACTGCCCAGAACGAGTAGTAAATGGAAACCCTATATTCGATTTTCTCGAGAAGATAATAATAGACGATCCAAAAGCCCAGATAACGATCGACAGGCCTGAGAAGTTCGGCGGAGCTATAGAGGCAAGCAGCTACCGCGAGCTGGTGTCGCTGTATACTGAGGGAAAAATACATCCTGTTGACATGAAAGCATATGTGGCAAATGAGCTGGAGCTGCGCATACGCCCAATACGCGAGCATTTCGAAAAGGACAAAAGTGCCCGCGAACTTTACGAAAAGGTAAGGTCCTATCAGATAACCAGATAGGCGTTGCGATGATAATAGCAGTCGGGACAAGCAACAGGGTCAAAATCAGCGCTGCCAGAAAAGCCCTGGAAATATCGAAGATCGAAGCCGAAATAGTGCCCGTGAGCGTTGACTCGGGAGTAAGCCCGCAGCCAATGAGCAACGCCGAAGGCATAACCGGGGCCGTAAACAGGGCAAAAAATTCAATGTCTAAAGCCAATGCGGATATGGGCATAGGCATGGAAGGAACAGTGGACGAAAACCCCAATGGGATGTTTCTAACAGGCTGGGTAGCTGTTGTCGACAATGCCGGCAATATAGGCATAGGCTCCAGCGGTTCAATAATGCTCCCTGAAAAGATTGCTTCCAGGCTTAGGGAAGGGGAAGAGCTCGGTAACGTTATAGATGAAATGGAGAACGGGCAAGGCATAAAGTTCAACCAAGGCACAATAGGCGTGCTTACTAAAGGTGCCGTTAAAAGAGAAGACGAATTCGTTACGGCTATACTTCTGGCTCTTGCAAGATTCTTAAGCCGCGAGTACTACGACAACAGCGATTAACTGTATTTTTCTATCTGCTCGTTGGCAAGGCCAACAAGCTTGAGAGCATAGCTTCTTTCCATGGAGTTTATTGCGCTTTCTATTATCGCGTCCCCTGGATTTTTCTCTAGTTCTTTCTTCAGCATGTCAAGCATTTCGTATCTCTTCCTGATCCCGGCAACGTTGACCTTAAGCTTCTCAAGGTCCTTTTCCATCTCTCTGCTGAAGGCATTTATTTCGGATATGTCGGCGTTGTCGCTAAGCTTCTCTATCCTCTCTTTCATCCTTTCGAGTATTGTATGCATTTCTTCGTTTCTTAGCAGAGTGAAGTCCTCGAAGGTCCTCTGGTTCTGAGGAATTTGCCTTTTTGCTCTCCTTTCGTTTCTCATTTCTTTTCCCCTCTTAGAAGCCTGCCGAGAGGGTCAGTCCTTGGCAGGAAATGGGAATTGTTTATCTCGAATATTATCTCATCAATTATCCTTTTTGCTGCCGCCTCTGCCTTGGGCTTCATTCCTGTCATTTTTATCTTCGATTTTCCCGATTTTATATTGTTAATGCTGTCGACTATAACTTCCTCGAAATATTTCTCGTCAAGCATTTTTATCTTAGCGTTTTCCCAAAGCCTTACGGTATTTTCCATGGATTCGCACGAATCCGAATATCCATGCTTCAACTTGTAATCAGAAATCGATTCGTTGAATAGCTTGAGGCTGTTATCTATGGTCTTCTGGCTCAAGGCGCATATGTTGTACAGCACGCTTCCGCTGGCAGTTTCGTGCGAGCTGTCTTCCTTGGCGCACATTTCCGCATAAGCCCTTATTGCTGCTGGTACTACCTCCTTGGTCAGGTATGGCTTCAGGTCCGTAAAACTAATCCTAGGTACTTTGAGAGTTACGTACTCTATGCCTTTGGCATTGTCCTTGTAAACCATTTATACACCATTTATAAAGTATAAAACCGTTCTAATAATATTTATACTTTACATATGAATCCAATATGATAAAACCAGGTGTTTTGTTGGCCAAGGAATATTTATCTGAAGTGCTGTCGTTTGCCTATTCTAGACACTGGTGGTCTATTAAAAAGGAAGAGAGGGTATCAAAGCTTGCTGAGCTGTCATCAAAACTCAGATCGTGGAGCACCTCATCTAATGCTGAAAAGGCCGGTCTATACAGTTCGCTGCGGGCAGATTCTGACGTGCTCATATGGTTGATGTGCGAGAATCCAAAAGATATTGCAGCAGCAAAACTGATGTTAAAAGAATCTTTATCTGAATATGTCGTATGGGGCACAGGTTTTCTTTCTATATATACTTCAGCGAAGGAAAAGGATGAGCCCGAAGGCAAGGATTATTTTGTCGCATATCCAATGAGCAAAAAGCCGGACTGGTACCTGCTTGGCAAGGATGAATCGAAGCGCATAATTGCGGATCACGTAAAGATAGCAGTTGAAAGCAGCCACAACAAAGGGATAACTTCGTACACTACGAAGTCATTTGGCATAGCGGATTACGAATTCGTAGTATTATACGAGATACCAGATATTTTCGAATGGGTTGCTGTTACCGAGGAGCTTAGGTCTGCAGAAGCGAGAAAATGGATAACCAACGAAGCTCCCATTCTTACCGGAATAAGGATGGATGTGTGAATAAATGGATGGGATACTCTTAATGGCTTATGGAACTCCGAAGGATCTCGATGACGTTGAACGATACTACACTGAAATACTGCGTGGAGCCAGGCCTTCAGCTGCCCAGCTTGAAAAACTTAAAAAAAGGTACGCAGCCATAGGTGGGAGCTCTCCTTTGCTTGAGATAACGAAAAGTCAAGCAGAAAAGCTTCAAAAGTTACTTGACAAAGAAATGGGAAGCGTATCGGTCTATTTTGGCATGAAGTATTCTGAACCGCATATAATCGACGCGATAAAAAAAGCCAAAGACGATTCCGTTTCTAGGCTTTTTTGCATTCCTGTAGCTCCTTTCTACAGCTACATAGGCACGGGAAGCTATTCTGACCGCGTAAAAGCTGCGGCCAAAGAATGCGGCTATTCCGGAGAAATAAAATTTGTAAACTCATGGCACGACGAGACGGGCCTGGCTGACGCATGGGCCGAAAAGCTGAAAGAAATCGAAATAGACAAAAGCTGGACAATGCTTTTTACTGCTCACAGCCTTCCGCTTAGCGATGCCGATGACCTGAGCGTTTACAGGAGAGAGCTCATATATGCATCAAATTCTGTAGAAAAAAGGTTTGGCTGCAAATGGTCCCTAAGCTTCCAGAGCGCAGCTGACGTTCCCGGGAAATGGATAGGCCCGGATGCCGCATGGCAGATAAATGGCCTTGCAAAGAACTGCGTGAAGAAACTTGTAATAATACCGATAGGCTTCGTATCAGACAATCTTGAAACTATGTACGATGCAGGAATCGAATACGTGGAGCTGTGCAAGAATCTTGGAATCGAAGCAAAAATGCCAAGGATGCCTAATGACTCTGATGGAATAATAATGGCATTATACAATGCCTATGCCAAAGCCGCAAAAAAATAATGCATTCAAAGCCTGCGTCCCTTCACAATGCCTACTATCCTTTTAAGATTCTCCGGAGGAGTGTCTTTCAATACTCCATGTCCGAGGTTGAATATGAATTTATCGATTTCGGCTGCATCGTTCAGGATTCCTGATACGGCTTTTTCCATGCTTGCCCCTCCGGCCCTTGCCAGTTCAGGATCAAGATTTCCCTGTATGCCAAACCTTTCGCCCAATTCGTAATAACTCTTGCGTATTGGGGTGCGTGGGTCTAAGCTTATGAAATCAGGATTCGATTTTGCAAATAGGTCGAGCATGCCGTCGGTCTTGGCGGAAAAATATATCTTCGGAATGTTTTTAGGCAATTCTGACAATATGCGCTTGGTTGGCCCCAATATAAACCTTTCATATTCCTCTTTATCTAGCAGGCCGGCCCAGCTGTCAAATATCTGGACAACCGAAACCCCTGCCCTTATTTGCGCCTTGATATAATTGGTTATAAGTACCGAAGCGGCATCCATAGCCTTTTCGAAGCCCGTGGGGTCATTATTCATTGCCTCTCTAGAGCGCTCAAAAGTCCTGGAAGGCCTTCCCTCTATTATGTAGCTGAAAAGCGTGAACGGGCCCCCGGAAAAGCCTATGAGTGGAACTCCGTCGAGCTTTTCGATCGAAAGCCTTATATTTTCAAGCACGTACTGTGCGTCTCTTTCGCAATCAAACCTTTTGATGCGGCCAATTGCGTCATTGTCACCTATGTCAAGAAGATTGTCTGCTATGGGGCCTATGTTCTCCTCTATATGCAGTTCGTATCCGACCGCTTTTAGCGGTACCATTATATCCGAATACAGCACTGCTGCATCTACGCCAAGCTTTCTTACCGGGAGTACGGTTATTTCGGACGAGGTCTCCGGGTCTGACTGTACTTCGAGAACATTGCGCCCTTTTTTAAGCCAGGCATATTCCTTGAGATACCTTC
This sequence comes from Microcaldota archaeon, assembly GCA_021834865.1. The sequence goes on along the minus strand of JAKBRD010000004.1, from coordinate 5,457 downwards.
CGGCCTGCCTCATGAACCAGACGGGGTGCCTCTCCACATGCTCGCCCCTCATCGCCCTGATCAAAAGGCTATCTTTATAACTATCCATTCTTTGCACCTGATGCCTTTATCGCAGATTCCAGCGTGTTTATCTCTGCTTCTTTGGCGTCTTTAAAAGCCATTTTCGCTTTTACAAGGGCCTTTCTGCCTATGCATATTGCTTTTAACCCTTGAAATCCACCGAAATCATAATCAACGCTCTTGAACAGGGATTCGACCTCAAGGCTGCTCGGAAAAACCACTGCAGAATATCCATGCGGATCGAATTCCAGCTTGCAATCCTCGACAGAATAAACCCTTATCTTTATGTGCATAAATCCCGGTGCAAGTTCCCATTTATCTGTTTTGCCAGCTCCGGAGCCAGATATCTCTATTACCGGTCCATGCTCCATTCCTGAAATTCTTGCATATACCTCGTAAAGGCCTCCCCTGTTTGGGGCATATGCAACATCTATTCCGAAGCTCTTAAGCTCCATCGCAGTTGCATGTCCGGCTGCAAATACCTCGGCATTTTTCAGAGGGTTTTTTATCCCCAACTCTTTTGCCTTTTCGAAAAACAGGCTTACCGAGTGCTTGGATCCGAATATTACATATGCAGCAAGCTCCGCCATCCTTACTGCATTGGCAGCGGCTTCCCAGTCGTCGGCAAATGTTATCGCCGGTATAAATTCCACGTTTTTTAAGCCCTTGAACCTTGATTTTAAAGCTCCTGCTTCCTCTTTCGGGCAGAATACTGCGATTTTATCCTTTGATGTTCCCGGCAATTATATCTTCCCCTCCGTCTTCCATTACCCGTTTCCCCAATTCCCTTCCGAGCCCTTCTGGATTGTTTAAGCTGCCCTCAATGCTCTTTCTTACTTGTTTTTTGCCTTCGATATCGGAAAGGAACCCGGTAATTTTTATGCTCATTCTCTTTTCATCCGCAAGAGCCAATGCCCCTATAGGCACATCGCATCCAATGCCAAATACCCTCCCGAAAGCCCTTTCCGCAGACGTCTCGGATTCGGCTTTTTTATCCCCTATGCCTTTCATCATTTTTATTATTTTGCTGTCATTGGCGCGTGCAGTAATGGCCAACGCGCCCTGGCCTATGGCAGGCACCATTATGTCCACTCCAAGCTCCTCGAAACCTGTGCTGTAGCCAAGCCTGCGCATTCCGGATTCCGCAAGTATTAGCGCATCGACAGAGCCGTTGTCCAAAGCTTTCAGGCGCGTATCTACGTTTCCATGTATGTCCTTTACAACGGCATTTCTAACTATGCCGGAGACCTGCATCTTTCTGCGTATGCTGCTTGTTCCGATTACTGGGCTGCTCTTGGATTTGAAACCCTTTCCTTTTATTATGCAGTCAAACGGGCTGTCCCTTTCCGGAACACAAGCCAGTACAATGCCCTCGTTCAGCTCGTTCTTAAGGTCCTTTAGGCTGTGGACTGCAATGTCTATGGAGCCTTCGGATAGTGCGGCGTCGATCTCCTTTGTGTATATGTCCTTGTCGGTTGCCTTTTCCGCACTCCTGTCTATCTTCTCGTTGAGCGTCTTTATCCTTATCAGCTCGCATTTGATATTCGGGTATGCCTGCCCTATCTTTCTTGCGACTATTTCAGTCTGTGCTATGGAAAGTGCGCTCCCTCTTGTGCCTATCAGCAGTTTTTCCATGGCGTCACTTGAAAATGTCATACTTGCCCATAAGCGCGCGCAGGTCGATTCCTTCATCCACCATTATGGACTTTTCCATGTCTTTCTCGGAAACTTTGGCGTATGCGTCTTTGAGCCTTGCGATGCGCTCAGCCATCCTGTCGAAAAGCATGTTCTTCATCTCTCCGCTCAGGACTTTGCCGCTCCTGTAGTCCTTTGCAAGCTCTTCGGCCTCTTTTTTGCCAAGGAAATAGCTCTTCAAGTAGAAGAATGCCATGTCAACATCTGGGTTACCTCCGAGCTTCCTGTGCTCTTCGACGCTGGCCTGCCCTCCGCTGAACGCGCTCATTATCTTGCGCTTTATCTCCTTCTCAGATTCGTTCAGGAATATGCCGTTGTTCCTGGACTTGGACATTTTCTCCCCGTCAAGCCCTGGCATGAATACGGAATGTATTGCAGCAGGCTTGACCATGCCAAACTTTCCAGCCAGGTCCCTGCAGACCCTCATATGCGAGTCTTCGTCCGAGCCTATAGGCACCATGACGTCTTCATAGCCTATGGTAAGCGGATATGTTATGTGGGCCGACTGAACTACCGGATAGAAATGCAGCCCTATGTTCTGGTCTGGCGTGTATCCGTATACAGCCTTGACCTCCGAGAGCGTCAGGCCCCTTGAAAGCTTTATGGCCAGATTGTATATGTTGGTGTAAATATGGTCTATTATGAATTTAGTCTTAGAAACGTCAAAACCGTAAGCTATCATGGTCCTTACCAGCATCAGCGAGTTCTTTATCGCTGTTTCCTGCGTGTCCACCTTCCCAGATACGTAGCTTTCGTCGTCGGAGATTGGCATGAAGATGTTCACTCCGTATTCCCTCTGGAAAAACAGGTTGGTATCGAAAACCGATATGTGGCCTAGGTGAGGGAGCCCGCTGGCGTTGAAACCCGAGACTATCGCACACTTTTTCTTGCTTTTAAGGCTGGCCAGGAACCTGTCGAAATCCCTGTGGGAATACATAAGCCCGTTGTTGAAAGTGTAAAAGTCCGGAACCCCTTTTACGTCTGATATCCTGCCTGCGCCAAACTTCTCAATAAGCTTTATATTGTCCGCTTTTATGCTTCCTATGGCCTCTTTAACAGAGTTGCCGCTTTCGGAGCCTGCCATTATAACCACGATAACAATTATGTTGCGGCAAGCTTTTAGTCATTCACTAAATCTCTTGCCTCAAAAGCGTTATTAACTTTGGGTTGCAATATGTGCGATTCATATAATGGAGCAAATACTGTGATGCAATGGAGTGGGATCATTTCGATTATTCGAGAATAAGGGAAATGCGCAATAACTTCGTGCCGCTTGACACGGTAAAGGCATTTGTCGGCCTTAAGGACGGGCAGTCCCTGATTGATGTTGGGGCAGGAGACGGATTCTATGCGCTAACATTCGCATCAGAAAATCCGAAATCCGAAATAACCGCCCTAGAGCCCGGGCATAACGGTCTCCTGCTTATAAAAAAGCAGATTTCGGAGCTAGGCATAAAGAATGTGGAGGTAATTGAAGAGGACGTCTGCAAGGTGCACGACTATTCGCATTACGACAAAGTATTTTTTTCCAACGTATTCCATGACCTGGGCTGCAAAGAGGAAGCCTTGAAGGCCATGTCGAGCACCTTCAGGAAGGGTTCGGAAGTGGTATTTATAGAATTCAGGAAGGAAGTAGAAGCTGGCCCGCCACAGCACATCCGCATTTCAGAGAGCGAGCTAAAATCTATGCTTGAAAAACATGGATTCAGGCTGTTGGCATCAGAAAAGTTGCAGCTTCACTATATGCATAAATATATTAAAGAATAGAATAGTCAACGGTGCATAATTTGGCGCGCAATTCACACGATCTGGACAGCATAATGGATGACATCAACGAGCGCGACGAACTCGAAAGGAAGGGTTCCGCTGACTCGATAGAAAAAGTAGGCAGCAGTGAAGATTCACTTGAATCTGCAGCAGGGGCCAACAATGCCGATGAGTCGGTGATGTCAATCAGCGATTACGAGAGGATTAGCTTTGACAAATTCGAAGCTGTAGACTTGAGGGTCGCCGAAATACTGGATGCGGAACCTCATCCATCAACAAGGAAGCCAATGTACAAGCTGACGCTTGATTTAGGGGAACTTGGAAGAAGGACCATAGTTGCAGGAATAGGCGCATTCTACGGAAGGGAAGAGCTAATAGGCAAGAAGATAATAGTGGTGGCAAACCTTGCGCCTAGAACTATAGCAGGAGTCGTATCCGACGGTATGCTTCTGGCAGCGGAAGACGAGCTAAACGTGTCGCTCATAGTGCCTGACAAGGATGCAGCCCCAGGAAGCAAAATACACTGATATGGCGTTATTATATGGAGAAAAAGGCAGATTTGCAAAAGCAAAGGGACGAAAAATCACTCCTGCAGTTTTTTGACGGGCTACAATGGGCAAACAGCGAAAAGGGATTCAAGGGATTTGTGGAATCGGAAGGTGAAAAAATAAAAGAGATTGCGCTGAAGTATGGGCTTTCTGGCCTGGAAGCTCTTAATGATCCATTAACTGCAATATATTCGAAAGTATATTCGTGCGCACTGAATAATCCAGATGTTGAGCCTGTTTCGCAAGCCGATTATGCTGTAGAAATGGCCTTACACTATTTTGATTACATAAGGCTGAACAACCTTATGAGAGACCTCCAGTTCGAGGCCGCTGCCAAAGGCGAGCAAGGTGTCGACGTATACCTTGATGGGAAGAAGCTGCTCCCTCCGGGCAAGCACAGGAATGGATACTCTGTAGGCATAACTTCAGACAAAGATAACGAAGCCACAAAAGTTTAAGCGTGCTTCTTTATCTTCGCTACTTTTATCTCAAAGTTCAGGTCCTTGCCTGCGAGCTGCGGATTGAAGTCAACCTTTATAGTTTTCTCGCCTATGCTGATTACTGTTCCTTCGTGGCCGTCCTCGGTTCTTACTCCCATGCCCTCCCTTACTTCTACTTCGCCGAAATTCTCGGCAGGGACGTCTACTATTAGTTCGTCCTGCTTTTCGCCGTAGGCATCGGCAGCCTTTATTGCAATTTTCTTGGTTTCGTTTAGCTTCATGCCTATAACGCCTTCGTCAAAACCCTTTATGAGCTCCCCGGATCCGACAGTGAAAGCCAGCGGCTCTTTTCCAACATTGGAATCGAATACGGTCCCATTGTCAAGCGTCCCTGTGTAAAATACTTCTATGCTGTCGCCCTTTTCAACAATCTGTTCGTTTGCTTCTGGCATCAAATCACATGCATATTGACTTCCTAGCCTCCTTTAACACTTTCTACGGATTTGGTTTAGCGCTCTCTAAGAAATTTAGCTTCATATACATTTTTCCATAAGCGTATACTTTTCACATGATGCACATGTTGCAGAGGTTTATATATCAGTAAGAAAAAAGCTTTACGATGATAGAGATAAAAAGGCTCGACAAGCGCTACGGCGACGGCAACCATGCGCTCAAGGGAATAAGCTTTGACATTGACAAAAGGCTAACTACGGTAATCGGCAGAAACGGAGCAGGAAAGACTACGCTCATGAGGATACTCTCAACCCAGCTGCTGCAGAGCTCAGGCACAGTAAGGATAGATGGCCTAGACAACATAACAGACGCAAAGGAGATAAGGAAAAGGATAGTGAGCATACCGCAGGAAGCCAGCCCGATAGGTTATCTGACACCGATGGAACATCTAAAGATGTACCTATGCGCGAGAGGAATGTCGCTCGGGGATTCCA
>JAKBRD010000003.1 GCA_021834865.1 Microcaldota archaeon | reverse complement strand
CCTTTTATAGTTAACCTATGAAAATTTAATGGCCAGTTTTTTTGTGAGCCTTGTTTTTCGGCTTTGATTATTTTACATAATAACTGCAAGTGTGTTTGTTTGGATGAATTTTGCAATGGGTTTGTTTACCTGCAGGCAATGATTCTGCAGGATAAGCAGTAATGCCCATCTGTTTGCGTTAAACCGAGGCGAGTTTATGGATGAAAAAGATATGAAAAGATATATGAAGGGAACGACTACAGTAGGGATAGTGTGCTCTGATGGAGTTGTGGTTGGAGCCGATTCTAGGGCTACTATGGATACGTTCATAGCAAGCACCGAAGCAAGGAAGGTCTGGTCTATAGATTCGAACCTTGCAATGACAATAGCCGGCGCAGTGGGCGACGCGCAGGAAATAATAAGGATACTTAAAATACAAAACGAGATATACAAGATGAACGAGAGCAGGCCAATGTCTCCAAAGTCCGCAGCTACGCTGCTATCGATAATACTGCAGGAGAACAAGATGATGCCGTTCTACGTGCAGCTCATAGTTGCTGGAGTTGACGATGACAACAAGGGCTACGTCTACAATCTTGACGCGCTCGGAGGCTTTACAGAGGAAAAGTTCACATCCACGGGAAGCGGTTCACTGACTGCGCTTGGATACCTGGAAGAGACATACAAGCCCACGCTGACAATAAAGGATGGCATAAAGGTAGCAGCCAGGGCTCTCAGCATCGCGATGAGGCGCGATTCGGCCACTGGAAACAACATAACCGTTGCTTCGATAACAAAAGCCAACGGGTATGTAGAGTATACTGGAAAGGAACTGGAAAAGGCAACAGCTCAGAAATGAGCCATGCTGATTCCGCCTTTCGGAATGCAATCAATTAGGGTGCTACTTGTTTTACTGAAGTGATTTATTGGAAGACAAAAAAACTGAGAAAGATACATCAAAAGAGCGATCAGAAGAGCTTTTCAAAAAGATACAGTCGCTGCTGCCTAGCGAGGCCGGATTTTCGAAAGCCGAGTTCGAGGGCCCTGACATCATAGTCGTAGTCAAGAACATAAAAGCGGTTTACCAAGACGAGAACCTAGTGCGCGACATAGCATCTGCTATAAAGAAAAAGCTCATAATACGCAGCGAGAATTCATCCCTTATGGCTCCTGAGAAGGCCATGGAGGTGGTAAAGCAGCTCATACCGAAGGAGGCCAACGTTACCAACATAAGGTTCGTTCCGGATTTTGCCGAGGTTTACATAGAAGCCCTTAAGCCTGGACTTGTCATAGGCAAGGGCGGCTCAACGCTGAAGGCCATAGCCACCGAGACGAGCTGGGTTCCCAGGGTACTCAGGACCCCTACTATGGACAGCGAGACCATAAAGGGAGTCAGGCAGCTCATGTTCAACGAAAGCGATTTTAGGAAAAAGTTCCTGAATACAATAGGAAAGAACATAAATCGCGTTATAACGAAAAGCGAATGGCTGAAGGCAACTGCCCTTGGCGGCTTCAGGGAGGTTGGCAGGAGCAGCCTGCTGCTTGAAACGCCCCATTCGAAGGTAATAATAGACTGCGGAATAAGCCCTGAGCCTGGAATAAAAGGCCTGGATGCCAACGCCAATTCAGAAAACAACAAGGCTTTTCCGTATCTTGACAGCGCCAACTTCTCGATAAACGAGCTGGATGCCGTAGTCGTAACCCACGGGCACATGGACCATATGGGCTTCATACCGTATCTGTTCAAGTACGGTTACGAGGGTCCGGTATACTGCACACCTCCAACCAGGGATCTTGCAGCGCTGCTGCTCAATGACTACATAAAGCTGGTCCAGAGAAGCGGAGCCACTCCACTGTATTCGGAGAAGGACGTTCGCAAAATGCTTACGCACATAATAACAAGGGACTATAACGAGGTAACAAACATAACCGACGAGCTCAAGCTCACATACCACAATGCAGGCCACATACTCGGAAGCTCAACGGTCCACATGCATGTCGGAGAAGGGATGTACAACATAGTGCATACCGGGGACATGAAGTATGGCTTCACAAGGCTTTTCGACCCAACATCGACGCGCTACCCGCGCATAGACTCCCTTTTCATAGAGAGCACATACGGGGGACCAAGCGATATAACCCCAAACAGGCACGATGCCGAAAAGAACCTTATGGATACGATAAAGAGGACCATAGACGGTGGGGGCAAGGTTCTGGTGCCGCTGTTTGCAGTCGGAAGAAGCCAAGAGCTGCAGCTGGTGCTGGAAAGCTACCTGACCGGGGAAAACAGCCCTTACAAGCTTGACGTCCCGGTGTTTCTTGACGGAATGATACTCGAGGCAAGCGCCATACACACTGCTTATCCGGAATACCTGAAGGAGAACCTCAAGAACAGGATACTGAGCAACAGGTCACCGTTCGAAAGCGACATATTCGAGGTTATAAAAGGAGAGAGGGAGGAGGTCTTCGAAAAGGGGCCTTCCATAATACTCGCTAGCGGAGGAATGATGAACGGTGGAGCTAGCGTGGAATATTTCAAGAGGCTGGCAGACGACCCCAAGAACACCCTTATATTCGTCGGATACAACAGCGCAGGCTCCATGGGCCGCAGGATACAGAACGGAGTAAGCGAAGTGCCTCTTCCGGACGAAAACGGAAAGCTCGTGCCAATAAAAGTCAACATGAACATAAAAACAGTTGAAGGTTTTTCCGGACACAGCGACAGGCACCAGCTCATGAGCTTCGTGCAGAAGCTGAGCGCAAAGCCGAAGAACATATTCACAATGCACGGAGAAGAGCAGAAATGCGAGGATCTCGCAAGGACTCTCGGAAGATTGGTACATGCAGATGCAAGGGCTCCAATGAACCTTGATTCCATAAGATTAAAATAAAAATGGCTGGTATGGATGCCAAACAGGGACGTAGAAAGGGCGTTAAAACCTATCGCCCTTGCACTGTGGCTTTTTCTGGCTGCAGTATTTCTGGCATACTTTACCATTACCAACAACGCGTACTTCATACTGTACGCATTTCCCTTATTCGTAATCTTGGGAGTACTGTCAGCATTCAGCGATAAGCTCTCCACCTACGAAATCGTAGGTGCTCTGGCTTTCATAATCGCTGGCTCTCTTCTCTATATGGGAAAGAGCATCACGGCATACTACGGCATATTTTCCATCGCGGCATTTTTTACAGTATATATCATTGAGATGAAAAGGGAATACAAGCTATATTCATATTCCGTACTTGCGCTTCCAGATCTGCTGTATTTCCTTGGATTTTTTGCAAACCTGAATTTTGCAATAAACACTGCCATAGTTGGATACTATCTGCTCATAGGCGCAGTCATATCAATATTCATAAGTGCTGCTTTTGGAGAGTCTAAACTTCATAAAATACGCAAAAGATTTTCACCATCAAAAAAAACCGTACGAATGGTGCCTTATGCTGCCGTGGTTGTCGCCATAGCCCTTATCATAGCACCAATATGGCCTACCGGGCCCTCGCTGTCTCTGGGCATGTTTCCGCATGCAAGGATAAGCATCAATGACTCTCTTTTTGAGCATCAGCCCAATTCTTCAACCGTTTACTATCCTGTTGAAGTCGATTATTCGGGGCTTTCTAATTACACGACAGCGAACCTGTCAAACATACAGTTCTTCTATGGAAACGGGCAAAAAATAAATTCAACATTAAGCCAGATAAACGAAACGAACGACTATGTTGCCAATCTTTCCCTGAATATTGCTTCACCAGAATTCACCAAAGGCATATATGCTTATTTTATGCCTTTTAACTATTCCAACTATACTACAGCAAGAACGACCCCGTTGAGCAATACGTCTGCCGTGGCAAAATCCGCCCTTGGCACAATCAGCTATTTCGGTAGCTACGTAAAAAGTACTGTCAAAATTCCTGTCACTTCAGTAGTAAACAGTACAAAAAAAGTAAAGATGTACGCATTTCCATATTACACGTTCGATTCTTTCTGCGCTCCTGGTTTTAATATAACCTACACGGCAACGCTATCGTTCAGCTCGAATGCAAGCTTTTTCGAGCTCAGAAATGCGTCGAATTTCATAAATGGCATAAGCATAAGCGGCCAATCCAACTATTCTAATTATGAAAGGAGCATTTCAAAATACAGCTTCGGAAAGTTCTTGAACGTAAAAGACGTCAAGACAAGCTTCTCTACTAATAAAAGCTGCATGTTCTACCTGGTGCTGGCGAACAGGACCGTAACATTAAACGGATCCATATCCTCAATATCGCACAGGATAACAGCATACAGAAACGCCACCATAAAGTTCCCGAACCTGTACATGAACATCTCAAGGTACATATCGAACAAATACACCTTCCTTCCAGAAGGGTTTTCCTACATAAGCTCCGAATACCTGAACTATTCTGCGAATAAATCCAAATAATTCAGAAATCTAATGCCTATTTCCTACGCCTCACTTGTATAAAAGTATTTAAATATTTATCTAAATAAAATACTTGTATAAAAGTAAAAGGTGTAGACATGCCAAAAATTCCTAGATATGTAAAAGCACTAGCTAGCAAATTGCTCAGGATCAAGCATCTGCTTATCCTGCTTTTCGTACTGCAGATATACCTGTTTTCGATAAGCAACGGTGCTTCTTCAATGCTCCTGAATTCGAGTACGATAGGCATCGTATCCGAATTGACATACATCAAATCTGTGCTTTCGCAGGTAGGCCCTATCCTTGGCGCGGTTCTTTTCATAGTTGCTGGGGTATTTTATGCCGTAGGCCAGGTAATGCCTCCGGACAAGAGGGCCAATTTCCATACAGCTTCGATAAATATCATAATCGGGGCAATAATAATAAGCCTTCTAAGCGTGGCATCAACCTCTCTCGCAGTTGCATCTTCGCATCTGCTCGCCAATTCCGTGTCTACAACATAAAGCGTGCGGCCGAATGTACGGATACGAAATAGGTATTACAATCGTTTCGATAATGCTGGCAGTGGGCGGAATCATATTTGGGCTTGGGTTCGCATTCGACAACAAAAAGCTCAAGGATTTCGGCAGGAACGAACTCATAGAATCGTTTATAAATGCCGCAATTCTTGGAATTTTAATAATACTGTTTCTTCCAGGTGGTTTTGTAACGGGAATTACCAATTCCATAGCATATGGGGTTTCTGGCAATTCTGTCAATGCATGCACAGGTCCATACAACTATAGCTATGCAATATGTTTTTCGGAAGGTTACCTAATGGGGTTGTCCGGAGTCACAATAAACGGCCATCAATATCCATCGTTATTTGACCTGTCGAGCGGGTCGCTTCTTGCAATAAGCAGCTTATATGCTGTTGCAGGGCTTATTTCCTCGCTGCATCTGAGCATTGGCTTGGCATCGATATCATTTAACAACCTGTTCAAGCCGTTCCTCATGCAATTGGGGGATATAATAGAACTCCTCACGCTTTCAGTATTCAGTATATTCTTGCAATATTCAGTAATCAAAGTAATTTCATATGTAGCTATACCTGTGCTATTGCCTTTGGGCATGGTCCTCCGCACCCTTTATCTTACCCGCAGGCTTGGCGGGGCAATAATGGCTATAGCGATAAGCCTTTTCGTGGTGCTGCCAATGTCCTATATGCTTGATGCATCTATGGTTCAAAGCTATTCGCAAACTTCTACTTTACAATTAATAACCGCAACAAAATCTAGCTTGAATGGCCTGTATTCCTATAATCAATCTTCGCAGCCAAGCAAAGAATCAATAAGTTCCATTTTCTCAAATGCGTCTTCCATACTCTCATCCTCTGAAAATTCAATACTGTATGTTTTCAGGCAGGTGGTGCTGATAGTGGTTGAAGTGATAATGTTTCCAATCTTCAGCGTAATTCTTACCATAATATCTGCAAGGGAATTTGCTAGGATACTCGGAACAGAAGTGTCCTTTTCAAGGTTTGACGTGTTTTAAGGTTTTGAAATGAAGATTAAAAATGCACTAAGAAGAAACGAGAACCTGATAATGCAGGCTGGCATCGCTCTGATTATAATCGCATTTATGCATAATTACTGGCCAATGGCACTACTGCTCGGCATAGCCTATGCACTTTTGATAATAGACACCAAAGCCAACATAATTCATTCCGAGCGGTTACTTGGCGTTAACGGCAGCGATGGCAATATGATTGAAGGAAATGACAAGTTATGTCTACTTAGCAGATTGAACAATGGATACACTGCAATAGCTGCTTCATCTATAAACGGATCCGGAAATGGGAAACTGGACAGGGATAGTATGGAAAGCATAATATCCAAAACAGAATTTCCTTTCAGGTTCATGGCATCTGTCGAAAGGGTCAATTTAAAAAATTTCATGGAAAAGCTGCAGACACAGAAAAGAATAAAGGAGATACAGCTTTCGCGCCTTGACAAATCCTCCCATAAGTCCGCAATGGTGGAGGCAAGGCTCAGAGCCGAAATAAGCCACCTAAGCGATGAAATAGAAGACTTCGTATCTGGCGGAACTCCAGTAGACGTCCATTATTACGTTATAGTGTCAGAGTACGGGGATAACGCCTATGCCGCACAGAATTCTGCAAAAATGGCCATAAAGCAAGTGTCTAGCCTATTCGATTCGGTACTTGGTTCAACCTCAAAGGTTTTGAAGGCTTCTGAAATAATCCTGGCCATCCATTAGTGGTAAAAATGAAAAATATAATCCCTGTTGGATCTCTTGTTTCTAAAATCCCCTTCTTTGAGCCTTCGGAGCCGCAAAATTCCCTAGAAGAGTTAGAAGAAGCTGTTTACATAGGCAAAACCCAAAAATACCGTGATCCGGTATTCTATGTAAGAAAGAGCCTCATAAATCCACATATTGCAATACTCGGCACTTCAGGGTCTGGAAAAACTAACCTGATGCTAAACCTGATAATGAAATTCTCATCAATTGCAGGCAAGCGCATTATAATATTGGATTGGTCTGGGGAATACGCCGGAATAGCACATGCATTGGCATTATCTGAATTCGAACCGAAAGCAGGATTTTCAAAATCCAAGGGCCAATACCTTAACCTGTCAAAATTTGAAGCTGAGGCGAAGCTGTCAAAGGCTACACTGTTGCTATCTCAAATTCTTGACTGTATGGGCTCAATAGGCAGCATTGACATGTCAGTGTTTGTTGATGAAATATGGCACTTTTTAGGAAATCCTGATACCAAAGTCCAAATATCACGAATATTCAGGGAAGGAAGGAAATACGGGATAGGCATAATAGCCGCAACACAACTTTTAGGAGACGTCAACAACGAAATAATCTACAATGCCGGTACTATATTCCTGTTCAAGATATACGGAACGGATAACTTGAATTCGCTTAAATCGTCAATGCTGTTGGAAGAAAAAGAGCTTATAGCTCTTCCGGAGTTGGAAAGGGGATCGTGTTACTGCATAATGCTAAGCCTTGGCGGAAAGGTAAAAAAGTCAGCTATAAAGCACATACAAAAATTCGAGATAGGTTTCTGTACTGTGAAGTGTGATTCCATGGAATATACCCTTACTAAGCGTTCGATAATGGAAGCTGCCGAACATGCATTCGGAAAGGAGATAAGCGGAAAACTCGATTTCTTAATAGAAAGCGAGCTTAGATCCATCTCCATAGAAAAGATTGTCCGCATGCTCATTGATAACGGCTGCACCAGGGAAAAAGTAATATATTTCATGCGGAAGTTGGGAATCAAAGACATTATTATCGCGGCATCGATTAAACACATATTGCAAAAATCTGGTGCTTGAAATGAAAAAAGATAGTATGGTTGCTGAGAGAAAAATAAACGTAAAAGCCGAACGCCTTGTTTCTGGAAATGAATTGATGCGTGTCATGTCTTTCCTACCAAATGCAAAACTTATTTCAAGGGGGAACTATTACTCGTTTGACCTGGATTTGGGCACAAAACCTGCAAAACTGCAGATCGATTTATATCGTGACAGCATTTCACTGGAATTCAAGTCAAGATCGGCTGAAGATTTGAGTTTGTGCGACATTTCAATTCTTACCCTTTCAATACTGGCATATCTTAAAGATTCTTACTCTGCAAAGCTGGAATCGCTTTACCCGATTCTTATGGACTCGTTAAGAGGTGTGAAAAAGGACAATCCCGATGAAAGCAAAAATGAATCGGCAATTGAATTATATAAAGAAATCCGAAGAAGCAACATTGTACTATCCGAAATCGCAATCAAAAAGATACGCGAGAACGCAATAAAATCAACGGACTTGTCAAAATTCTCGAATCTTTTTCAGTCAATATCAAAGGCATACTGGAACGATGACAACGCCATAAGCAGGTTTTGCACCTCTTCAGGAGTCGAGATTGAAACGGTAAAATGGGCCATTGGCTATAAAAGGGTGCTTATCGATGAATCTATCTAGCAATGAATTGTTGTCGTTTGCATTGCTTTTTACGGCATCTGGATTCATTTTGCTCCAATATGACATGGTGCAGGGATTGCTTTTCATTGGGCTATCTGGACTGTTCATGCTATTTTTTATTTCATCCAAGATAAACGCAAAGGACTCGGTTAAGCTGTATTCCGATTTGGACAAAGTAGGTTGTTACTTGCAATTTGGCGAGGGAAAGACTTCAAGTTTTGAAGAGCGAAGCATGGCGATACTCAAGGAAGAGGCATATGGCATCAATGCAACTTACAACATACTGCCATTTGAAAGCCATGTGCCTGAATTTGGAGCAGCAACATATTCTGATTTCACGCAAGTAATATGTGGCAATTTCATAAGCTGTTCAAAAAACTTCAGAAAATCTGTAGCTTCAAGGCTTGCATATGAAAAAAACCTGGCTTCTGGCGTATACATAAACAAAAAAAATCCAAAGAAAATATTAGAAATTGCCTCCTATATGGACTTTAGCTCTTTTTTGAACTGCACTACGTCAAGGATACTTTCAAACAAATTCAAAAATGGTTTGCTAAATATTGTTGCATGCGGAAAATCAGACTATGCAGAATTTGACTCGCTTATCTCTACATTTTCAAGAAAAGGGGCCTTATGCTCGCTTATGTTCGAATCTCAAAGGTTGATACTTCATGATGCTGAAACCTAACACGTCATTACTGTATACGCTTGCCGATTCAGTCTGTTTTTTGGTGGCGATAGCTTCAGTGCTTTACGGATATACTGAGAAACGTCAAATAAAGGAAATGATCGTATCGCTGTTGATAATACTATTCGGCATTTGGATGCTCATAGGTGCCTAAAATGCTCGCAAACATATCACGGTTATATGGGGGTTCGAAAAAGGGCACGCATACGGTAAGGGTTACACTGGCTCTATCAATTTTTTCCTGTTGGCTTCTATCCACCCTTTCAATATTCTCAGGGATTAAGGCATTTGCGGTACCGATCGCAGTTTTGATTCTGATTTCTGCCTTATGCTCTAACGCAATTCTAAGGGAAAAATACTTGCGGGCCGCCAGTACATCGCTTTTGGTATTAATGCTTTCATTGCAACTTTTGGTAGTGATTCTGCATGCCTGAATCAAACTTATTCAAATTCGATGGCGTCCCAAGCGATGGATTCAATGGCCAATTGTTGTTGGAACGCATATACGCAGACGGTTTTGCAGTTTTATACGATTTCGAATCAAAAAGCACATTCATCAAACTAAACTGTGAAAACCCGTCTGAAAAAATAAATTTAATATCAAGCACTATGGACGGGCTCTCGTTTTCCCTAGCAAATAAGCAGCTTGCCTTCAAAAAAGCGTCCGTGTGCCTTTTTTACAAATCAATAGAATCAATCAGGGAAGATCTATTCTCTGACATATTTGACATAGGGGTAAGATCCGGAGTTTTTGGCATAGTATTTGTGCCTTTGGTCACCTCAGAACTTGGAAACGTAAAGGCAGAGATGGAAAAAACACTTAGCTCTATGCCAAACCGCTTTAACTCAACATGGAGAAATTTTCTAAATTTGGGAAACAGCGATTCAACTTCGTTTCAACATGAAATTTTTGACAACTCCGAAGAATCAGGAATCCTAAAAGAGGCGCTAGAGCAAATAAACTTTGCGATAATGAACAATGGTATATCATATAAAATAGCCCTATTCTACATCTTGGATCAAGAATACACGGATAAAATTTCGGAATATGTGCATTCAAAGGCACTTGTGATGGGGAATGCAGAGATAAACACGAATAATATAACAGAGGTCTTCGATTATGTCAATAAAACAAAAATGATACCTTTTGGAAACTTAGCTGCGGCCAAGCTCCTAAAGCCCTATGGCAATTACGATCTGAAATATGTGATTAATTCAAAGCCCTCATTTTCTGAATCCGGAATTAAGGTAGGTTCGGTAAAATACTCGTCTGCCGATTACTATAAAGATATAAAGATGCCCAAAAACCTTTTCAACCTGGGCTTTATAATAAGCGGCCTTCCAGGGACAGGCAAAACGAGCGAAGCTATGGGCATAATATCGCAGCTAAGCAAGCAAGAAGAAAAGCCTAAAATAGCCGTAATAGCTCCAACCGACGAATGGGCTAATTTCGGCAAATCGCATGGCATGCATGTAATAAAAATATGCTCCGATGGGGTTCCAATAAACTTTTTCATTCCTCCGGAAGGGGTAGAAATTAAAAGATTTTACCAGGATCTATCAATGCTGCTTGCGTCAGCTTCAGAGTCTGGCCCTTATCAGAAGCCGCTTGAGAAATGCCTGCTAAACGCATTCAGGCGTTATTATTCCAACAATAAAGCGATCGATCCCATATCAATATACAAGGAAATAAGCGAATCGATAATAGAGCTTCACGGAAGCAGAAGCAACACCGGAGTAAAATATACAAAGCATGGCGAGAACATAAAATCCTCATTGGAAGGCCTAATAGAAATACTCCAATTTCCGGAATATTCTGGCAGGGAATCAATAAGCATTGGCAAATTGCTGGAAGACGGGATAATATTCGATGTTTCGGAAGTCAGCGTCCAGATGAAAAGCTTTTTTTATGCACTGATATTAAATCAGCTGTATTCGGAAACCTCAAAATTTGATACTAAAGGAGACGGAAGTCTTCGCATGCTCATATGCGTTGAGGAAGCCCAAATGCTTTTCAAGGACCAAAAATCTGCAACGGTTATGGACATACGCTCAAGGATTCAGGATTTCAGGAAATTGGGCGTGGGCCTAATGCTACTAGTCCACAGCATAACCGACATAGACCAAGATATCAGAAGGCTATGCCAATCCAAAATCTATCTCAAGCAGCCTACCGATGTGGCAAAAAAGGCTGTAGAAGATCTTGTATTTTTCAATGTGGAAGAAGAACGAATAATAGCCAAGCTAAAACATCTGGAATCCGGTTTCGGCGCGTTGAACTATATGATAGAAAGGGATGGCTTAAAACTGTCTCCAGACACTTTATTCATAAAAACCATCGGGTATAACGAAATAGAGCCTGAAATCCATCTACAAAAAATCCAGGGCGTTCCGGATTCACCAGAAAACGGCTCAAAATCAAAAAGAAGTCCTAAATCGATAAAAGCTAATGTATCTATAACTATACAGGAGCAGAAAAAAGTCCCTGCTTACGTCCGCCTTTGCTATCTGGGTACGTTTATGAAAGAAGATCGGATAACTTCAAACAAGATGAATATCGAATACACGCTCATAAAATCCAGAGAGTATACCTTGGAATTCCTCAGCGACCATAAAAAATTGATCAAAAGCATAGAATTTAGGGCAAGCAGGCAAATACAACTAAATTTATGACCACTTTTTATAATTTCTTTTTTAAAAGAAATCGTGTTGGAATGGAGTCGAAGAAAATAATAGTTACTGGTGGTGCTGGTTTTATAGGGTCTAATATGGTTGAGCTGCTTTTAAAGGAAGGCCATTCGGTTGAAGTTGTGGATAATCTGTCATCAACAGGCGACGACAGATTTCTAAAACCCCTATATGAACTTGGAGATCTAAAATTAACGAAAATCGACATAACAAAAAGAGAGGAAGCCTTAAAGCTGAAAGCCGATTCAATAATACATTTCGCTGCAAATTCAGATGTACGGCACGGTTTTGAAAACCCTGAAAAGGATTTTGATTCTAATATACTTGGCACCTTCAATATCCTGGAAGCAGTGCGAAAGAACGGGATAAGCGATCTGATGTTTTCTTCAAGCTCTACTGTTTTTGGGGTTGCAAAAGTTTTGCCTACTCCTGAAGAATATGGGCCGCTACTCCCCATATCATCATATGGCGCTTCAAAGCTTAGCGATGAGGCAATGATAAGCGCATATTCAAATTATTACGGGATAAAGTCAACAATATTCAGGTTCGCAAACATAGTTGGCAAGAACTCTACACACGGCGTAATATTCGATTTCATAAAAAAGCTTGTCAAGGATAGCAAAAAACTCGAAATACTTGGGGATGGAACGCAAAGAAAATCGTATTTACACGTTTCCGATTGCATAAGGGCAATGGTTTTCTCGCATGAAAAGACCAAGGATCTTGACGTTTACAATATCGCAAATGAAGGCACCACTTCCGTAATGAAAATTGCAGACATGGTTATAGAGGAAATGGGTGCGAAAGGCGTTGAAAAAATGCTGGTAAAGACTGAAGACGGCGGCGGCTGGAAAGGTGACGTAAAAGTTGCTGAACTGTCTCCTGTAAAGCTATACTCAAAAGGATGGAAAAACACTTATTCAAGCGACGAAGCAGTAAGGAAGGCAGTAAAGGAAACCATCGAACAGCTGGGCTTAGGCAGTTGATGTTTAAAATTCTAAAACCATGTTTATAGGGTGTATATATGCAATCAAAATATCAAAAAACCAAAGCAAGCGCGAACAGGCTAGGGGACATAGTGAAGCCAATTAACTACAAATTATTTTTTAATACTGACTTCAAGAACTTCGTATATGAAGGGACGGAAGAAATTCTGGTGTCAATATCAAAACAAACAAATTCGATAAAAATAAACTCCAATAAAATAAAGTTCAAGCATGCAAAAATAATGTCAAGCGGTTCAGAACAGGATTGCAGCGTAAAAATCGACAAAAAAAATAAAATCACAACATTAAGCTTCAATAAAGCAGTTTCGGGCAAAGCCACACTGATTATAAATTTCAGCGGAATAAACAACGAAGACATGTACGGATTTTACAAAAGCGAATATACCAACCAGAAAGGCGCAAAAGAATATATCCTTACGTCGCAATTCGAGGCTGCGGATGCCCGCGCAGCATTTCCGTGCTTTGACGAACCTGGCTTTAAGGCAACGTTTGATGTCACGATGGAAATACCTAAAGAGATGCGTGCAATCTCAAACATGCCGGTAAAATCGGAAACTATAAGCAATGGCAGGAAGACAGTCAAGTTCATGGAAACGCCTAAAATGTCCTCATATCTGCTCTTCTTAGGCGTTGGAAAATTCGAAAGCGTAAGCACAAGCCTGGGCAAGCTAAAGATAAATGTGCTGGCAACTCCTGGCAAAAAGCAGCTTTGTTATCTGGCGCTTGGCTATGCAAAGAAATTCATTGCATTTTATGAGGACTATTTTAAGATAAAATACCCTTTGCCAAAAGTGGATTTGATAGCAATACCGGACTTTGCGGCAGGGGCAATGGAAAACTGGGGAGCAATAACATTCAGGGAAACCGCAATGCTTGGAACTGAAAAGGATTCAGCCGTTTCGTACAAACAGCAAATAGCAGAAACCGTAGCGCACGAACTTGCCCATCAATGGTTTGGAGATTTGGTCACGATGGAATGGTGGAATGACCTCTGGCTTAACGAAAGCTTTGCAACGTACATGAGCTTTAAGGCTATGGAAGCAGTTTTCCCTGAATGGCAGATGGACATACAGTATTTTGATGATGTGATAGCAACCGCATTTTCTGCGGATTCTTTGATCCATACTCATCCAATAAGCGTAGATGTTTCAACTCCTGAAGAAATAAACGAAATTTTTGATGAAATAAGCTATGAGAAAGGCGGCACATTCCTGCACATGCTTGAGGATTTTGCCACCCCGGAAGTGTTCAGGGCAGGACTGCACGGCTATCTAAAAGAGCATTCGTACTCCAACGCGACAAAATATGACCTCTGGAATGCGATATATGAAGAATCACTCAAATCGTCAATGCCAAACGGCAAGTTCATAAAAAAATTTGCGAACACGTGGCTCGACAACACCGGCTATCCAATCATAAAGGTGAACGATGGGCAGAAAAAGGCAAGGCTTAGCCAGCAAAGGTTTGTAATATCAAAGCCTGTTGGCTCAAGTATCGACTCGCAAAAATGGATAATCCCAATAAAGTACCTAAGCGGAAGCAAGGAGCGCTTTGAGCTGATGACTAAAGACAAGCTTGAAATAGCACATGTTGAAAACGATATTCTAAAGCTGAACTACAAGCAGGATTACCTGTATAGGGTAATGTACGAAAAGCAAGGGCTGGAGAAGCTGGGCCATGCAATAAAGTCTGGCAAGCTTTCCGGCTTGGACGCGTGGGGTATTGAAAATGATCTCTTCGCCCTAATGCGTTCTGGCAACGTAAAGGCAATAGATTATATCGAATTTGTAAAAAGCTACTGCATGAGCGTGGGCTATCCGGCCATTGCATCAGTGCTCTCGCATATAGACTGGCTTGACTTCATGCTTTATGGCACCAAGCTGTACGACGTGGTAAAATCGCTTGGTCTTGCCTTTGCTGGGGAAATATTGAAAACTAAAGGCTGGAGCAAGAAAAAGAACGAGAAGAACATAGACTCACTGATTCGTTCCCATTCAATAAGGCTTCTTGGCCAGCTCGGAAATCCGGATGTAATCAAAAAAGCAAATTCGATTTTCTCCAAATCTGCTTCAGGCAAGGAGGGCATAGATCCAGACCTGCGCTCTTCAATCTATGCGACTTGCGCAGCAAACGGGGGTCAAAAGCTTTTTGAAACGGTATTAAGCATGTACAAAAAAGCAAAAAATCCGGAAGAAAAAAGGCGCTTGTTGCAGACTTTTGGCTATTTTGCGGGCAGAGAGGAGATAAGCAAAGCGCTCAAGTTCTGCATGTCTCCTGAAGTGAGGCTGCAAGATTCTTTCGTAATACCTGCAGTGATGTCCGGGAATCCAGCGGCATTCAACGCGCTAGAGCAATGGACATACGACAGCTGGCCCAAGCTCATGGAAAAATATGAGATAGGCACCCACATGCTGCCGCGCTATATAGACAACCTTTCCATGTGCAGCAGCAAAAAGCAGTATTCAAAGGTCGAGAGCTTCTTCAGGGCTAAGGGCAATTTCAGGGGGGACATAAAGATATCACTCCAAAAAACGCTTGAGCGCATAAAGGCCAATTCCACGTTCCGCTCAAAAAACGGGATTTGAAAGCGTGAACTGGATGAATATTGCATTGGACCTATTTACCATATTCCTTTCACTGGTGTGGCTAGGCCTAATGCTGATAAATCTATCCGGGCTAAAGAGGAAATCTGAAAAAAGCACGGAACCTCCTAAAGACTACAAGCCCAGGGTTCTGGTCATACTCCCGTGCAAGGGGACCGACGTTACACTGGATTCTAACATAAAATCGCTAAAAGCCCAGGATTACCAAAACTTCATGCTTGTTGCTGTTGTCGATGACAAGAATGATCCTGCAATCAAGGCGCTAAACGAAAATATGGTCGATTATATATTTGCGAAAGAATTATGCACCGAGTGCAGCGGCAAGGTTCGCGCAATAGCTACTGCGTACGAAACATACAGCGACTACGACGTTTATGTAATCGCCGATTCCGACGTAGAAGCGAGAGCCGACTGGCTTTCGAAGATGGTTGCCAAGCTTGCAGACCCTTCCGTTGGGATATCGACAACTTTTCCGCTTTTCAGGCCCAAGTCTGGATTCTGGTCAAGGGTGAAGATGGCTTGGGGTTTTGTAGGAGACGGCATGATGGAATCTGAGCTGACAAGATTCGGCTGGGGCGGCTCTCTCGCATTCAGGAAAGACCTGCTCAATGGAGAAGCTTATGAAAATTTCAAGCGGTCTTTGTCCGATGACATAGCCATAACCAGGGCTTCGCGAAAAAGAAACCTGAAGATAGGCTACGTTCCAGAGAGGATAGCAGTCGTGAACAGCGATGACAGCTTCAGCAAATTCTGGGAGTGGTCCAACAGGCAGGCTGCCCTTTCAATAATGGGAAGCAGAAGGGTATTCCGCTTTGGCGTCGTAATATATGTGCTCGATATAACCATGCTCGTATCATCAATTGTGCTGTCGGTTGCAATCTCATACCTGTATGCTGTGCTTCTAGCCCCGTTTGTGATAGGCATAATAAAAACTTACAAAAGGGCCGGAACCGAAAGGAGTGCCGACCTGTGGCTGATATACCTATTCATAAACTTTGTGTACCTTGCGAACTTGATAGTGGCGAGCAGAATGAAGGCCATAACCTGGCGCGGGAACCAATACGAGCTTAAAGATTGACTGAGAAATCATTAAGCATATGCATTTCCGGAATATGCAACTGCACTGTGTTGATTGGAATGGAGCTAAGGGATTTGAAGGGAAGACTGCCCAACGAAATACTGGAATCTATAATCTCAAGGGGCATTACTACTCTTACCCCTCCACAGGAAATGGCCATAAATGCTGGGCTTTTTTCCGGCAGCAACATACTTGTGGCTTCACCAACGGCAAGCGGCAAGACACTTGTGGCAGAAATGGCATGTGCCAACTCAATAATAGCAAAAGGGAGGAAGGCCATCTACATAGCGCCCATGCGCGCAATAGTCGCTGAAAAATTCGAGGAATTCCATTCTGCGTATCCGTACATAAAAGCGGCAATATCAATGGGTGATCTTGACTCTTCGGATCAGTGGCTCTCCGAATACGAGATGCTTTTCGTATCCACAGAGAAGCTGGACAGCCTTATAAGGCACGGGGCACCATGGATAAGCTCAGTGGGCTGCATAGTGTTTGACGAGATACACATGCTTTCGGACATAAGCAGGGGCCCTACGCTTGAGCTGCTGATAACAAAGCTGATGAGGATAAGCGACGCCCAGATAATAGCCCTGAGCGCTACGATAGGCAACGATGAGGAGCTTGCCGCATGGCTCAAGGCAAAGCTCGTCAAGAGTGATTACAGGCCCGTAAAGCTGCACAAGGGTGTTGTTGAGGGCAGCAAGATATTCTACTGGGATAACGACGAGATAAGCGAGACGCAGATGAATGGGAAAAGCAAAATCCCAGAGTTCAGGCTGGTTGAGGATACGCTTTCGCAGAACAAGCAGGCGATAATATTCTATTCCACCAGAAGAAACGCAGAGGCCGGGGCTGCAAAACTGGCCTCGCTGCTCAACGGGCTTTTGAAAGTAGAAGAGAAAAAGCAGCTGGAAGCGGCAAGCCAATCGATACTGAATGCACTGGAAAAGCCCACAAGCCAGTGCGCCAAGCTAGCGCTCTGTGTTTCTGCAGGAGTTGCATTCCATCATTCCGGGCTTGTCAACATACAGAGAGCCATAGTCGAAGACACATTCAAAAAAGGGCTAATAAAAGTAATATGCGCCACAACGACCCTTGGATATGGCGTGAATCTTCCGGCGCATACTGTGCTCGTAAGGGACCTTACCAGGCACAACGGCGTCACTTCGGAGAGGATAAGCGTAAACGAGGTGCTTCAGCTTTTTGGAAGGGCAGGCAGGCCAAAATATGATACTGAGGGCAGGGCGCTTATAGCATCAAACCAGCGCTACGAAGTCCAGGAGCTCTACATGCGCTATATAATAGGCACGCCGGAGCCCATAGATTCTGCGCTTGGAGTGGCTTCCGTATTGAGGATGCACATACTCGCTTTCATAGCTGAGGATTTCCTAAACGCCTTGGAGGACATAGAAGACTTCATCAAAAAGAGTTTCTATGGCTTCATCTACGGGAATGATTCGCACATAAAGGCAGCGGTCAAGCAGGTGCTTAGGGAGCTCTATGATTGGGGCTTTATAATAGAAGATTATGGAAAGCTCCTTGCTACAAAGATAGGCAAAAGAGTTAGCGAACTTTACATAGATCCTCTTTCGGCCAAATGGATGCTCGAATTCATGCCCGGGGCAAAAGACGAAGTGTCGATGCTGTACCTGATATCAAATACTGTAGAAATGAAGCCATATCTAAGACCCACCGAAGAGACCGAGGCAGAATACGTATTCTACAAGGACAGGTTCGGAAGCGACCTTCTTTACAAATATGAAGAGCTTTCCTTCGGCTATTACAACCCCGTCGAGCCGTTCACATCGGCTCTTATGCTGCGTGACTGGATGAGTGAGATAGACGAGGAATCTATAATAAAGAAATACCACATAACTCCAGGGGCCCTGTACGCAAAACTGTCAAATGCCGATTGGGTCATATACTCTGCAATAGAGCTTGCCAAGCTATCGCATATTTCGGCCAGGAATCTTGTCGACGTAAGGGTAAGGCTCAAGTATGGCATAAAAGCTGAGCTGCTGGACCTGGTCAGGCTGGAGCAGATAGGCAGAGTAAGGGCAAGGAAGCTTTTCGACAACGGGATACGTACCGTAAACGACATCCGCAGCCACAGGGGCGAAGTGGAAATGCTGCTTGGAAAGGAAATAGCTGCAAAGGTTTTTGCCCAGTTATGAAAATCCTCAAAGCAAAAATTTAAGAATTATAAAAGAGCAATAGCATCATGCGATCCAACCTTGGCAGCTCAAAGGCCAACAAAGAGCTATGCGAAAAGCTTATGGAAAGGGCAGGCTTCTCATGCGTCAGCGTGAGCAATTTCCACGCTCCTTTCGACATAATAGCCGAGAAGAAGGGCCGCGTGATAATAATAAAATCCGTGAGCAACATAGATTCGGTAACGCCGGAAGACGGCATGGCACTTGCCAATCTGTCCAATTTTTTTGATGCCGAAGCCTACGTGGTGGGAGAGACTTACAAAAACACGAAAATGGAGGAGCGCAAGGTCTTCACAAGGCACGGTCTCAGCTGCATAAGCGATGACACAGTTGAAGTTATGCTTTATAACGGGAGCTTCAAGCGCGCAAGGAAATTTTTCAGCGAAAATGTTGAGATAAACGGCTCAGAGCTGAAAAGGCTGAGGAAGCTTTCAGGGATGAGCATGAGGCAGCTTTCTAAAAACTCGGGCGTATCGGTAGACAGCATCTACAGATACGAGCACGGTTTCACGTCCGCAAGCCCGGAAAACCTGGCAAAGCTCGAAAGCGCATTGTCATCAAAGCTTGAAGTTGCGCATCATCTGGCCGGCAGCGCCAAGTCCACACTACAGGAAAATGGAAGCATATCCATATTCGACATAGGCAGGGAACCCTTCAATAAGGGTTTCAAGGAGAAGAACAGGTTTGAATTCGCTGAACTGGCAGACATGAGAACCCTGAAGAAATGGTCAGAATTCTATGCAAGGTTCAACGAAATATTTGACGATGTACAGTTCATAATGACCGATGATACGCATCGTGAAAACATCTTCGGAATTCCAACTATAAAAAAGAGCGATATATACACAATAAATGATGAGCAGGAGCTTTACGACATAGCTGCCGAAAGATCTTGAACTTCTATTCCTATCTGGACTTTCTTTTCCTTGATTTGGATCCCCTAGCTGAAGACCTTCTTGCGCTTCTGTGCGGTTTGCCTGCAACAGCATTGTCGAAGTTTTTAACTGCAAGCCCGGGCCTTCCCTCTATCGCACGCATTACGTTCTCAAAGTCAACCACAAACTCCTTTGTCGACTTGAACATCATCGTTATTCCCATGCTCGCGAATACAACTATGAGCGAAGCCATTGATATAAAGGTTACTGCAATGCTCTGTGAGGAGCTCAGCCCTCCGCTGACCCCGCTCACGAAAGCTATCCCTATTACGAATATTATCCAAAGCACGCTCGCTCCATACGCTATCTCAAAATAGCTGTGTTTGAAAAGCGCCCTTACTGACGCATACAGCACCCAGAGTATTCCTCCGAACGAGAAAAGCAATATTACTGGCTCAACGCCATAATCCTGCGAGAATATTGCCGGAAGTATAAAAACAAGTGCTCCTATCACCAAAGAAAATATCCATATTCCAGTATATTTGCTATGGGCGTGCCTCTCTTCCATGTTCATAAATTTTATGGTGGATACGTGCGCGTCAAAGAAACTCACTGTTAGCGTAAGTATGGTTATTACTATGAGAACCGCCCAAAACAGCACAGCTGCCAAAGGGCTAAGGAAAAAAATATTGGACAGCATGGATGTGAAAAGCATGCCTACTGCCAAAGCTATCGCAAAAGTGAACATAGATATTCCAAGCGCGCGCCTGTAAGCGAAGACCCAATATCTTTTGATATGTTCTCTTGCATAGTTCAAGCAATCACATACATCATTTTATGCAATAGGCTAAAAAGCTTTCTGCAATGCCCGTATGTCACGGATATGCAGGCAAAAGGAAGAGCAGCACGTTGCCAAAAGCCAGGGCAGTTACTGCGCCGATGAATATCGGCACGGCAAAAGGTATGGGTTTTTTGTAGACTGGAAACCTGCGCTTCGGCATCTTGGATTTCAGCTCGGCAATGAGCTCGGGGGTTACAAGCCTTTCGAAATGCTTCAGTTTTTTGCTGGCGTAGTCAATATCCTTGGCTTCCATCATTCCAGTTGCTATTATGTCCCCTGCTTCAATTTTTCTGTATGTGACATACTGCGACATGTAAGCCATCATCCTGCCCTCGTATCCCATTACCAATGCCGATCCTGCAGCGATTACCAGAAGGATGCCAATCGCCGCATAGGGTGCATGCAGTACAAGAATAAGGAACAGGCCGAAGAAAGCATAAACGGTTACTATAAGCGCTATTTTGAAGTATGTTGCCGAAGTATTGCGCTTGTAGCCGCGCTGTTTGGATGCGAGCGCCTTGGGTACGTAATATAGCGGAACTACTATGAGTGCAGCTATGCCGCTGTTTATGGCTACAGAGAGCACAAGGGGCATGTACGACTGTGCAACCCCAAAAATCAATGGTTTCGAGAGGAAAGGTATGATCAGCGATAGTGCAGCCAGCTCTATCACGTCTGCGGCGCCAAGTTGCCCTATCCTGTAAACAACATACCCAAATCCTACCGTTGCGACTGCTATTAAGGCACTATAAAATATCAGCGTCGCGTTAAGGTATAGCAGGGTAAATGCCACGCCTACAGCTAGGCTCGCATAAGCAAAATACGAAGGCACGTTTCTGTTGTTCAGTATGTCGAACATCATATATGCAAATGCAAGGACCGCAAAAACCACAACCCTCAAAACTAAGAAATCCATCTAACAACCCAAACTCAATCATGCCGGAAACGCATTTACCATCTGAAGTCAAAAAAATACTTTGCAATCTACTAAAATGTTAGATGCTGAAAGCTATTTATATGTTTGAGATGGAGTGGTAATGGAAATAAGGGTGTGATGTTGGAAAAATCCGTATACTCACAGGACCAACACAAAACAGGCGAAACCTGCTCAAAACTTCCTACTGTAACTAAAACCCCAGAGCGTATTCTTGCGGAAAGAAAAAAGAATATAGCTGCGGCGATAGAACACATAACTTCAAACATAATGCCGGACGGTTACGTCAAGGCTGCTACGGACTACACATGGTATAAGCTAATGTGGTTCAGGGATTCTTCGATGATTTCATCCTCGTTGTCCCAGTCAGCAGCCTCGATAAACAGGCTTGGAGATAAGGAGCTCATGCCGTTTGCAGAAAAGGCGATGGCCGGAGCCCTAAGGATACTTTCAAGGCAGTGGGGCCTTATAGAACGCAACAGGGAAACGCTGCGCTCCACAGCATCAATGAGCTTGGAAGATTTCGAATTAAAAAAACTGAAAAACCACATACCTGCCAGAATCGATGGCAACGGCAGACTCGCCAACATGGAAATAGATGGAAGGCAAATAAACGACCTTGCCGAATCCGAAAATCCAAATTCTTGGCTAAAGCAGTTTGATTCCGTTCCATTAGTTCTGCATGCAACCTCAGAATTCTTAAAAGCTTTCGGCGTAGAGTTCCTTCCTGCCAGTCTCGTGGAATCTATTCGCAGCAATATTGGCGTTCTGGCAGATTATATAATAAACATTTACAAGTGCCCTTGTGCTGACGTCTGGGAGCAGAATCCCCACATGTTGCACTCGTACGACATTGGTGCTGCTTATGCCGGCTTGAATTCAATATTATATCTTAGCTCGGAGCTCGGCGCGGACATTGCTGCGGACAAGATAGGCAAGGAGATATACGGCAGCACGGGTCTCATTAATTTCATGAACGAATTTTTCGTAAAGGACGGGATACTTAGAAAATACAGGGAAGAATTCGGGTCCGATGTTTCAGAAAATCCCAAGGTCGATGCGGCAGCATACCTGCTTTTCGCTCTTTTCGATCCGGAACACGCTTTGGTAAGCGAAAACGTGTACCTGAAAACCATGGAGGCATTGAAGGACAACCACATATTCAGGTCAAAAGATGGAAAAAGAGTTTACGAAAGCGTATTTCCAAAGCGCTATGAAGGCGATAGATACTTCGGAGGTTCGGGATGGATACTGCTTGCAGCTGCAGAGGCGTATCTAAACGCTAAAAATGGGGATTCGTCCAAAGCCGAAGATATATTGGAAAGCATAGAAAAACTCATACCTGAATCTGGTTTCAGCCTTCCAGAACAGGAGCCTATGGATGAAGAATTGCTGAATCCACTCCGTGAGGGAGAAAACGATGCCATGGGCAAGAAGCCCGCAATGGATCTCATCTGGAGCGCCGCGGAATACATAAGGGCAGCCACTGCACACGTGGAGAGCATCGCAATTGAGGTACCAGAGCAAAAAAGGCTAGTAAGAAGATAGCCTGCTCCGGCTTTCAAGTCTCAATCTAATGTACAGACTCTTTATTATTTTTTACGTCTAAAACAAATAAGCTTATGCAGTGGTGCCAATGATAGATTACGCTTCAATTGAAAAGAAATGGCAGAAAGTATGGGAAGAATCTAAGCTATTTGAACATGACCCAAATGACAAGAAGCCACTTCTGGTAACTGCCGCATGGCCCTATACAAACATGCCGCCCCATATAGGCCACCTTAGGACATACGGTACGGCCGATTTCTATTCCAAATACATGCGCATGAGGGAGTACAATGTCATATTTCCGATGGGTTGGCACTATACTGGGACCCCCATACTGGCAATAATAAAAAGGCTGCAAGAAAAGGACCAGAGCCTAATCGAAGAGCTCAAGGCGTTTGACATTTCTGACGAGGAGATAGCCGCGCTGGATAGCCCCATAAAGGTTGCAGATCTGTTCAGGAGGCAGTTCAAAGAGGCCTTCATAAAGGTAGGCATGGGGATAGACTGGAGGAGAGAATTCATATCTATAGACCCGCTTTACAGCAAGATGGTCGAATGGCAGTTCCAGCATCTGATGGACGAAGGATATCTCGTAAAGGGCAGGCATCCGGTTGGGTGGTGCGACAACGAAAAGAATGCCGTTGGCCAGCATGACACGAAAGGCGATGTGCAGCCGGAAATAGAAAAGATGTTCATGGTCAAATTCCAGGTCAAAGGGGAGGAATCCTACATAGTGTGCGCCACATACAGGCCTGAAACCCTGTACGGAGTCACAAATCTTTTCATAAATAAGAACTCGGAATACGTTCTGGTAAAGCTCGATGATTTCAAGTGCTACGTGTCAAAGGAATCCATAGCCATGATGTCTGGCCAGTTCGACATCCTGACCGAGAAACCAGTTGAGCCCTCTGAGCTGCTGCAAAAAACAGCGATAAATCCGATAGACAAAAAGGAGGTGCCTATTCTTGACGGTTATTTTGTAAAGCCTGATTTCGGCACGGGCATAGTAATGGCAGTTCCGGCCCACGCGCCGTTCGATTTCGTCGCGCTTTCAAAGGACGGAGCTCAGAAGCCCGACGCCGCTGCTTATCCAAAGGTCATAAAGCTGGGAGACGATGACACTTCGGCCATGGTTCCTGCTCTTGCTTATCTGAAAGCAGAAGCCAAGGATTTGGGAAAACCATCGGACGCTGAGATAGAAGCGGCAACAAAGAAGCTCTACAGGGACGAGCAAAAACGCGGAGTCATGATAGCAGGAAAATATGCCGGGATGCCGGTTGCGGTGGCAAGGGAGCAGATAGCCAAGGACCTGGAAAGCGAAAACCAGCTCGTTTACCTTTACATAATAGCTAATGACAAGCCAGTATATTGCAGATGCGGGCATCGTGTCACTGTCAAAATAATAAATGACCAGTGGTTCATAGACTACGGCAACAAGCAGTGGAAGGCCAAGGTGCACGAATATCTGCCTAACCTTAAGGTATATCCTGAAAAGCTTACTGGCGCGCTAAACGCATCGGTGGACTGGATTGACTTAAGGGCTGCAGAGCGCGCCCAGGGCCTCGGAACCAGGTTCCCTTTCAACAAGGACCACATAATAGAATCGCTGTCGGATTCTACGATCTACATGGCATTTTATACAATAATCCCAATACTCCGCCATGCAAACGCGAATCCTGGTCAGCTCATTGGAAAGTTCTTCGAATACGTTTTCAGGGGCAGCGGCTCCGCAGATGAAGTAGGCAAGGAAAGCGGAATCGATTCGGAAGCGATAAAGAGGTGCAGGGAATCATTCAGCTACTGGTACAAATTCACCTCAAGGCATTCTGCATCAGAGCTCATACCTAGCCATTTGACCATGTACGTTTTCAATCATGTGGCTCTTTTCGACAGGGATGACTGGCCAAAGCAAATAGTGGCCAACGGCATGGTCAACTACAAGGGCCAGAAGATGAGCAAGAGCCTGGGCAACATAGTGCCGCTGCTAAAGGCAATAAAAGACTACGGGGCAGACCCAGTCAGGTTTATCCAGGTGCTAAGCGCAGACCTGAGCAACGACGTAGATTTCAGCCCGGAGGGGGTAGAGAGCGTCAAGTCAAGGCTTAGCTTCTTCATGGACATGACCGAAAAGCTGGAATCTATGAACTCCGGCCCTCTAACGCACATGGACTACTGGCTATATTCGAAGCTTAACTCCAAGATAGAAAAGGTAACGAAGTCGATGGAAATCCTTGCAATAAGGAATGCCTACATAGATGCGTTCTACGAATCCTTCAACGAGCTGAAATGGTATACGGAAAGGACCTCTCCGAATCAGATAGTCGTTTCGGAATACCTGCATAAGTTGCTGCTGATGCTTGCCCCTGCCATGCCTCACATAAGCGAGGAGCTCTGGCATATGCTTGGAAACAGCACATCAGTGCTTGCGGAAAAATGGCCAGAGCCCGACGCCTCAATGGTAAGCGCAAAGGAAGAAGCAATAGAAGATACGATAAAATCCACAATAGATGACATACAGAAAGCCGTATCGCTCACAAAGCCTGCTGGCTCTTCAGAGCGGCCAAAATCGGCAAAGATAATAATCGCAGCAGACTGGAAGGCTGCAGCTTATTCGGCGCTAATATCTGAAAAGAGGATAGAAAAGGTTTTATCCAAACCGGAATTCTCAAAGCTTGACAAGGAAGCAGTGGCAAAATTCCTGTCCAAATACATGAAATCCATAAACTCACAGCAGCCTCTGCCGGAGATATCGCAAAAAGAAATGATGGCTTCCTTTACCGAAGCCAAGGGATTCATAGAATCTAAGGTTGGCTTTTCGGTCGAAATTCAATCGGAAGAGGCATCGGAATCGCAAAGGGCTCAGCGCGCCGAGACGCTGAAACCCAGCATAGACTTGGTGTGGTAATGTTAAATCCTTCCGACCTATCTCGCAGGTTCGATACCTTCATATTCGACTGGGATGGGACCCTGAACAGCCCTACGCTGGTAAACCACCCCATATGGCTTGCATTCAAAAAATCCACCATGGTATCCGAACTCCCTGCAGATGAAGAAGAGATAAATTCTGCCACGCACCATGCATTTTTCGGAAAGGCGAAAAAGGGATTTGACGACATAGAAATGAGCTCGTTCGTAAAGCTTGCTGATCTGTTTTTCTCAATGATGAAGCCAAGGTTCCACAATGGGGCAAGGGAATTCCTCGAAAAGCTCAACAGTTCAGGAAAGACTACAGCACTTTTTACCGATGGAAGCCTAAAAAGGGTATATGTGGAAATCAAGCACCTCAACGCTTTCGACTATTTCGACATAATACTAAGCGCCCAGTCTCTGAAAAGGATAAAGCCAGACCCTACAGGGCTGAAGGTAATAGCAAAAATATTGAAGGTGGACAAGGCCCGCTGCATATACTTTGGGGACCGCAAAGAGGACATACTTGCAGCCCAAAGGGCCGGCATGGGCTCGGCAGCCATGCTCAACGGGTTTTCCAGCGAAAAGGTGCTGCTAGAGGCCCATCCTGACTTCAAATTCAAAAGCATGTTGGAGGCTCTTGCCGCTTTTGAAAACGGCAGGTGAATTATAATCTCCGGTAAGGCAGCAATAATTATAAATATATAGATAAACAGCACCTTAATGTGCTTTAATATGTCAACAACAACAGAGCCGAAAAAAGAAAAAGAGGACAAAGTTTTCGACAGGGCATTGGGGCTTTACATGCTGCGAGGCAAATCAGAGCGCAGTCAGTCAGAAAGCTCGGGCAAACGCGGAGCAGGCAGCCCGGAAACTGATGGGGCATACGAAATCTCATCTTCGGAAAGCAAGGATTACGTATCCGACGGATTTTACTGATTCAGACCCATATGCGGAAACAGGGCAAAATTTAAATATATTGTTTTTAAAACTCTCTTAAGTGATTAAATGATAACAGCATTCAACATCTCCAACGTGGAGGGCAAGATAACGGACAGTGCAGCATTGGCACAGCAGAAGTTCCCAAAGCTGAACATAAATGTGGAGGACGTCTCCTCAAAGGGCGACACGCTCAATATAACGTATTCATTCGTCGCTGATTATTTTGCGAGCGAGGCTGCAAACGCCAAGTCGATAGGCCAGATTAAGCTTAGCGGCAACATAGAGATGAACGAGTCCAAGGATGCGATAAGCAGCGTACTCAAGAAATGGTCAGAATCGCATACATTGCCTGTAGACCTGGCAGAGGAAGTCATAAACGGACTCAACTTCAGGTGCAGCGCGACCGGAACGCTGGTTGCCTATTCGCTTGGGCTGATTCCGCCCCTGGTAATAACAAGGACCAAGATAGAGGAGAAGAAGTAACAATAAATGGGTTCCGCGGGCTTTATGCCTGCGCCTCCCTTTCTTTTTATTCGTACAATACAACAAACTATTTAGCGTTGCCTGACAAAAATGTTAATTATGCCTGATTCTAAGAACCTGGAACAGCAAACCACAACAGCCGCAGCCGGCGAAACGGTAAGGATAGAGGGAGTGCTGCTTGAAGCCGATTATACTACCATAAACGAGATAGTAAAAATAAGGCTTACGATAAAAGGTTCTGACGGGCTGGCATACGAGGCTATAGACGACGAGTTCAGGCCATACTTTTATTTCGTTCCTGCAAGCGAATCGTCGCTTAACTCCGTGAAGGCTATGGCTTCAGAAGGCAATGCCAGCCATATAACTGAGGTAATCGGGGAGCCAAGGAGCATTCTGGGAAAGCCGGCAAACTCGTACAGGGTATACGTCAGCAACCCCACGGACGTCCCAAAAGTGGCCGAGAGCCTCAGGAACATGGGGGATACATACGAATACGACATACCTTTTTCAAAGCGATACCTGATAGACAAGGAGATGTCTCCGCTGACAGATTCGATCTTCACGCTCAAGAAAGCGAACGGCATGCTGCTTTTCATGGGCTACGAGCAAAAGCCCGGACCTCCATCCGACCTTAACCTCAACACGATGTGCTTTGACATAGAAACGTACAGCCCGCTTGGCATACCTAGGCCGGAAAAGGACCCTGTCATAATGCTGAGCTACTCATACGTTTCCAAAGGCAAAAAGGGCAATGGGGTAATAACGTTCAAGAAGATAGACAGGGATTTTGTCGAGCACGTAGAAGACGAAGCAGAGCTCTACAAAAGATTCGCGGATAGGGTTTCGGAACTTGACATAGACATAATATCCGGATACAACTCTGCGAATTTTGACATATGGTACCTTGTGGAAAGGGCAAAAGCGCTTAAGATAGATTTCAACCTTGGCAGGTTCGGGAACGAGACCAGGATAGAGCGCCACGGGCTGGTGAACAAGGTAAAAATAGGCGGCCGCGTCCACATAGACATGTATCTGGTGGTGAAATTTATTGCTGTGGTCGGTGCTGCAGAGAGCATACTAAAGCTCAACAGCTATACACTGAAGAACGTCTACGATGCTATAAGCAAGGATGAAAAGCTTACCGTGGAGAAGACGAAGGGGCAGAAATGGAAGGACATAAACGAGCTGTGGAACGGAGGTCCGGAAGACCTTGAGCTGCTCGCAGACTATAACCTGAGCGATTCCGAATCGCTGCGAAAGGTGTACGAAACCTTTGTTCCGATAATGATAGAACTTTCAAGGACAACCGGCAACAGCCTTAGCGACGTTGCGGTATCAACTACCGGCCAACTCGTGGAATTCATGCTGATGAGGTATGCGCACGAGTTCAACGAGCTAATACCTAACAAGCCAACGGAGAGGGAGATAAAATCCAGGCTTATGAACCCAATAGAGGGCGCCTATGTGAAGACTCCAGATCCGGGAATATACGAGAACCTGGCAATATTCGACTTCAGGGGCCTATACCCTTCGATAATAATATCCCACAACATAGATCCGTCGGCACTATGCAGCAGCTGCACTGATTATTACGAATCTCCGACTGGCGACAGGTTTGACAAGAACAAGAAAGTGATAATGCCAACTATACTCGACATGCTTGTCAAGCAGAGGGCAGAGGTAAAGAAGCTCTACAAAAAGGACAAGGGAAGCATATTCCTTGGCTCTAGATCGCAGGCATTGAAGATAACTTCGAATTCCTTCTACGGGTATCTGGGCTATGCACGCTCCAGGTGGTACTCCAGGGAGTGCGCATCCAGCGTCACCGCATACGGGAGGCAGTATATACACAATACCATAGAACAGGCCGAAACTTCAGGGTTTAGGGTAATATACGGCGATACGGATTCCATAGTTATGCTTCTGGGCGATAAGTCCAAGGAAGAGGCTACCAACTTTGTGGCAGGGTTCAACAAAAAGCTCCCAGGATCCATGGAACTGGAGCTTGAGGACTTTTATAGGAGAGGCATATTCGTAGGCAAGAAGACTGAAAAAGGCACGATAACCGGCGCAAAGAAAAAATACGCACTGATAACAGAAAATGGCTACATAAAGATCAGGGGCTTCGAACTCGTAAGAAGGGACTGGTCCAAGGTAGCCAGAGACACTCAGAGGAGAGTGCTTGAAACTATACTGAAGGAAGGCAGCCCGGAAAAAGCCATACAAATAGTAAAGGACATAATAAAGGAGCTTAGGGAGGGCCGTGTGCCTTTGGCAGATCTGGCAATAAGCACGCAGCTCAGAAAAGGCATAGACAGCTACGATTCCAAGTCTCCGGAACTCGCTGCCGCTAAGGACGCGGTCGAATCCGGAGTAAAGACCAAGGAAGAAGTAGAGCACGCTGTAATAAGCTACGTTATAACCAAGCATGGAGACTCGATATCGGACAAGGCAAAGCTCATAGAGCGCGCGAGCGATTACGACCCCGACTATTATATAAACAACCAGGTAGTGCCTGCAACCATGAAGATACTTCGCGAGCTCAACTACAGCGAGGACGAGATAAAGGGCCTCGGAAAGCAGAAAAAATTAGGGGAATGATTTTATGGAAGAAGAAAACAGAGACACGAATGACGAAGAGGAAATGAGTGATGAGGAATTTCAGAAGCTTGCCAGAGAAGTAGGCAAAGCTTCGTATTCGGCAATAAAAGAGGCAGAAAAGCACATAATAAAGGGTTCGGGACTTCTCAAGGCTGCAGAAGAGGCAGAGAAATTCCTGGCAGACATGGGCTTCGGAAAGGCATTTCCTGTAAATATATCGATAGGCTCAAATGCCGCGCACTATACGCCGACGCTCAACGACGATTCCATATTCCCTGAGAAGGGGCTGGTAAAGGTGGATTTCGGGGCTGCAAAAGAAGGAGTACTTGGCGACTGTGCTCTTACTGTGGATCTTTCTGGAGATTACGGCGCATTGGCGGAAGTATCAAAGGAGGCCCTGGATAACGCAATATCGATAGTTAAAGCAGGCGCAAAAGTGCGTGACATAGGGAAGGAAATAGCATCCACAATAGAAAAAAAGGGGTTCAAGCCCATAAAAAATCTCGGAGGCCACGGCGTTGGCATACACGAACTGCACGATGAGCCTTTTATACCAAACTACGACAATGGCGACGGAGAAGAGCTGGAAGAGAACACGATCATAGCCATAGAGCCTTTTGCTACAATGCCAAGCGGAAGGGGCCTAGTTTCAAACGGCGACATAAAGGAAATATTCAGTTTTGTGGGCGACGTAGGGCAGCCCAGGCTGCCAAATTCACGCAATCTGTTGTCATTGATAAAGAAAGACTTCAGCATGGAGCCATTCGCGGCAAGATGGCTTTCATCAGCGGTATCGAACAGGTTTGAACTGTATTCTGGCCTCTCAGAGCTCGAAAGGCTTGGAATAATAGAATCACACCCCGTATTGATTGAGCTTGGCGGCGCACAGGTCGCGCAGTTCGAAGCGTCATTGCTGGTGACCAAGGATGGTTGCGAAATACTGACAAAATAATCCATCAAAGGGATGAATAGAATTTTATGAGCGCTTTGGCTAGCTCTTCCCTGCTCTGCCTGAAAGTATGCCCGGTATTTTTTAATATTACGGATTCGAACCTTTTCCCTGCATAAGTCCTCGAAAGTATATCAGTCGCTTCTCTTGCGCTCATCTTCTTCATAAATTCGTCATTTTCGCCGAATGCCACAAACATTGGTTTTTTTATTCCTGCAACGTAATTCAGTTCACCGTCATAATATAGCGCTTTTGCTTCGGGATTACTTAAATCGACGGTGCTTAGGAATCTTTCCGGACCTATTAGTTTATCTATATGCCCAGTTCCATCTGTAAATATCAGCAGTTTTTTTCCTTTTGCCTTTCTTGCAATCCTTGTGAGCTTGGAAAATCCCTCCTTTCCCATTACGTGCAGGTCATAGTTGTAGTCGTCAACCGGGCTTAGCAATGCAATTGCTGCAACGGCCCTCGAGTTTTTTGCTTTTTTTGAATTCATATAATAAAGGATTTTCTGGCATCCGGTGCTGTGGCCCTCTAGAAATATTTTCCTGAATCCCATCTTACGAAGCAAACCTACTGCACCATCAATGTCATAAACCGAATCCTCAAAGCGTTCAAGAGCGCTTCCTGCCAGAAGTTCTTCATTGCCTGACCTATACCTAAAACTCTCAACAATGTAACTACCCCTTGTCAGTACTGACATGAACCCAATGCCATTCCTTTTTGCTTCAGACAATATTTCAGGTATGCTGTTGCTCCCATAAAAGCTGCCTCCAAGCCCATGTATGTGCAGTATCGCCTCAGTCGCCTTTTTATTTGGCTTGGAAAGTACCGCATAAAGCATGAGCCCGTCGCTGGCGTCAAATCCTACTATGTCTACATTTTCAAGGAGCTTCAAATATTTGCCCGAATTAGACTTCATATAAATCATATCATTATTTTTGTTCCAGATTATTAATCGTTACTGGAGGGCATTCGTAATAATAATATTTCGTGTAAATCTCGCAGCGCATTGAGGACATATTTGTTGGAAGGAAAAGCCTGACCCTATAAACTTGCCCTGATTGCAGCGCCAATATGTTGTAATTCATATAATTGCTCTCCATACACGAGGTATTGCAAACGCTCATGTTGGTTATGTATTCCGGCTGGGAAACGCTGAGTCCAAGGGTGTTCTCTTCTATTAAATTGGTCGAATATACTTCAAGCACGCTTGCATTAAGGGCCTTATTTCCTCCATTGGAGATGCCAAGGATCGCATAAGTCCCGTTTGCTGACATCCCTTCGTACGAAACGCTAATACCGAAATCGTGTGCATAAGAATAATGGGAATGCGCAATTACCACTACCATGGCAAGCGCAAGCACTGCCAGGACGACATACCCTATCTTTAGCCTTTGCTCAGGGATTGGATTATGCGCGCGCCGTTTTTTAATCCGCTTTGCCGTAGTTTCTTTGGTTTCCATTACAATTATGAAGAATAGCAGCGTTATCGAGACCGCAAAGTACGCGGCTAGGGTGTGATAGAGGAAAAAGTAAGCGAACAGGCTCATAGACGCAACCAGCATTTTATTCCTGGCCACATAAACTACTGTCGCGCCCATTGCGATCGAAATATAAAATATCAGTTCGAGCCCATGCATTGACACCGGATAAAACAACATCAGCAGCGAAGGTATCGGCGAAAGCAGAAACGGCAATAAATAGCCATTGACTGGCGCCAGCATGTGGCTTATGTAAATTCCAGGATTCTCCAGTATGAAATACCCGTTTATCACAATGAATATTGCAATCGCCCCAATCGAAGCCTTGGCTCCCCTTATAACCCCCCTGGAAGCTGCGATGTAAACAATGGCAAAAAGTATCGGAATCCACAGAAGCTCCTGCAGCGAAGCTGCTATTCCTAAAACCACGAAAGCGTACCATTTGTCAATGCTGTAAAATACAGCTATCAGCGCAATGGCCATTATTAAGTATTGAACTGAAAGTATTTGCACGAAATAAAGTATGAAAACGAAGATTGCAGGCAGAAGCATCTTGAAGTTTTTGAGCCTTTGCTTGCTTATGGCAGCGGCAAACGAGAGTATTGCAAGCATGAGGAATATCAAGTAAGCCGCCGAATTTGCCGAGTATATAATAGAACTTGCGGTACCATGTGCAAGATAATAAAATGGCGCCAAAGCCAGCACGAAAAGCACCGGATAATCGAGATACCCAACTACCTTATTTTCTGTAGTCAGGGTAAAGCCGTATGTGGTCGAATTGTGCTTTAGGACATTGCTTATGTCTATGCCGTACGGATTTTGGCCTGCCTGCATGGCCTTGAACGCATAATATGAAAGAACCGTTTCATCATCAGCATTTACTCCCTTGTAGCCAAAACCATACAACTGGTAGTAAAAGAAAAGGGCTATTGCCACTATAAGGAGTATTGCGCCTATGCCCTTTGCATATTTCTTCAAAGGCCTAGTGCGGATAAAATAAAACCCAAATACGGCAATGGCAGTGGTCGGGAATATTATTGCAAAGGCTATTCCAACATTTACCGCTTCTCCAATTATTGAATTCCCAATGAGTGGAATCGATGACATATATGCCAGCGAAATTGCAGCAATTATGGCGGTTGCGGCAAGGGCTGCAAGTGAAAATTTCACAAAGTGCTTTTTTCTCCTGAGCAGCGAAAACCCTATCGCAAATGCAAGATAAGCCATGGAGTAGATGTCAATAACTGCGGAAAGGGAATTGGAAAAATACGCGTGTGAAGAATAGGGCAGCACAACAAGCATGTAGATTATGCTCCCAGCTGCAAAAAATGCCTCACCCGTTACAGATTCACGCTCCAACTCATCCCCCTGATCTGCTATCAAATATTGGGGGGCAAAGATAATAAAAGCCGTTTTTGTAAACTGCACAATCAAAAACTGTTGCATTGTCCGGCACAGAGATGTAAACGGTACTGTAGTCACTGCGCAGAGTTACGAGGTTGGTATTCATATATCCAGAAACAGTGCAGTTCTCAGTGCAACTGGAATTTGTTATGGTGTGATTTGGGGCAAGGCTAAGCCCTTCTTCATCTGCGGGGGAATTTCTAAGGTAATAATAGCCCAGCAGATATACGTTCTGGTTTTCCTTATATGAACTTCTAAAGACAATGCGATCGTAAGTTGAGTTTTTTACTGTGGAAATGCCCTGGTTTACTGCCGAGACCCCAAAGCCCTGGACATAGGAATAATGAAGATAAGATATGGAAACTATCAAAGATACGGAGAAAACGATGGCAATGCACGCTACTGCTTTTGCATCGCTCACGCCAATTCTGGCAATCCATTCCCTAAGCTTGCTCTTTTCCGACATCCGTATATCCATTGCAAATGCCGAAGCCATAACCACCATTGGCATCATATAGTATATCAGAAGCGAATGGTCAAGTGCGAGATAGCTAAGGAACATACCCGTGAGTATCGTGAGCTTGTTGCCGCTGTAAGCCGTTATGGCTACTCCAAGCAAGAGCATTATATAGAACAATATGCTGAATCCGGAGAGGGGGATATTTGCAGAGGCTTGTATTATCGAAGACATCGATGTCAGGTAAAACGGCAGAAGGTCACCGTTCAGCGGCTTGAATACCTGCGATATGTAGGTCCCGGGGCCTATGGCTATGAAATAACCGTTTATAAGAAGGAATACTGCAATCGAAAATGCTGCCATCTTTCCAGCACTCCTAAGGCCCTTGGTCGCTGCAAGGTATGCGAGAGCCAGTATCACAGGCACCCATAGAAGCTCCTGCAGCGAAGCTGCCAGTCCTAGGAGAATAAATACATACTTGCTGTCAATGTATTTAACCGTGAGAATGAGCAGCATTATCGCTATCGAATATTGGAAAGAAACTATCTGCAGGGAATAAAGCAGAAATACAAAGATAATCGGCGCCATAATTTTCATGTCTGCAAGCGCCTTCTTTCCTGTTACTGCACCGAACACGAAGAGCGACAACAGAAACATTGCCAGATAGCCTGTTGCATTCCCGTAGTCCAGTATATTTGCTTGAGTGCCCCCAAAAATCGAGTAGAAAGGCCATCCAGAAAGCATAAAAAGCGCCGGATAATCTAGCCTGCCAATTATGGTGTTGTTCGTCAGCATGGTGAAGCCATACCTGGCTATATTTTTGGTAAGTATGCCTACTGAATCGAATAAATAGGGATTGTGCCCCGCGATCATCGAGTTCAGCGCGTAATATGCTATTACCATCTCGTCATCCGAGCCAATGCCCCTGTAGCCAAATATATAAAGCTGGTATAATGCAAAGAGAATTATTGCGGCAACGAAAAGTGCAGCAGCTATTGATTTGGCGTGAGGGAACTTGCTGACTCGGAGAAGATAGAATCCTAAAAGTATGATGACAAGCGTAGGAATGGATATTGCATATATCACTATCAGCGGATATATTCCGCTGAAAAGTATTACGCCCGTGTTGAAGCTTTCAATGCTGAAAAGTGCAGCTGCAAGTATCAGAACGCTTGCGGCTGCCAAAACGATGCTAAGCCTGGCAAATTTCCCACTTGAGTAAAGGAAGGCGAATGACATTGCATAGGCAATATAAACTATTCCGAAAGCATCCGACAAAGGAGTAACAATCCCGGGGGCATAAATAAATGCGGAATGCACGTACAGCGTGAGCATGAACGATGCGGTTATGACTGCGAAGCATATTAGGTTTAGCTTCAATGCACTGCTGTCTTTTATTTCCAACAAATCACTCAATATCTAGAATGCAGCCCAGCTGCATACTGCTTTCGGAAAACATGAATAAAAAGGTAAGCGAAAACAAGGAAAAGAGAAAAAGAAAAAAAGAGAGTGCGGCCTTTTCAGTCGCACTTGCTGTATCCGCACTTTGGGCAGGTGAAGCAGCCTTCGCTGGCCACCATTGCGTTGCCGCATTCCGGGCATTTGGCCTCTTCCTTGGCAGATATGGTATAGCTGTTCGCGCTGCTCCTTATGTACTCCATGGTTACAGATGCCTCTTCCTTTGTGCCCATATGCTTCTCTTTCATCTGCGATATGGTCTTCTGGTTCTGCTTGGTATCTACTGCCTGAAGCACCTGTACGCTCTTGCTGCTGTCCCTGTATACTGTTATGCCCTTGCATCCGAGGTCGTATGCCAGCCCGTAGGCTCTCTCTATATCTTGAGGAGTGGCCCAGCTTGGGAAGTTTATTGTCTTGGATACTGCGTTGTCAGTGTATTTCTGGAACGCTGCCTGCATCTTGACATGCCATTCAGGGGCTATGTCATAAGCAGTTACGAAAAGCTCCCTCACATCCTTAGGGATTTCCTCTACGTCCTGTATGGATACACGCCCGGCAAGCTTCTTCATGAGCTCGTCAGAATAGAAATTATTTTGCAGCGCGTACCACTCGAATTCGTTGTCCACCTCTATGAGGTTGGAACCCAAGCTTTCGTGGACGTTTCTCATGTATACGACTGAAAATATGGGTTCTATTCCCTGCGATGCGCCTCCTGATATTATGCTTATGGTTCCGGTAGGCGCTATTGTCGTGACTGTGGAGTTCCTAAGCGGCTTGAACCCGAGCTTGTACCATATGCTCCTCTCGAAATCCGGGAACGGGCCTCTTTCTTCTGCCAGCTCCTGGCTCATCTGCCTTGCATTTTCTGTTATGAACGACATTACCCTTTCCGCAAGAAGCAGAGCCTCGTTGCTGTTGTATTTTATCCCGAGCTTTATGAGCATGTCAGCCCAGCCCATTACTCCGAGGCCTATCCTTCTTATCGCCTTCGAAACCTCGTCTATCTGCTTCAGCGGATAGCTGTTGGCATCTATGACGTCGTCAAGGAATCTTGTGCCCAGCCTTACGGTTTCCCTGAGCCCGTCCCAGTCTACCTCAAAATGCCCGTCAACGGGCTTTACCATCTTTGCGAGGTTTATCGAACCTAGGTTGCACGAATCGTACGGGTAGAGTGGCTGTTCTCCGCACGGGTTTGTTGACTCTATCGGACCCCTTTCTGGAACAGGATTTGAATACGTAGAGTTCATGCGGTCAAGGAATACAAGCCCAGGATCGCCAGTTTTCCACGCCATGGTTACTATGAGATTCCATACTGCCCTGGCGTTGAGCTTGCCGACAGGCTTGCCGCTCCTTGGGTTTATGAGGTTGTATTCGGCATTGTGCTTCAGCGCGTCCATGAACTTTTCCGTTATGCCAACGGATATGTTGAAGTTCCTGAGCGTGCCTTCGCTTTCCTTAGAAACTATGAAATCCAATATGTCTGGATGGTCTATCCTAAGTATGCCCATGTTGGCACCCCTTCTCTTGCCCCCTTGCTTTATCTGCTCGGTAGCAGAGTCGAAGACCTTCATGAACGATATCGGCCCGGAAGCCACGCCGCCGGTGCTCCTCACTATGTCATTCGTAGGCCTTAGCCTTGAGAATGCGAAGCCCGTGCCTCCTCCGCTCTGGTGTATCAATGCGGCGTTCTTTACCGAATCGAATATCTCAGGTATGGAGTCGCCAACTGGCAGTACGAAGCAAGCGCTTAGCTGCCCTAGCTTGGTCCCTGCATTCATAAGCGTCGGAGAGTTTGGCATGAACCTGAAGTTGACCATGGCGTTGTAGAACATGTTCTCTATTTCTTCGACTTCCTTGTCGCTCTTGCTGTAGTTCTTTTCTGAAGATGATATTGCCCTTGCAACGCGCCTGAACATCTGCATAGGGCTTTCCATAATCTTTCCGTTCTCGTCCTTGAGAAGGTATCTGGCTGCAAGCACTATAAGCGTGTTTATCGGTAGCTTGAGGTCGTCCTCCTGTATCCCTAGAGAAGCCTTGTAAGCCCTTACCTCTGCCCGCTTGTGCCTGTACAATATGTAGGTTTTGGCTACGGAAGGCTCTTTTTCCATGAGGACCTGCTCCACTATGTCCTGGATCTCTTCGACATGCACCGAATCCTTGCCTAGCTTGTCTACGAGCTCCATGACCTCCTTGGCAAGCAGTTCGGCTTCCTTTTCATTCTCCTCTTTGCCGCTCTTTATGTATACGTCAGAAAAAGCCCTTGATATTGCCCTAACCACCTTGCTTTCATCGAAAGCAACCTTCATCCCGTTCCTTTTTATTACACTGGTCACCATTTCAGCACACCCACAAAAATTTGTTGCAATGGATAATTGTGGCTTAATATTTAAAAAGCGATATATGCAGCGATAAAACTTAAATGGAACGGCAATATTCCGTTACCAATTTAAAGCTTCTTTTTTTTGTCGACAAACCAAGACTTTGTTGGAACTTCCGGTATTGAAAAATACGTCGAAAAGCGGAACATATGCCTATTCCGCTTAATTTTTGCTTTGTTCCAGCTCGTCGCATGAGCTTTCAAATTCGGCCTTGAGCCTTATCCACGCCTCCTTGTAAAGCTTCTGATTTTCCTTATCTACGTTGTAAAACAGCCAGCGATAAAATGCCTGGTCGCTTATCGGCGTGCCGGCGAGCTCTTCAATGTCATTGAGATTTACACTCTTCCACCTGCTCTGCTCTGCCTGCAGGTATTCTTCCTTTACTTCCGGCTTGTCTAGCTGGCCTTCGTTTTGCATGCATTTATG
Organism: Microcaldota archaeon; assembly: GCA_021834865.1. Next base: position 2,675 of record JAKBRD010000003.1, on the reverse strand, counting down.
TGTCTGCCATGAATGGCCTGAAGAAAAAGAGGCTACGATTACTGCGATAGCCTTGAGCTGCGATTCTTCCTTGGTGAACTCGATCGGCCCCTCGTATTGTTTCGCTTCTGCCCTATATGCATGATGCGTGTTGTACTTCTGCACTAGCCTGTGTATTTCACCAACAAGAACATCATACTTTGTTATGTTGTACTTTATCGGCATATACTGCACATCTTTGATATACCATTGGACAAGAACATATATAAGTGTAATTGTGGAAATATTTTTAGCATTTGAAAGGCGATCAAATGGCACTCTTCAACATATTCGGCAAAAAGGACGCTGCTTCGGAGCTAACGCGCTCCATACCTTACAGGATAAGCACCGAGTTCGTACCATACAAGCTTTATTCGAGCAGAAAAAGCCAGGTTTCGATGTTCCTTAAAGTTAAAAATGCTACGAAGGAGGTTCTTCTAACTTCTGTCGTCATGGAACTGCCAAACCAGCTTGGGTTTGATGACATGGGCATGCAGAAGCAGAAGGAGCTCAGGCTGGGCGAGCTGAAGCCAATGGAGGAACGCGAGATGAGGCTGGACATATACAACACCATGAACGCAGATCCTGGCGAGTACACGGTTGCCATAACTACAATATCACACTACAGGGATTACGGCCATGTGCTCAATGCCGTGAAGAAGAAAACCACCCTCAGCGTCGTATAAATTGCATATTCTTGAATTCGTTGAACAGCTACGGCAATCAAAATCCTTAAATATATGCCAAAACAGCTTATTCTTTATCATTTTTCGGGATGAAGGATATGGTATTCAAAAACAAAAAGGAAAACAATAAGGGCAGTGCTGAAAAGGAGGAATCTGAAAAGTTCATGACGCTTTCGATTATATCAAAGGTTGCAAATCTAAACGGACATGCAGATATGGGGAAAACGCTGAAATCCCTGCTGCTTGAGTTGAACCAATCAAGCAAAATTATTAGGCTGGAGGAAGAGCGCAGGATGGACCCGGATCTCGAGAAGCTCCTACAGGAGCACAAGAATATCGTATATGCAGGGCCTGTTGCGCCTTATAGGAAGGACGTAACCAACAACACCCCGTTCAGCTCAATAGCCAAAGACACGAGGATATCCGGGAATATGCCGGAATTTTGTGCTATTGTGTCCGAAACCATGGATTATCTGCTTTCCGAACGAGGGATTGCTGCCCTGACCAAGATTGACGTGTTTGAGGACTTGATGTCCGAGGCTTCTTTTGGAAAGGACCAAGAAATACTGGACAGCATGGCATCAGGCATGGTTAAAGGCATAGCCAGAATAAGGAAATATCCTACTTCGGTATCCAACACTGAATATTCGCATGCAAAGCTCCTTATGCAAAATCTTCTGCTGAACAGCTTTACGTCGCAGGAAATGAAGGACAAGCTTGCTGAAGCTTGGAGATCAGCGTGAAATCAAGGCATGAATTCCTTGTTTTTTATCTTTTCCCTTATATAATCATCGACGAATGTCAGCCTAGGGCCTTGCAGCGTGTCCTGCTCAAGCTTCTTCTTGGTTTTAAGGACCTCCTTTAATTCCTTGACCCACTCATTGTGCCTGTTTATCCACGGGTAGTTGAGCATTTCCTGCGCCCTCTTGAGGTCCACCTCGGTAGCGCGCATCGTCATGCTCTTCAGGAATTCGTACCTTTCAAGGTCCGACATGGTCACTCCGATGAACCTTGCTTCTGGGGTTGCTATGTCCCTGCCTATGTATGCGAGGTTCATGCTGCCGGTCTTTATAGTCCAGTATATGTACCAGCCCCAGGCGTCACCGTCGTTGAATACGTAGACTGGCAGACCCATGTCCGCTAGCTTCCTTATTATCCTTCTTGTCCCTCTGGCGGCCTGCCCTTGCGGGCTTATGAGTATTGCGTTCTCCTTCTTCCAGAATCCGTCTTCGTTCAGCCTCTGCCAGAGCGCATCCTTCTCTACTACTATCACATATTTTGCCTTGACATCCACAAACTCTATGTCATTGTCGACGTCACTCGGTATTGCCCATCCGCTCCTTCCCATTTTGCTTGTGTCTATCTCTGTCTTCTCGTCGCCAAAGCTGTCAAGTACTCTCATGTTGCCGGTTAGTACTCCCTTCCTGTTTGCGTTCAGGTTCAGGTTTTCCCTCTTCATGCTGAGCGCTACTTCAAGGTCTTCTATAAGCGGATTCGATTCGCTCTGCTCGTTGAATATGTTTTCGTCTATGTCGTCTCCAAGCGAATACTTTAGCTGGTAAAACAGTCCCCTTATCGTAGTGTGCAGGTTCTGCTTCACAAAATCGTGGCATTTTGCAGCTATTGCCACGGTCTGCATAAACCTTTTCGACTGCGCGATATTTATGAAATTATGCTCTTCGGCGGCTGAGCCAAGCCTGAGGTAGCCCTCCTTTTCGTCATAACTTATGTTTGACCTGGTCCTGGTCGTAACATTGAATGAGGGATTCTGCTTTCTTTCTATGTCGCCGAGTATCTTAGCCCCGAATGTCTCGAGCTGCTTCGCAGGCTCTTCTTCATGCTCTGGGCTTTTTTTATCATCGGTAGTCTTCTTCGGCAAATGCTCACCAGATTACTGCTTTTCGTACTTGCGCAGCTCGCTTATTATCTCGTCGCGCCTCTTGCTCTTCCTTATCGCATGCTCCAGCACTT
>JAKBRD010000026.1 GCA_021834865.1 Microcaldota archaeon | reverse complement strand
GTTGTCCTTGAAAGCTCTATCATTATCGGAACGAAAGTTTCGTACACCTTGCGCAGCGATTCGGAATCGCTCAGGTTGTAGTCGGCGAGAAGCTCCAAGTCTTCAGGGCTTCCGTTCCACAGCTCGTTTATGTCCTTCCATTTCTGCCCTTTTGTCTTCTCCACGGTGAGCTTTTCGTCCTTGCTTATCGCGTCGTAGACGTTCTTGAGCGTATAGCTGTTGAGCTTTAGTATGCTCTCCGCTGCGCCCACCACTGCAATGAATTTCACCACTAGGTACATGTCTATGTGGACGCGGCCGCCTATTTTTACCTTGTTCACCAGGCCGTGGCGCTCTATCCTTGTTTCGTTCCCGAACCTGCCAAGGTTGAAGTCTATCTTAAGCGCCTTGGCCCTTTCCACAAGGTACCATATGTCAAAATTGGCAGAGTTGTATCCGGATATTATGTCTATGTCCAGCTCGGAAACCCTATCTGCGAATCTTTTGTAGAGCTCTTTCTCGTCCTCCACATACTCGACAAAATCCCTGTTTATCTTTTTGAATGTTATTACCCCATTGCCTTTTTTCCCATTTGAAACGTACGAATAGCTCAGCATTATTACGGGGTCCTTTTCAGGCCTCGGTATGCCCAGCGGGCTGTACGTTTCTATATCGAAGCACATGGTGTTCAGGTTAAGGTCGGATGGAGGGCCTGGCTTTTGCTCATATCCTACGAACAGCAGCATGCCATTCGCTTTCTTGAGCGTAAAGATGGAATCGTTCAACGGAGACATTTCCTTGTCTATCAGGTATCTCTTTGAAAAAGGTATGTCGTATTCGTATGTGTCTCCCATGTTCCTTAGGCTCTCTGCTACTTTTGGTACGTCAGTAGGGTTGCTTACGTATACTCTGTAAGAATTTACCTGCTTGCCCAAAATGCTCCTCGGTTCCTTGATTATCTCAGTCATGTGGCTTGGATTGCCTTCGGAGGCCATGGCCTTCACGGAATTAAGTGAAGATTCGCTGGCCGGGACGAAATAGAAGTAAGGCCTGAACTCGTCGTCTATTGCCTCGTATGCCTTTCCGTCAGAACCTTTAATCGTAAGCCTTATTTTTACTATCTCGTTTATGGTAGTGTAATCTGCCTCGAGCAGCACGCCTTCTATCTTTATCGTTTTGCCGGCTTCTGCTATTGCGGCTTGCTGTTCTAGATTCTTAGAATCAGGCATAGTTAACATTTTTGTCAAGCAACGCTAAATAGTTTGTTGTATCGCGCAAATAAAAAGAAGGGAAGCGCAGGCGTGAAGCCTGCGGAACCCAGTTATTGTTACTTCTTTTCCTCTATTTTGGTCCTTGTTATTACCAGAGGCGGAATCAGCCCAAGCGAATAGGCAACCAGCGTACCAGTGGCGCTGCACCTGAAGTTGAGCCCGTTTATGACTTCTTCTGCCAGGTCTACAGGCAAAGTGTGCGATTCTGACCATTTCTTTAGTACGCTGCTTATCGCGTCCTTGGACTCGTTCATTTCTATGTTGCCGCTAAGCTTGATTTGCCCTATTGACTTGGCGTTGGCAGCCTCGCTTGCGAAATAATCCGCGACGAATGAATATGTTATGCTGAGCGTGTCGCCTTTTGAGGAGACATCCTCCACATTTATGTTCAGCTTCGGGAACTTCTGCTGTGCCAATCCTGTGCTGTCCGTTATTTTGCCCTCCACGTTGGAGATGTTGAATGCTGTTATCATTTAATCACTTAAGAGAGTTTTAAAAACAATATATTTAAATTTTGCCCTGTTTTCGCATACGCTGGATAATCGGCAAAATCCGTCGGATACGCAAGCATTGTTTTCCTCGGGCGATATTTGGTAAGCCTTATCGGTTTTATCGCCGAATGCTAAGGGATAGCCCAGTTTTCTGATAGTATTGAGTCTGAATTGCTTATCGGCGAGAAAAGGCAAGACGCAATACAGTGCCTAAAACCCTATTCCTTCTTCTTTTTTGGCTCTTTTGCTTGCGTCGTCTTGGAAAGGTAACTTTCACAGTCCATTTTCAAAGGCGGCAAGGGCCTCTAGCATGCTTTTGAATTTGAAGTCAGGATGGGCCTCTAGCAGTACTTTTTCGCTTGAAAACCCGTTAAGCATGGCTGCTGAGCCCATGCCAGCCCTCTGGGCCGCAAGTATGTCTTCTTTGCGGTCCCCGAAGTATATGCAGCGCTCCTTGTCCACCTTCAATATTTTTGCTATTACCTTCAGCCCGGTGGGATCTGGCTTTATCCTTTTCAAGGACTGCGCGCTCAGTATTATGTCAAAATAGTCGAAAGCGTTGAGGTGCTTAATTTCCACATATACCCTTTTTAGGCTGCCATCGGTAAAAAGTGCCGTAGTCTTTCCGGAACTGTTGAGCTTCTCTAGGAATTCCCTTGCCCCGTTGTGAAACCTGGGCTTCATCATGTAGAAAAACAGATCTGCGAGCTTTACGAACGAGCTCATTTCAATATCGTCGAATTCCTTTTTCGCCTTTCCGAAAAATGCATGGTGCATAGCAGAATTTATTTCTTCTTCGTCTGCCGGAAGCTCGGATACCATCGTGGATTTTTTGAATGCGAGCCATATCGGATGGTTTACCAGCGTAGGGCTGTTCAGAGTCCCGTCCCAGTCAAATATGAAGGTATCGAACCTGCTAGATAGGTCGGAAGGATTTGACATTACCACACCAAGTCTATGCTGGGTTTCAGCGTCTCGGCGCGCTGAGCCCTTTGCGATTCCGATGCCTCTTCCGATTGAATTTCTACTGAAAAGCCAACCTTAGATTCTATGAATCCTTTGGCTTCAGTGAAGGAGGCCAGCATTTCTTTTTGCGATATCTCAGGCAGGGGCTGCTGCGAGTTTATGGATTTCATGTATTTGGACAGGAATTTTGCCACTGCTTCCTTGTCAAGCTTTGAGAATTCAGGTTTGGATAAAACCTTTTCTATCTTCTTTTCAGATATTAGCGCCGAGTACGCTGCAGCCTTCCAGTCTGCTGCCATTATTATCTTCGCAGATTTTGGCCGCTCCGAAGAGCCTGCGGGCTTTGTAAGCGACACCGCTTTCTGTATGTCATCTATTGTTGATTTTATCGTATCTTCTATCGCTTCCTCCCTGGCGCTTATCATAGATGCGTCTGGTTCTGGCCATTTTTCCGCAAGAACTGACGTGCTGTTTCCGAGCATATGCCAGAGCTCCTCACTTATGTGCGGCATTGCAGGAGCAAGCATCAGCAGCAGCTTCTGCAGGTATTCGGAAACAACTATCTGGTTTGGTGAGGTCCTCTCGGCATACCATTTCAGCTCGTTGAAAGATTCATAGAATGCATCTATGTAGGCGTTCCTTATTGCAAGGATTTCCATTGAATTAGTTGCCTTTTCTATTTTTGAGTTAAGCTTTGAATATAGCCAGTAGTCCATGTGCGTTAGCGGGCCCGAGTTCATGGATTCCAATTTTTCTACCATGTCCATCAGGAAGCTAAGCCTGGACTTGACGCTTTCAACTCCCTCTGGGCTGAAATCCACATCGTTGCTTAGGTCTGCGCTTAGCACCTGTATGAACCTGACAGGGTCTGCACCATAATCTTTTATTGCCTTGAGCAGAGGCACTATGTTCCCTAGGCTCTTGCTCATCTTCTGGCCCTTGTAGTTTACCATTCCGTTAGCCACTATCTGCTTGGGCCAGTCGTCCTTATCAAAAAGCGCAATATGGTTGAAAACGTACATTGTCAAATGGCTTGGTATGAGCTCGGATGCCGAATGCCTTGAAGTAAACTTATACCAGTAGCTGAACGATTCCCTGCACCTTTTTATGGCTTCGGAGTCTATACCGCTTTCCTTGCTTGCTTCGTCTGCAGTTCCTATGCCCTTGAAAACGTATTCGAAGAACTTTCCCTTGAGCCCCTCCGGCTTCGCGTTTGCATGGCGCAGGATTGGGATTATTGTGTAAAACGCCATATATATCGTAGAATCGGATAATGACTCTATTATATGGCCTTCGCTGAACGGGAACTTTGTCCCGAGGCCCTGCGCGCGCTCTGCAGCCCTCAAGTCAATCCAGTCCACAGATGCGTTTAGCGCGCCGGTAAGCTTTTCAGGGTACACCTTAAGGCTCGGCAGATATTCGTGCACCTTTGCCTTCCACTGCTTATTGCCGTAGTCTATGAACCACTGGTCATTTATTATTTTGACAGTGACACGATGCCCGCATCTGCAATATACTGGCTTGTCGTTTGCTATTATGTAGAGATAAACAAGCTGGTTCTCGCTTTCAAGATCCTTGGCCATTTGCTCTCTTGCCACTGCGACCGGCATCCCTGCATATTTTCCCGCCATCATGACTCCGCGTTTTTGCTCGTCCCTGTAGAGCTTTTTTGTTGCCGCTTCTATCTCGGCATCTGAAGGCTTTTCCAAATCCTTGGCTTCTGCTTTCAGGTAAGCAAGCGCAGGAGCCATGGATGAATTATCATCGTCTCCGAGCTTTATGACTTTTGGATAATCTGCAGCTTCAACCTTCGGCGTTCCCTCTTTCGAAAGCGCAACGAAATCGAATGGAGCGTGAGCAGGAACGGCCATAACTATTCCAGTGCCGAAATCAGGCTTTACAAAATAGCCGTCTAGAACAGGCACTTCCTTTTTGTCTATTGGGTTTATGGCTGTTTTTTGCAGCAGCTCTGAGGGCTCAACTGGCTTCTCTGTTAGGATATCGAACTGGCCAGACATCATGGTTATCGATTCTTTTGAAACATAGCACTTGAAATCGTTAAGTTTTGCCAGGACGTATTCCGAGTTTTTATTTATGAAAAGATTTGTGACACCGTACAGGGTTTCAGGCCTGTATGTGGCACACACGATATAGGATTCTTCCCCTTTAACCTGGAATTTGACCATGAACATCTTTTCTATTTCCGGCTGTACATCGCCCTTTGTGTCATGCTGGCCTACGGCGTTGTTTTCATTGTCGCACCATCCAACCGGATGCCTGCCTTTTACAAGATACCCTTCGTCCATCAGGTGTTGGAACTGCCATTCCACCATCTTGCTGTAAAGCGGGTCTATGGATATAAATTCTCTCCTCCAGTCTATGCCCATACCCACTTTTATGAATGCCTCTTTGAACTGCCTTTTAAAAAGATCGGCAACCTTTATTGGGCTGTCAAGCGCAGCTATCTCTTCGTCAGAAATGTCAAACTCTTTGAGCTCTTCAATTAAGCTTTGGTCCTTTGCCTGCAGCCTTTTTAGTATTGCCAGTATTGGAGTTCCGGTATAGTGCCAGCCCATTGGAAATATGACATTGTAGCCACGCATGCGCATGTATTTGGAATAGAAGTCTGCAGTCCCATATGTCCTAAGGTGCCCTATGTGCGGAGGCATGTTTGTATAGGGCCATGCAGCAGTTACGAGAAGCGGCTTCTTGTCGTTTGGGTCATGCTCAAAAAGCTTGGACTCTTCCCATGCTTTCTGCCATTTCTTCTCAATCGAAGCGTAATCTATCATTGGCACCACTGAATAAGCTTATTTGTTTTAGAAGTAAAAAAATAATAAAGAGCCTGTAATTCAAATCATGCTTGGAAAACCGATTCAGGCTATCTCCTTATGAGCCCCTTTTGCTTTGGAACCTCCATTACGGTGCATTCCATGTGCGCAGTAGCTGCCCTTATGTATTCTGCTGCGCTCCATATGAGATCCATTGCAGGTTTTTTGCCAGGAGCATCATTTTCCCCCTCGCGCTGCGGATTCAGCAATTCCTCATCCATAGGCTCCTGCTCTGGAAGGCTGAAGCCAGATTCAGGTATAAGACTTTCTATGCTTTTCAATATATACTCTGCTTTGGATGGATCTCCGTTTTTAGCGTTCAGATAAGCCTCGGCTGCGGCAAGCAGTATCCAGCCCGAACCGCCAAAGTACCTATCTCCTTCATAGCGCTTGGGGAATGCGCTATCGTAAACCCTTTTTCCATCGCTAGACCAGAATACGTGATTTCTTCTTAGGGCTTCCATAGTTTTCGCATATACTTTTTCATTGACCAGAGCGTGTTCCGGGTCGAAAAGGGCGAACAGCAGGTATGCCGACGCATCTACCTTTGGATTCTCTGCAACATCAGGCTTGAATTCTTCCCTATATTTCCTGAGTACGCCGTCCTTTACGAAAAATTCGTTCATGAAATTGATTAGGCCTGTGCTGCTGTATATCTCCTGGCTTATCTTGTCCGCATTTATGTCTATTCCGAGCTCTGAGCCAAGATATAGCACGGAATTCAAGCCAGCATACGCTGCTCCGATGTCGTACGAGTGCAGCATGTGGGGATTCTGCTCCCAGACGTCAGCACAAGGGCACTTGTAAACGTTTATGATGTAATCGGCCATAACGCCGATATTTTTGCGAATGGATTCGGCGAGGCCTTCAGGAAGGCTTTCTATTCCAAAAGCTTTTACGAATTCCGCAGTTGCATGCAGTACCAGAGGCACCGAATCAAACTGCTTTAGCCACGAATTTGGATTTTCAGCCTCTGCGAAGTCGTTTATCTTCCTCCCATCGATTTCAGTGTTTGCAAGCCTGCCATCGCCATCGACCCTGGCAGGTATGTGGTTTTTCAGTTTTTTTAATTCGTAATTTTCCAACGGTATAGAAGCAGCGGAGAGCAGCTTGTCTTTATTACGTTCCATAAGCTCCCAATGCTTTGAGAGTATTTTCAGTGCGCCGTCTTTGGCTTTTTCTGCGAATGGAGCGAGATCGGCATCGCCAATCTTTTTTATCGAGCTTGCAGCCTGGGACAATGATGAAGAAACCATTGAAGAATCCCTGAACCACATCAGCTTATACCATGTGTAGTCGGTAGCAGCTTTCACGTAGCCGTCAGGCATAATGCTTGAAGTTATGTGGCTTATTGCGGCAGCTATGTTCTTTTTTCTTTCTGCGAGAACGGTTTCGGCAGTTTTTGTGGCATTAGGAAGTTTGGAGCAGGTTTCGCCTGTTTTGTGTTGGTCCTGTGAGTATACAGATTTTTCCAACATCACACCCTTGTTTCAATTACCAATCCATCTCAAACATATAAATAGCTTTCAGCATCTAACAGTTTAGTAGATTGCAAGGGATTTTTGCAATTTACGATGTTAAATGAGTTTCTGGCACAATTTTGCAGGTGTTGTTCGATGGATTTCTTAATTTTAAGGGTTGCAGTTTTTGCAGCTCTTGCATTTGCGTATATGATGTTTGACATCTTAAACAACAGGAACGTGCCTTCGTATTTCGCCTATGCCAGCTTGGCAATAGGCGTTGCATTTACGGCGTTATACCTGAATATTACGCTAATATTTTACAGCACACTTATAGCTATAGCGACCGTAGGGTTTGGCTATGTTGTTTACAGGATAGGGCAGCTTGGCGCGGCTGACGTGATGGAACTTGCTGCGCTATCGCTGATAATACCTTTCCTTTCAAAGCCGCTGCTCTTCGGGGCTGCGCAGTCTTACATGCCGCTTGTGCTCTCAGTAGCCATAAACAGCGGGATAGCTGCGCTAATAGTAGTTCCGCTATATTACATACCAAAAGCGCTTGCGTCCAAACAGCGGGGCTATAAGCGCAATACTTCGGCAACTTACTTTAGGATAGCCTTAATAGTAACAGTTTATGCTTTCTTCGGACTGTTCCTTATTTTCGTGCTGCACGCATCATATGCGGCTATGGGCATACTTTTGGTAATTGCAGCCGGCTCGGCATTGGTAATGGGATACGAAGGCAGGATGATGGCTTACATGTCCCAATATGTAACGTATAGAAAAATGGAAGAGGGAGATATAATCGCCACCGGGATGATGGATGCCAGGGAGATAAGCTACGCCAGCAAAAAGCTGAAGCATTTCGAAAGGCTTGTGACTCCCGAGCTGATGGCAGAGCTGAAATCCAAGATGCCAAAGCGCAGGTTTCCGGTTTATAAAAAACCCATACCTTTTGCAGTGCCTATATTTATCGGTGCTGTTACTGCCTTGGCCTTCGGCAACGTGCTGCTCTTTCTTTTGCCAGTATACCCTTAAAGAGAGGGCATTTTAGAAAGCTTTTTAGCCTATTGCATAAAATGATGTATGTGATTGCTTGAACTATGCAAGAGAACATATCAAAAGATATTGGGTTTTCGCTTATAGGCGTGCACTTGGAATATCAATGTTCACTTTTGCAATAGCTCTAGCAGTAGGCATGCTTTTCACATCCATGCTCTCAAATATTTTCTTTCTTAGCCCGTTGGCAGCAGTGCTGTTTTGGGCCGTCCTTATAATAATAACAATACTTACCCTTACCGTGAGTTTCTTTGACGCGCATGTCTCTACGCTGAGATTCATGAACATGGAAGAAAGGCACTCGCATAGCAAGTATACCGGAATATGGATATTTTCCTTGGTGATAGGCGCTTTGGTATTTATACTTCCTGCAATATTCTCGCAGGATTATGGCGTTGAGCCAATAATGCTGCTTTTCTCCTTCGGCGGAATACTTTGGGTGCTATATGCCTCGGTAAGGGCGCTTTTCAAGCACAGCTATTTCGAGATAGCATACGGTGCTAGCGTCCTTTGGATAATATTTGTGATAGGAATAGCGTTTATAGGAGGAGTAAGCGGAGGGTTAAACTCCTCGCAGGGCATTGCAATAACGTTTATTTCGATGGCTTCGCTCATAGTTGTATTTGCAAGCATGGGAATAACAATGATGTTCAAGTCTACAAAGGAGTTTGTGGTCGACTTTGAAAACGTCATGCGCGCTTTCGAGGGAAAACCCGAACTTGCGGCCAAAAGCTTTGAGGGGCCGGCAGTTCACAAGCCACGCAGGAACGCAAGAAGGCCTTCGGCAAAAGCATCAAAATCGAAGAGAAGAAGGACCAGATAAATAGATTTATGATCTTTCTGCAGCTATTTCATAAAGCTCCTGCTCATCGTTTATTGAGTATACATCGCTCTTTTTTATTGTTGGAATTCCGAAGATGCTTTCGTGATTTGTAGCATCGGTCATTATGAACTGTATGTCATTGAATACTTCATTGAACTTTGAATAAAATTCGGACCATTTCTTTAGAGTCCTCAGGTCAGCCAGTTCGGCAAATTCGAACCTGCTTTTTTCCTTAAAGCCCTTGTTGAACGGCTCCCTGCCTATATCAAATAGCGATATGTTCTTAATTTCCTGTGGTGATGCTTTGGCATCGCCGGCCAGGCTATGCAAAATTTCAAGCTTTGTCGATAGTGCGCTTTCGAGCTTTTCTAGGTTTTCCGGGCTTGCCGATGTGAAGCCGTGCTCATACCTATAAATGCTGTCTACTGATACCCCGGAGCTTTTGGAAAGTTGCCTCATGCTCATTCCGGAAAGCTTCCTGAGCCTTTTGAGCTCCGAGCCGTTTATTTCGACGTTTTCGCTGAAGAATTTCCTTGCGCGCTTGAAGCTCCCGTTGTAAAGCATAACTTCAACCGTGTCGTCGCTTATGCAGCTGATGCCATGCCTTGTAAAGACTTTGCGCTCTTCAATTTTCGTGTTTTTGTAGGTCTCACCTACAACATAGGCTTCAGCATCAAAAAAATTGGACAGATTGGCAAGCGCCATGCCGTCTTCCTTGGTTACAGAATCTATGTTGCCCACTGATTTTATTATTATCACGCGGCCCTTCTTCTCTGCCATTATGTCGAAAGGAGCGTGGAAATTGCTCACGCTGACGCATGAGAAGCCCGCTCTCTCCATAATCTTTTGGCACAGCTCCTTGTTTGCCTTGGAGCCGCTGAAATCGGATTGCATAATGCTATTGCTCTTTTATAATTCTTAAATTTTTGCTTTGAGGATTTTCATAACTGGGCAAAAACCTTTGCTGCTATTTCCTTTCCGAGCAGCATTTCCACATCGCCCCTGCGGCCGCGGATGTCGTTTACGGTGCGTATCCCGTTGTCGAATAGCTTCCTTGCCCTTACCCTTCCTATCTGCTCCAGCCTTACCAGGTCCAGCAGCTCTGCCTTTATGCCATACTTGAGCCTTACCCTTACGTCGACAAGATTCCTTGCCGAAATATGCGATAGCTTGGCAAGCTCTATCGCAGAGTATATGACCCAATCCGCATTTGACAATTTTGCATACAATGCCCCTGGCGTTATATGGTATTTCTTTATTATGGATTCCTCGTCTATTTCTGCCATCCAGTCGCGCAGCATAAGAGCCGATGTAAATGGCTCGACAGGGTTGTAATAGCCAAAGGAAAGCTCTTCATATTTGTAAAGAAGGTCGCTTCCGAACCTGTCCTTGTAGAATACGTATTCGGCCTCGGCTTCTTCGGTGGGCCTTAGATAAGGCTTCATTTCTACGGTATTTGATATGAGGTACAGCATTGACACTTCGTCCTTTGCGCTAGGCATGAATTCAAGCATCCATTTGGCTGATAATGGGTCTATGTAAAGCTCGCTAACCCTCTTGCCTATCTTTGTAGCGAGCAGCTTTCCATAATCTTCTATTATAAAGCCCCAATCATAGAGCTCCCTAAGCACCTGCTTGACCGCTGCCTTTATGTGCGAATCGTTCCCGTAGATGAAGCCGTAGAAGCTCTTTTTGATGAAGTCCTCTATGTCTTCCAAGGCGTTTAGGAAATCCTCAGCTATGAAAGCGAGTATGTGCATTCTCAATACCGAAGCCACGCCAAGCGCGGAGTCTATGGGCTCAGGGGTTCCCATTATGTAGCGCATGTAAAGCTCCTGGACTTCATAGCGCTGGCTTGACGCTATAAGCGCCCTGCCCTCAGTATCGTATTTTGGCCTGCCAGCCCTTCCGAAAAGCTGGAGAACCTCATTTACGCTTATCCTCTCTGAAGTTACGCCGTTGTGCCTGGTAAGGTCCCTTACTAGCACAGTATGCGCGGGAAGGTTTACGCCATACCCTAAAGTCGTTGTTGCGCATATGACCTTTATTAAGCCCTTTTTGAATGCGTCTTCAACTATAGCTCTCTGCATGTTTACAAGCCCTGAATGATGGAATGCGACCCCTGCAGAAGCGCAGAGCGCCAGTTTGGCGCACTGGCTTGTAGGCTTTTCCAGCGCGTTTAGTATCGACTGGCTCGTCGCTTCCAGCTGCTTTTTCTCCTCTGTTTTCAAAAGCCCTGTGAGCAACGATGCGAGTTTTGCAGCTCCGGCCTCTGCGTTCCTTCGGGTGGAATAGAATATTATCGCCTGCTTGTTCTGCGAAAGCGTATCCTCAACCAATCTGAATTCGGGAATTTTGCTTTTCCCGTTCATCTGCGTCTCGCTTATCTCGTCGTTGTCCCAGTAAAATATCTTGCTGCCTTCCACCACTCCTTTATGCAGCTTAACGGGCCTGTAATCACTCTTGACGAGCTTTGCCTTGAGCCATGCGGCAAGCTCCTCGTCGTTGCCTATAGTGGCACTCAGCGCTATTATCTGTGCGTCGCTTATTCGCATCAGCTTTGTTATCAGCAGCTCGAGCGTCGGGCCCCTGCTCATATCTGAAAGCATATGTATCTCGTCAAATACTATGCAGCCAACGGAGCTTATCCAAGGCGCGCCGTGCCTTATCAGGCTGTCGAGCTTCTCGGTAGATACGAAAAGCATCTCATATTCTGAAAGCCACTGGTCCGAAGAGTCAAGATCACCCATAGATATTGCTGCTTTTATGTACGGATACGCAGAATGGAATTCCTGGAATTTTTCAGCGACTATTGCGCGCATTGGCGCTATATAGATTGCTTTCCTTCCTTTTGCTATTATTGAGTTGGCGCACGCCATTTCTGCTACAAGGGTTTTTCCGCTTGCAGTTGGCGAAGCCACAAGTATGTTGCCTCCTGAAAAAAGCCCGGAATTTATGGCCATTTCCTGTGGAGGGGTAAGAGTAGTAATGCCTCTTGAGATTATGGATTCCAGTATTTCGTTAGGCAGTCTTCCCTTCAAATCCCTTAGCTCCATTCTAATCAACGCAGTGCAGTTGCATATTACGGAAATGCATACGCTTAATGATTTC
>JAKBRD010000025.1 GCA_021834865.1 Microcaldota archaeon | reverse complement strand
GTTTCGAAATCGCCAAGATACAAGCTCAAAGTATGGAAGAAGTTCAGGCTTGAAGAGGGGCAGGCAGCGATAAGGGCGCTATCCTCTAGCGATAGGGACGGAAGGGTAATGCTGCAGATAAGCTGACAACAATAATATGGCATTCAAGCAAGCCTCGAGAGGGATTTGAACCCTCGACCCCCTGTTTTCACAGCCCAATATGCTGGGCGTACGAGACAGGTGCTCTACCAGTCTGAGCTACCGAGGCAATAAACGTTTTTATAATTCAAACAACAAACTATAAATTCATTTATAAACAAATCTGAAAGTGGCGAATACGCTACCGGTAGAGTAAGTGTCAATACTTCAGAACGATCAAGGATCAGAAGGGCCTGGGAGCCCAGCCAAACCAGGTGGCTGGAACGAGGTTCCTAGCACGGAACCAAAAGGATACAAAGTCGATGTTACACCAAGCAATCCGTTCGAGCAGCAGAAGCCCATATCTCCTGTACCGTTGGCAAAAAAACAGACGAAGCAAAAATTTCCACTAAAATACCTCCTTATTGCCATAGTAATAATATTCATAGCTTTAATTGCGGTTATCACGCTTCACAAACAATCGCCAACCACTACAGTGCTTACAACTTCAATAAGCCCTGATGTTTATACAATGTCGGCATGTGGCACATTGGGCAAGCCAGGGTCATATTACCTTAGCTCAGACGTAAGCAGCAACATAACTTCCGGTTCATGCCTTTACGTCAATTCTAGCAACGTCGCGATAATCTGCAACGGCAAATCCATAACCGGTTCAGGGCCATTCAGCAATAAGACCCCATATACTTATGCGATATACGCTTCTGGCAAGGACAACGTTACTGTAAGCGGATGCACGCTTTCCGAATTCTCATACGGTATAGCGGCTGTAAACTCTACTGACGTCCGGGTTGCAGGAAATAAGATATACAACAATACTATGTCAGGCGTTTACTTTTCGAACACTTCGTCCTCTTCCATAACCGGAAATAAAGTTTCTGGAACCTCAAGCCCGCAGGGTGCCGTATATTTGGGCTATGGATCTGCGGGAAACAAGGTGTCAAACAATACAATATTATCAAATGGCAACATAGGCATAAACATATACTCAAGCGGCGAAAATCTCTATAACAACATAATAAATTCAACGCCTAATTCATTGGCATGCCATGGGCTTTCTGGCCTGATAAACGCCAGCTCGGCCCATGGCAATGTTTGCGCAGTAAATCTGGGCTGCGACTTTTTGTCGTGCACTGAAACCAACTATCCGATAAACGTTTCCCAGATATCGCTCGGGAGCGTTATAAACTCATGCGGCACGATAAACTCACCTGGCAACTATCACATAGCCCAGGACATAAATGCCAATGCATACTCAAAAGCAGTGGGCTTCATCAACGCATCTGCAGAGGTCCCATGCATAACGATAAATGCCCCGGACGTGCATCTAGATTGCGAAAGCAACAATATAACCAATGTTACTTCTGGGTATGCAATATATGCAAATTCAGAGCCTGGTCTGAGGATTGACTATTGTGGAATAAACTCTTCGAAGGGCGGCATAATGCTGAAGGATGTCAGCGGTGCTGAGCTGTCAAATGTAAGCATATCCAATACAAGCACTGGAATAATGCTCGTCAATTCCAACTCAAGCAAGTTCTACAACGTAAGGGCAGACAACGGCAAGATAGGGCTGTACGTTGGCTTTTCAACGCTGGACACTTTCGACTCATTCAGGTTTACCGGAAACAGCTATGGCATATATGTAAACGATTCCATAGGCAACGTCTACAACAACGGAGTGGCGACAAACAATTCAAGGATGGACCTTTATGCAACAAACAATTCAATAAAATCAGGATACTCGCTCATGTCGGATACGCAATGCGGCCTTACCGATGCCGATTGGACAACATGCACTAACGTGGCGAAACCGCAGCTCAAATTCTATCCGATAAATTCCTGCGGCACTATAAGCTATGAGGGCAATTATTCGCTGAGCCAGAACATACTAGCCTCTTCCACGGATTGCATAACGATAAAGTCAAGCAATGTAAAGCTGTCATGCGGCACGTATAAAATATCCAGCCAGACGCGCGGGCAAGGAACTGGCATATTAGCCAGCAATGTAAAAAACATAACGATAATCGGCTGTGGGGCCACAGGCCTAAAATATGGGTATTACTTGGATAACGTAACAAACTCTTCAATAACAAATGCCATTTCTTCAGGGGATACTTTCGGGGTTTACATGAAAGCCACGAAGAGCACAAAAGTTTACAACATCACCGAAAGCAGCGTTGGCAATTCCGGCCTTTTCATGAACTCGTCAAGATCGGACCTTATAGAGGGCTCTTCATTTAATTCCGGCGCATATGGGATATACCTTTACAACGCCAGCCTCAACGAAATCTCAGGCAACAACGGCACTGGCGATGGAACCGGAATATACGCAAACACGAATTCGACCAACAATACAATCTCTTACAACATGTTCTCCGGCTCTTCAAATTACGATTATGCATGCGCCGGCGGAGCTTCAGGAATTGCTTCCGAATACGGTGGCATAAACTACGGCCAGAGGGTATCCAACTGCATGTGGCTTTCAGGCATCAGCAAGAGTTCCGGGCCGATAGCATGCAATTCCTTCTTCAGCTCGTCTTCATATGACTTCGGAACTGACGGTTATTACGGCCGAGGCGCACTGTGCAACGGGGTGTATTCCAATTCTACTACAATAAACTGCAACTACAATACCATAACTGCTACGCACGGAGGCACTTTTGCAAAATTTGACAATGTAAAGGGCGGGATTATAGAAAACTGCCTGCTGCGCGGATTCACCACGCCAATAATAATAAAGAACTCAAGCGTAAAGGTCATAAACGACAGAATATATGTGAACGCAACTGGTGCGAGCACGCCTTTCAAGTATTTTGGCATAGGGGTCTACTCTTCGAAGGGCTTTACGATTTCTAATGTGTCGGTGATAAGCAACACTACCGGCATTTTAATAGAGAACTCTGCATCTGGGACTGTTTCAGACAGCAACTCGACTTCGCGCCAGATAGGGTACTATGCTGGCAACACAACGGATGTGCTCTTTAAGAACGACATTGCCAAATCTCCTGGCGTGGGCCTTTCCATGGCCAATTCTACATCCAACGTTTTTTCAGGCGATTCGTTCAATGGTTCTGTGGCAGGTGCGCTTTGCACGGGTACATCGGAGTCAAATTCATCCAATACCAATTCAGGCGCGAATTACTGCTCGGTTAATTCCGGATGCTCATGGCTGAAGAGCCCGGATTGCTGAAGTGATGAATGGTGAAGTTCGAAAAGCTGGCCGAATACTACGGCGTATTGGAAGGGGTTTCCTCAAGGCTTAAAATGATAGAGATAATGTCGGAAACCTTCAAGGAGGCCGAGCCATCAGAGATAGAGCAGATAGTATACATTACCCAGGGAGTTCTGGCTCCGCCGTTCGAGGGCAAGGAATTCGGCGTTGCAGAAAAAATAGCAGCAGAGGCGATAGCCCTGGCAACAGGATACACCAAGGAGGACGTAGAGGCCGACTTCAGGAAGACCGGAGACCTGGGTAGCACGGCAGAGAATCTGGTGTCAAAATCAAAGCTCAAGCGCATGTCATCTTCGAAACCAAACGTCTCCGATGTTTATTCGTCCATGGTTAAAATATCGGAATCATCCGGCAAGGGCAGCAAGGACCAGAAGATAAAGCTGCTTGCAAATCTGGTGGCAAGCTCCAGCCCAGTCGAAGCCAGGTACATAATAAGATATCCGCTTGGCCAGCTCAGGCTTGGCCTTGGCGACGCTACGATGCTGGAGGCATTATCAGTAATGTACAAGGGCGACCGCACGCTCAAGGAACACTTGGAAAGGGCCTACAACATATGCAGCGACCTAGGGCTTGTAGCCAAGGAGCTCAAATCAAAGGGGATAAAAGCCATTGAAGACTTTTCCGTATCCATATTCAAGCCGATAAGGCCCGCATTGGCCGAGCGCCTTCCCACTGCAGAAGAAATACTCGAAAAGATGGGCGGCGAATGCGCGGTGGAGCAGAAATACGACGGCTTCAGGTGCCAGATACACAAGATGGGCAAAAGGGTGGAAATATATTCTAGGAGGCTGGAAAGGACAACGGACATGTTTCCCGACATAGCAGCAGCTGCCATAAAGGAAGTTTCTTCAAAGGAGGTCATATTTGAGGGAGAAGCCCTGGCATACAACGACGTAACTGGGGAGTTCATGCCTTTTCAGGAGACAATACAGAGGAAAAGGAAACACGGGATATCCGAAAAAGCGGTGTCCCTTCCGCTCAGGCTAATGGCTTTTGACCTGATGTTTGCCGAAGGCAAAAGCTATATGAACGAGCCGTACGAGCAAAGAAGGAAAAAGCTCGAGCAGGTCCTCGATGGCAGTGAAACCATAAAGCCGTCAAAGCGCATAATCACTCGCTCGGCCAAGGAACTGGAGGACTTCTTCAATTCTTCTGTATCGGACGGCTTGGAAGGCATAGTGGCAAAGGATCTAAAGTCCCCGTATATAGCTGGTGCGAGGAAATTCTCGTGGATAAAGCTAAAGCGCAGCTATCAGGGAGAGCTCTCGGATACTCTTGACCTGGTGATAGTTGGATACTATCGTGGAAAAGGATCGAGGACCGAATTCGGCTTCGGGGGCCTGCTGTGTGCAGTATATAACGAAAAGCGCGATATCTTCGAGACCGTTTCCAAGCTTGGCACGGGCTTTACCGAAGCCCAGATGCAGGAGCTCAACAATCTGCTATCCAAAATAGAACAGAAATCAAAACCAGCCAGGGTAGATTCCATAATCGAGCCTGATTTCTGGGTATACCCTAAATACGTAGTCACCGTCAAGGCGGACGAGATAACAAAATCGCCAATGCATACGTGCGGCATGTCCATTCAGGACGATGGAAGCAAATCAGGGTATTCGCTCAGGTTCCCGAGGCTGGTCGGCGAAACAGCAGTAAGGGAGGACAAAAGCCCAGAAGAAGCAACGACTACCAAGGAGATAATCGAACTCTTCGGGCAGCAGAAAAAAGTAAGGGTTTCAGACAGATAAATTATGCCGCTTTCACATGCAGCTTTCAACTACCTTCGAAGCTTTCTGCAGGCTTTTTATCATGTCCTTGACCTTAGGGTTAAGCTTGTAGCCCAATCCATATCCGTTCGTTGTCCTTATATGTGTGGGCTGTATCACGTTGAGGTCAAGCGAGAGCTCCCTGAGTGATATTATAAGCGTCTTCCTCGTGAACTTTTTCTCAAGCACGGAATATATCTCCTTTGTGGTTCTTGGGGATTTTTCAAAAAGCAATTCCATGACTGCATAGTTTGGCCTGCTTATCGCTTTCCTCAATGCCCAGATCTCATCCTGCTGCTTTTCTTTTTTTACCATAATAATACTTTTTGTAAAAGGTTTATATACATTTGCACTCTTTTCGCAATTCGCTGTTTTGTGCAGCCGCCAAACACGATTAATTATACAAAGGTATATAAATATTTATTTTAATATAATATTATGGAGTTTAGTAAAATAATCAGGGCGAAAATTGCAACGGCTTCGGCCCAAAGATTCTCGATAAGGAGGCGCCATGTCCCTGTAGTTGCGCCAAGCCATAAGCTATCGTTCAGTTTTCTTGAAAGCTATCCTGAAGAGGTGCTGCTTGAGACTGCCGACGCTGTATTGGGGAAATCAGGCTCGTCGCTGCTATATTCAGTAAAAGCGCATCCGGAATGGATTTCGGCCAAGCCTCTTGCGGACGCAATGAAATCGGATATGGTTGACCTTGTTATAGGGGCAGGAAATACGCAATACAAAATAGGCGATAAAAGCGCAATAGACTCTGCAGCAGCTCTTCTTTCAGAACGTTTTGGGGTTCCTCAAAACTCAATAGCGGTGAAAGCCGCTGCGCTGGACCTGTTCGGATATGGCCCGCTGAGCTTTCTGCTCGAGGACTCGGCAAACATAGAAGAAATAGTTATAAACGGCCCATTGTATCCTATTTCTCTCTATCACTCCAAATACGGGTTCTGCACCACCAACATCAAATTCGCTTCGGAGCAGGATTCCATACACTGCATAAATAAGCTTCTCGATTCCGCGGACAAGGAATTGGCTTCAGATACTCCAATAGTTGACGCAAGCACGCTTTCCGGACTCAGGATACACGCGCAGCAGTCGCCATATTCGCCATCAGGCATGGTGGCATCCATAAGGCTTGCAAAGCCCGAGCGCAGCGGGCCAGCATTCCTGCTCGCAAAAGGCACCCTTAATCCGGAGCTTCTGGCATATCTGTGGATGGCAGTCGATGCAAGGCTCAATCTCCTTATAACCGGTCCGCCAGCATCTGGAAAAACCACCCTGCTGAAGGCCCTGGCAGAAGTGATGCCGCGCTACGAACGCGTAGTAGCGATTGAAGAGGAAACCGACGAGCTCATAATGCATTCAAACTTCACCAATGCCGTTTACCTGATAGGTAAGAAATCGGCTGACAAATCCGAAAGCACGATATCGGACCAGGTGGCAAACGCGCTAAGGCTCAGGCCCGATAGGCTCATAATAGGGGAAATAAGGGGTGCAGAGGCCAGGGATGCATTTTTCGGTTCAAATACCGGGGTGCCATTCATAGCTACCATGCATGTATCCGGAAGCGGCATAAGCGTGATATCAAGGCTGGAATCCAGGCCCATGCTTGTTGACCATGCGCTAGTGTCAAACCTCGATCTTGCCATCCACATGTCCCTTGATAGCGCGATGCAAAGGAGGATAGCCGGAATATCCGAATACAAATGGTTTTCGCGTGCGGAGATAAACCCGGAAAGGGCAGAGGAATTCGAGATAAACGGCATGTTTTCCAACGGCACGCCAAAGAAAGAAGAGCTCAGATATTCCAAGGCAATAACCTACTTCGCAATGCGCATGAAGATGTCCCCAAGCGAAGCAATAAAGGAATTCCAATCAAGGTCCAAAGCGATATACTCCTTCATTTCAAGCGGCTCCCGCGATTTTCAAAAATTTATCCTTGAATATAAGGGATTTGAATGAATTCTCCCGAAAATAAAAAATTTGCCGGATTCGGCCTATACCTAATGTGCATAGGGTATGTTGCCATAATACCTGCAGTCGCAATTACGCTTTTCGGAGGCTACGGTTATCCAATAGCCATTCTCTCTTCGTCAATGTTTTTTGCATACTACATAGCGAAACTAGAAATTCAGAAGACCGCGTCAAAAATAAGGAACTGGTTTTCTTTTTTCGGACTGGCTTCATCCATAATGCTCAAGCGCATGAATGGGATGCCAACAGCAACGGCGTTTTCGGATTCCATAAAAATTTTCGGTCATCCATCAAATGACGTTTCTCTCGCACTGAGAAATCTGCCGTTGGCGATGCGCTTGGTGGGTTTTGGCGAAGCGATCAATCATATAGCGGCAAAATCGCCAAACAAGGATTACAGTCGCACATCAATAATTAAGCATATTGTAGAAAAATCCAGTTCCGGTTTAGACGCCATAGGCACGTTCTCTGCAATAATGGATTCTGCAATCTCGAATCTTGAAAATGCGTTATCCGCGCATAACAACAGGAATAACAGGAATTCCACTGTGCTTATGCTTTTTTCAACAGTGCTGCCCTCATTCGCACTCTTCGGAATCGCAGGGTACTCCATTCTTTCAGGAAGCGCGTCGTTCCTGCCGGAGGCATTCGCCATATTCGTTGTTTCCGCACCAATTGCCTATCTAATAGCTTTAAAAGCGACTTCGGTGGTGAGCAATGCAATCATATAAAACAATCATAAACGCATTCGCGAAGCCAAAGCATGCATTTGGCAGCCATACTGCAACGGCTGCCGCCGCAATGTACATCGCCTCTATGGCAGTTTCATTTTATTCCCTGTGGATCTCCGTGCCAATTTTTCTCTCTGCGATAGTTTTACACGGCTTGTCAAAAGCTGGCCAGGATTCCAGATGGAAATCATCGCCAATGGAAACCATCTCAATTCTGAAATCCATTTCTCAAAGCCCTAAGGGTACAAGTTATTCCAAAGCCATGAATTCAATGCCTCCTGGGTTTCGTCATTCAAATGCAATAAAATCAGCCATGAAAAAGTTCAGGGCTACTGGAAATGCCGAATTTGCATTCGGCAAAATGGTTTCAGGGAAAGATCCAGGTCTAAGTGCCATAGGTATGGCGCTATACTCCAGTTTTTCCGGGGGCACGAGTCTAACCGAGGCTTCAAGCTGGATTCTCGCAAAATGCTCAGCTTTGATGGGGCATATTGCAAAAATGACACAGATGTCAGAAAGCAGCGACATGATGGTTGCAAGCGGAATAAACTTTTTCTTTCCGGTATTTGCAGGGATAACGATAAACATCATAAGGTTTTCAAGTCCGGTCGGATACCAAAGCTATTCGATAGCGCTGATTGCGATGTTCATGTATTATATAATGGCAGTAAACTACTCGACCTCATCAAATTCTTTGAGGCCCCACGACGGAATTTTCATGCGCACTCTTCAAATGAGTGCCATTGCATCATTTATGATGCAGGCGGCCCTACGCCTGTCTGCTTTCATGCTTTGAGGTGTTAAAATGGAAACACAATATTCCACACTGGTTCGTGCCATGATGGCAATGGCAAGGTCAAGAAAAGGGCAAAGCTCGATAGAGTATCTGATGATGCTCTCAGCAGTCAGCATAGTTATCATAATAGCCCTGGCTATGATAACGCAGCTAAAGGGTGCTGCCGTGCACTCATTCTTCAATGGGACTAACGGCAGCGTAATATCGACGCTCAAGTCAGAGCTTGGAAATATAACCACTCAGGGGTAGGTGTTCTAAATGAAGACAAAAGCGCAAATCACGCTAGAATTCCTTATATACATGGCTGTTGGCATTTCTGCTCTTGCGACGGCCATCTATGCCACAGCAGGGATTAGATCGGGCTACACCAATGGAATATCCAAGTACGAGCTTGAGTCTTTCTTCAGCCATATAAGTGCAATGCAGCAATACGGCAGCTCGTCGTTTGCTGCATACGTGCCAAAATCGGTGTGCTCGTGCTCCGGATCCGAAACCGTAGCTTGTGGAAATTACAGCGTGTACTATGGTGCAGGAATAAAACTTAGCCCATCAATATGCGAATACTCTGGCTCTGTGGAAAACATAAGCGAATCGTACTCTGGGACGGATTTATACCTGATAAGTGGTTCGCCATGATGGGCCAAATAACCCCCATGTTTATAATATCGCTTGCGCTGGCAGTCTCGGTTCTCACAATTTTAATCGGCATATCGGCATATGCATCATTGGTCTTTTCAGGCATAAATTCCGGGATTTCGGCATCATCTTTTGCAATGAGGAACACTATAAGCCAGGCGGCACAGGTCCCGAATTACTACGGCATATGGGTCGAATGGCAATGAAAGCACTTTTTGTTGGTTTGGAGCAGATTGTCGCGATCTCAATATTGTTAACATCGGTTTTGCTGGTAACCGGGCTTTTAGCCAATCATTACCGTTCATCTGCTCTTAATTCAAAGTCGGCAATGGAAAAGCTTTCTGCATACTACGAAATGCAGCAAATGGCATATGCCATGGCAACAGGCAATGCATATCCTGTTTTGCAAGTGGGCAACTCGATTAAAATTACGCGCTTATCCGACTATGGCCCGGAAAACCAGACCTGCAGCTTAAATTACACTGTGAATGAAGGATACGTTTGCGGCATAGCCGCGTATTCGGGAAAGATCTACTTAATTAGGGTGTATCAAAATGAATGAATTGCGCAGTATAAAGCTGCAGAGCTCAATAGAGTTCATAATCATAATGGCAGCAGTTGCAAGCATGGGGGTAGTCGGTGTATCTTACTATTCCCGCGTACATTCCGTAATGATGGGTGCATTGAATGCAAAAAATCCAAATCCCACGAGCCTTAACGGATCGATGGCTGCAATCAACGATACAATAAGCGCATATCTTCTTGCTCCGGTGCTGCAGGTTGGAAACGCTTCAATGGCAACTCTGCTGGTGTCTACGTCCCTGCCATCGAAAATATCTGCGAATATAAGCAGCGTGACAATAAGCCTGAGCCGAAAGAATTTCAGCAGCAACGGCTATGAAAGGCAGGCAGCATTCGTCTTCTATGCTGTTCCAATGTCAACAGGAGCAGGCATAGTATCGCTTGAAATAACAGCCATCAACGGAAGCAGCAAATCCGAATACCGTGCTAACGTCACGCTTTACGCGTACCAAAACAAACAAAGCCAATCGCAGGGCAATCAGTCCAGCAATGAGATACGCTACGTATATCTGCATCCGGAAAACGAATCTGTCACATACACGACCGGAAAGCAGTCAAAGCTCTATTACATAACGGAGAGTTCCCACTGCAGCGAGCTCAACTTTTTCGGGCAGCAGATGCCGATACAATCGCAATGCCCAGGGGCATCATGGTATTTCTGGGCCTTCTCCGCAAACTGTTATTATGGAAGCGCACAGGTGCCTACAAAGACCTACTGCGTATACAAAACTTATTCAGGGTACAATGCCAGTGCGCTTTCTTCAGTCCCGAAATACAATTACAAAATCAATTTTGGGATAGGGTACAATAACCTCAATCTGAGCTCTAAACTAATCCAAAGCTCTCAATTTTCCAACATAACCCTAAACACGAAGGTCTTCGGAACTGCTTCTCCAGGCAATTCAATCTACGCCCAATCGATACAGCCAGATTCCATATACATTTTCAGTTCTAGGGGCAAAGCGTATGTCGGGAGCGATGCGAACTACTCTGCTTACGAATACGCTTACTCTGGCGTAAAGGATGACCTGGCGTACTACAACAATTCCGACAACGGCGCCACCGGAACTATAGAAAGGGAGATATACTCTTACAACAACTCCCTTTCAAAGCTGATAGGAACGCTTGCGCCTGCCAATTCCAGCTCTTGCAAAGCTTCGATAAGCACAGCTGGCATAGCATATTCCTGCAAGCCTGATTCCCCGATGCAATTCTACAACGTTTCAGCAGACATATACAACTATACTGGAAAGCAGTCGGAATACAGCTATATGGGCTCTGAAATAAGGGTGAGTTGATGAAGGCACAGCTCGCAATTCTGGAATCTGTGATTTGCATGGTGCTGCTTTTCTCAGCAGCATATTCAGTATTCATTCCGGCATCTGAGGAGCCATCCCAATTTCCCAGCCCGCTTGGCCCGGCGTTATTCAGCCTGGTTTCCGTATACGAGAACAATCAATCAATGCATACCTGCATGAATTCAGGAATATATTCTTCTTTATGCAATGCTACAATAAATGACACTATGCGGGTTTACGGCCTACGCGGCTTAAGCATAAGCGTAGGCGAGCA
This sequence comes from Microcaldota archaeon, assembly GCA_021834865.1. Next base: position 761 of record JAKBRD010000025.1, on the reverse strand, counting down.
TTATACTGCCATTGGTCAAGTATCCAACTGCAACTACGTAAAAAACTACTGCATAGCAGTAGAAGACAATGGGACGGACTACATGTGCGTCAAAATGTGTGGTTGAATGTCGCTTTTCGGCCTGGGTGTGCTTGCCACCTCTGTGATAATAGCCATGCTTGTGTCACATGCGCTTGCGATAATGCATTCGCAGGACTCAGCGTTAAACAACACGGAAGCATACGAAAACATTGCCTATATAGAAGCGTTCGCATATTCAAGCAGTATCATGGCAGAAACACATGCCAATTCTTCTGTATTGTATATGGATCTTGCCGGAAGCGCTTCAATTGACGGAATAAAGATAACGAGAGAATCCAGCGGCCTTCTTGTCCAGACCTATTCCTCCCCATATGCAGTTTCATTTATAAGGGCAGAAAAATAGAAAGGTTCAATTTCATAATTTCTGGTCCTTAATTATTTTTCTTATTTCGATTGCATAATCCTCTGGCATTATGTTGCTGCCGTAATAACCTAGCATCTGCATGGGCCCTATATCTGATATCCTCGGCGTTACCTCTATGTGAAAATGAAAATCCTTCTCGTATTTTAGGCTGTAACCCAGTATGTTATACGGATGGGTTCCGAAATATGCGTTGTTGGCAACTACTATTTTATTGCACACTGACAAAATGTGAGCCAATTCCTGATCGCTCAATTCGCTGAGTGCGCTTACGTGCCTTTTTGGCATGACTACCGTTTCGCCGGTATACAGCTGTGCG
>JAKBRD010000024.1 GCA_021834865.1 Microcaldota archaeon | reverse complement strand
CCGGCATGACATCAGTCCTGCCGAGGCTGAATATTAAGAACATATCCGAAGTCCACCTTCCTATGCCTTTTACCGAGCTTAGCTTTTCTATTATTTCCATATCGGAAAGGCTTTCTATGCCTTCCAGTACCAGCGCACCGCTTTCGAGCTTCCTGCAAAGGTCAAGAAGGTAGGAATATTTTTGAGGAGATATTCCAGCGCCTCTAACTGTTTCTTCACTCGTTTTTATGAATTCGGCAGGAGCGGGAATTCTGCCTCCGTAGAGCTTTTTAAACCTGTTCAATATGGCTTCTGCTGCTTTTCCTGCGAGCTGTTGAAATACTATGGATTCCACTAAAGATTCATAATAATCCGAGTCGAACTTCATCTTGACGTAAAACCCTGGCTTTATAGCCTTGGCCAGCTTTGGGTTATTTTTTCTAAGGTATTGTATCCCCTTGTTCCATGACGATTTGACGAAAAGGGACTCTGTGCTGCTTCTTTGCATGCTTACCTTTTGGCATTATGATTTAAATTTTTATTGAGGCGCGTATTGCACAATGGGCGTATCTAAGGCTTTTAAGCTTAAAGCCTCAATACAAATCTAGGGTACATGCGAAATTTACGCCAATAAGAAGCCCAAAAGCCTGATACGATGGAAGGAAAGATAAAAGCGGAATGGGATACGCTCAGGAAGGTAGTGGTCCACAGGCCAGGAATCGAGGCGTTCCTGGGGCTTTTGGATCCGACTGCCTCTTTATATGAGCGCTCGTTCAATCTGTCTGCGGCGCAAAAAGAGCACGACTCCTTAGTTGGCGTTTTAAAAGACGAGTTTGGGGTGAACGTAGAGACGCTGGAAGACATTATAAAGTCTAGGGCAGGCCATAGCCGCAATACAAAGTCGATGGTTGTTGACGCTGCGCTAAAAAGCGTTAGCTTTTCCGGAAACAGAAATGAGGCCCAAATGGCCCTGAAGAAGCTGAAGGGCAATGTAGATAATTATGGCATAGACTATTTTATCAATGCGATAATTCTGGCGCCAAGAGTGTCTATTAAGAAATCAAAAGATGTCGACGCGATGCACATAAGCGTTACAGAAAAAAATCCGCCGGCCAACCTCTACTTTATGAGGGATCAGCAGGCGGTTACAGATAAGGGCATATTCATGTCCAGAATGGCCAAGCCGCAGAGAAGGCGAGAACCCATTTTAACCAAGATGCTGTGGGATGCAATTGGACTTCCAATTGTACATGAAACAACCTCGCCGGGAACTTTTGAAGGCGGAGACTTCATGCCTATGAAGGATTTCGCTATGATTGGGCTTGGAGACAGGACCAACAGGCAGGGAGTGGAACAGATGCTTAAGTATGGCCAATCGTTTCAGGAAGTCGCAGTTGTACACCAGCCTTCCCATCCACTCATACCTGGAAACGAGCCGGATCCCATGATTGACATGCATCTTGACACATACTGCAACGTTGCCGGAAAAGATACAGTTATAGGCTTAGAACTTCTGCTGAAAAGGGCAGCAGTAGAAGTTTATAAGAAGGAAGGCAGGTCTTACAAGAAGGAAAAGGCCAGTACAAATCTGCACGGTTATCTCAAAGAAAAAGGCTTTGAAATAATAAATCTTTCTACTTTAGAACAAATGTCATATTCCTCAAATTTCCTTTGCATAAAGAACCATTCAATACTTGCAATAGACAGCAGGCTTGCTGCTAAAAGAATGTTGCATAACTTATCCGGAAAAGCAAGGAGCAATCCCGGAATGTACGGGGCGCTTTTCGCGCATGCCAGAAGGGAGTACCAAAAGCTAACAGTGTCCGGGCAGATGTTTCCAAATAAAAAGGAGCTGCGTGAGAATAAGATTGACTTCGTCGCCTTGGATTTAAGTAATATAACAGGAGGCTACGGCGGCGCCCACTGCATGACCGCAGTTATAGAACGCAGATAGCCGCAAGCTACTTCGTTATTATAGTTCCTGCCTTAAGCTCTGCAGCCTTCTCGGCATTCGCTAAAGATGTTATTACTGCTGACTTGCCAGTATGCCTTACAAAACTTATCGCAGCTTCTATCTTGGGCTTCATGGTGCCTTCGCCAAATTCGCCCTTTTCTATGTAAGCCGAGCATTCATCTGCGCTCACGGTCCCAAGCGGCTTTTGGGATTCCGACCCATACCCCAAAAACACATTGTCTACATCAGTTAGAATGATTAGCATATCAGTATCAAGCTCCCTTGCCAGCAGCGAAGAAGCAAGGTCTTTGTCTATTACGGCATTAGCCCCTTCGTATGCGTTGCCATTTCTCACTACCGGCACGCCTCCGCCGCCATTACATATTACAACCGCTCCGCTGTCGTGCAGGCGTTTTATTATGTCAAGCTCCATTATGCCAACCGGTTCTGGAGAGGCAACCACTCTCCTATACTTGTCGTTCTCCTTTGCCATGGTCCACCCATACTTTTTTGTAATTGCGTCGGATTCTTCCTTATCATAAAATGGCCCTATTGGCTTCGATGGACTTTTAAAATGTGGGTCATCTTTATCAACAAGCGTGCGTGTCAATACGCAGCCGATCTCCTTTTTTATCCCTATCGATTCGAGTTCGTTGCCCAATGCCTGTGCTATCATATAGCCTATCATGCCTTGGCTTTCGGCTCCGCATACAGGCAAGGGCATCGCCGGAAGCTTATCCTTTGACCATTCATACATTGATACTATATCTCCAACCTGTGGCCCGTTGCCATGGGTTATGACCACGCTGTTGCCCATCCTTATTATCTCCGCTATCTTCTTTGCGGTATTCTCTACGTTGGAATACTGCTCTTCGAATGTGCCCTTTTCATTTTCCTGCAATATCGCATTTCCTCCCAATGCTATGAGTATGTTCATCAAATCCCCTAAACGCTTGATTCATCCAACTCTCAATATCTCCAAACCAATGCAAGCGCATTTACACTATGCCTGAAACGCATTTTAAGCGTTGCCTTATGCATGCATATATGACTGTAAAAGCCCGCCTGTAGCTTAATTTGCTTTATTACGTAGCTATTTGAAACGGTGCGATATCCGCAACGGCAAAGGCTAAATCCCTTTTCCTGCCCTTATAAGCCATATTAGGTGATAAAAATGCCAGTCAAGACAGGAGAATACAAAGGATTTCCGACAATAAGCCTGCTGAAAGACGAGCAGGATACGCGCCCATTCACTTTCGGCCTTGGAAAAGCCAAGCTGATAATGGCGAACATAGAGGAAATAAAAAAATTCGTAGAAGAAAACGCTAAGCAATAAAGCCCGCTTCGGCAATATTGCATGGTATCGCCCGTACTGCGATGCACATGGCATTTATTATCCAAGCTACGGGCTTATGCATCACAGATCAAGGGATATCTTTATTTTGCCTTTATCGGCACCCCATACCGGTACGCCGGGCGCTTCTCCCAATATCTAGGCTATCTAGTTTATCTGTCAGTAATAGCCAACCTTGAACCTTATTCCAGATAGAGTTGCCAGTACAAAAAAGCTCTGTCAGACTGATTACAAAGAAACAGTTTGGCTGGACCAGCCCATAGCAGTGACAAATATGATTAAGACGCCAAATATAATGGCATAGAGATTTCGTAAATTTATTGCATATTCTCTATTAACTTTTTGAATTCGGAGTTGAGTTTTGAAACCACTTCCCTAATCTGATCAGCACTTCTGTGCAAGGCTCTATCTGCAGGGTTGTTGTGGAAATTATCACTCTTGCCCGGCAGAATATGCACATGATAATGTTGGACTGTCCTTCCTGCTCCTGTGCCTACAAGTTCTATCTTGGAATAGCCATCAAGTCCATGCTGTTTGTATAATTCAGCTACTAGCGACTCAGACTTCTGCATGTCCTTCAATTCCACTCCAGTAAGCTCCGTGAAATCCTCTCTGTGCTCTACGGGCATCAGAAGGAAATGGAAATCATGGTCAGCGTCTTTCGACGCAACTATCCTGATTGTGCCAAATTTGACTATAGTAGAAGCGCCTATGATTTTCTCGTCGTCAAATATGTCAGCCATGGCCTTATCACGTTGCACTATTTTTTGCACCATACACACACCGAAACATATGGAATAATAATTACCGCAATAAAGATTTAAAAGACACACAGCCAGCTTAATTTAAGCTTTCATTTTGTTTTGGCAATTGCCGAATCTCATGCCTTTTTGTAGATCGAAATGCCCCTGCCCTGCACTCCAATCTCTTTATATCCTGCCTCAGATATCAGTTTTTCTACCTCGTCTCTCTTTTCTATGCCAATTCTAAATCTGGCAATGCCTCCAGCTATTGCAGGTGCAATCATTCTCACTTCCAAATCCGAGCTGTCAATCTCGTGCAACATTATATCGGTTATTCCATTATTTTTATCCAGAAACTCTGCGAGCTCTCCGGCTTGCTCCGCCCTTTTCACATTATCGGAAAGCAGAATTTTACTTGCACTATTCTCTTTTCGTTCATTCTGCTGTACGCTATCCAGTTTACTTTCGTCCTTTTTCTTGTTTTTGGCAAAGAGGTTGATGGCCATATTGTCACCAATTCCAATGGATTTGATGTAATATATACGCTTTTTGCTTGCACGGAAATCAAGCCAATTCAATCTTTCACGCAGGGATTCGAAAGCAGAGCAATTTCATATGTAGAATGCGGCTTGCAATCTATCTGTTTTCGTGTTTTTCGTCGGCTGCTTCTAAATTGCTTTTGTCGGTTACATTAAACTCTCCCTCGCTGACTAAACCCTTGATGGCAGCCATGAATGATACGTAATATCCAGGAAACAGGAACCAGAAATACATTGCCAGACCTTTGGCTGCCCTCTTTATGCCGTATTTGGATTCAATGCTCGAGAATATTATGCTTATTGGCAAAGCGGTCATCGTGGCGAAAATCGGCAGAGTATATTTTTCCGGTATCGTTGAGCCAAAAAATATTACTGGCAGCAAAAACAGGCTTGGTGAAACAACTAAGCTTATGGTCCAGGTTGACAGGAACATTAGCGAATCTAGCTTTTCCTTGAGCTTGACCTCCTTGCTCTTCATAAAGCTGACCAAATGCCTCCTGTACTCGCGGATTGTGGAAGAAGTCCAGCGTGAGAGCTGTCCAGCGAATTTCTTGTATGTCTCCGGGGCAAGGCCTACTCCAACTATTTTAGGATCATATACTATTTTCCAACCTGCCTTCCTGAGCCTGAATGAAGTGTCCAAATCTTCGTTTATTGTCAGGTACGGTGCGAGACCGCCTATTTTTTCTATGGCCTCCCTCTTGTAAACTTCATTGGTGCCCTGCACGGCTACGAAGCCCTTTCTGAGGTACCTTCCGTAAAGTATGTGGTTTGCGGCATCCGATATTATGCTTATGAACTTTGTAAGCCCGTTGGTGTTTTCGTTTGCCGATATTTTCATATAGCCCTGCACCGCCCCAACTTCAGGATCTTTGAAATATCTTGCGAACTTTGTAAGCGCATCCTTCTCGACTGTGAAATCCGCATCGAATATGGCTATGAGCTCGCTTTTGGCATCTACGTGCTCCAATGCATTCCTGAGAGCTCCGCCCTTGAATCCGCTACGGTTTATGCGCCGTATTACCTTGACATTATTTCCATAATCGCGTTCTTTGTCAGAATCGTCCGCTATTATTATTTCGTATTTAGGGTAATCAAGCGATTTCATATTTTCAAGCGTAGTTTTGACCAGTTCTATCGGTTCGTTATAAACCGGTATAATTATGCTTGTAAACGGGGCATAATTCTCATTGCTTGAGGTCTCTTCCTTCTGTTCTGCACGGCGACCTCTAAGCAAGTCAGAAAGAATATAAACGCCATTGCCCAGTATATAGCTATCGGCTACGATTTCGTATATATCTATGGGTGTGATAGGTAAAAACGAGGCCTTATCTTCCTTTCTGGAAATCTCCTTGATGCGGCGTAAGTACGTGTAATTTGCTATTTTTCCTGATTCCATACTCTAACCATAATATTTCACAATATAAGTTGCCCAACCATTGTATTTATATTTTTGTCTTTGTGCGGGCTTTATATCAAAATAACACACAGGTTAAATACCCTGGCATTCCATGCCAAGGCTTTGGTCAGCAGCCGGCTATCGCTAAATATAAATATCTAAGAGAACGCGATAATAACGCAAAGGTGTGCTTATGAGTGAGGATTCGCTGAAGGAGAAGCCAAAGTATTCTGAGAATAAAAATGGCAGGGATTTGGAGGAAACGCATATTAAAGAGTACGAAGCGGGCAACACAAGATATGTCATAATAACTCAGAGAGAGCGTGCTGACAACGACGTCAAGCTGAATCCTATGCAAAAGCTCCTCAGGGTTGGCGAAGGATTCGCTGCAGGGATTCTATCTGGAGGTTTTGCCCTATGGTCTGTAGGGCGTTTTGCAAAATACAAGCTCACTGGCACGCTAACAATCCCCAACTCAGGTTCAATCTATGGGGACCTTTCTCAGGGCCAAATTATCACGATAGACAAGCTTAACTTTAAAGTCATATCAGACAGCACAAGCTCTATAACTATACAGCAAATACTCCCTAACGGTGCACTTGGGCAGGCAGCAACAGTTGGCGACAACCCTGGCTCTGAAATTCTTACTGTTCATAACGGAATAGTTACCTCGGTGCAGCAGCTAACATCTAATTTAAATGACATAGTAGTGCATGCAGGCAATGGCACATATCAGTATATAACCATGAGCGGCATGCTACAAAATTCAGCCGGAAACATGGGAATTTATGCAACAGTAATAAAGGATCACCTTTCTATAACGCAAAATTGGGTAGCTCAAGCCCTCTCAAGCCTTCCGCACCAGATTGAATTTATTGTAGCGCTGGGTGTCGTTGGCTCGGTTATGGGGCTGGTGTCCGGCTTATACCGTCTCCAGAGGCGTGGAGGGAAAGAAGATTCAGACTGATTGCATAAAACTTTTGAACAAAGCCAGGCCTAAAGCAAGCACATTCCCGCTTTGGGATTTGAAAGAAAACCATTTATAATTGGCATTCAAAGCGGTATTCATGCGGACGGACAAGGAACTTGACGGAATATTGCGCTTCATGCTCAGGGCTGACAAGCTAAAGGAGATAGAAAGAACGGGATGGCTCATATCCAAAGTTAAAGATCCAGAGCATGATGGTGACCATTCGTACAGCACTGCAGTGCTGTCATATCTGCTTGCCAAAAGGATGGGACTATCAGCGGAAAGGTGTGCCGTAATGGGGCTTTTCCATGACATTAACGAGGTAATAACCGGAGACATAGCTACCAGATATGATAAGTCGCTTCAGAAAGTCCCTCCAGAGGCCAAAAAGAGTATCGAGAGAAGGAATGAACTTAAGCTCGCATCGATCCTTATAGGCAAGGAAGGCATCGGGCTCAGGGAAATCCTAAATGAATATTATATGCAGCGCACAGAGGAGGCCAAGCTTGTGAAACAGGTAGACAAGCTTGACTACATAGTGCAGATAGCACTATACAGCAAGAAAATGGAAAGCGACGAGAGGGTTGAGGAGTTTTTCAAGACTGCAGGCAGTAGGATAGACATAAAAGAAGTAAGGTATATCTATGAAAAAGTAAAGAAGAAGGTATATAAAGAACGCAGCATGAAGCTCTGACACCTGATACTGCAAGAGTGCCTATCTGCCCCGGCTATGAAAAGAATTGCTTGCTGTATAACAGGCAATGCTGCTTATCATGTATTTTGGCGATAAAATGGATGGGATATCGAAAAAGGCCGAAAATGTGCTCATAGTAGCAAATCCCGGCACGGGAAAGACGACCGCCCTTGCCAAAATGGTCGTGAAACTGCTTTCAGAAGGCGTTAAGGAGCCAGACATATTATGCATAACCTTCACCAACAAGGCCGCGCGAGAGATGCGGAGCAGGATAGACGAGGAGATAAAAACCGCAGGAATAGACGCAAAACCATACCTGATAGACGTGCATACGTTCCACAGCTATGCGTACGATTACCTAAGCAGGATGGGGCTTGGCTACGAGCTTGCGGGCAGCAACATGCTCAGATACTCCGTGTACAAGAGCTTCATGAAAGACAATGCCTTCAATTACTCGCACGGCTACATTCTGGATAACTTAGTTCCAAAAACAGAGAACGCAATACGCTACGTAAAAAGCTTTGGCATACTTCCAAGCAGCATAGACATGGAAAAAGCCGCAAAGGAACTGGAATCGGCTTATAAATCTCATCCGCTTTCCAACGTAACGCTGGAAGAAGCAAGCGCATTCCTGAAGTATTTTGTCAACGCATATGGCACATACGAGAAAGAAAAGGAAAGCTCGGGCAGCTACATAGACTACAACGACATGCTCATAAAGTTTGTGCAGAAGCATGATGGCAAAAAACGTTATAAATACGTCTTAGTGGATGAGCTCCAGGATCTTAACGAGCTCGAGGCCCAGATAGCGGTCCTTTCCGGCGACAACCTATTCCTGGTCGGAGACAGGAAACAGGCAATATTCGGATTTCAAGGAGGCAGCCTTAGCTCTTTTGAGAAATTTGAGAATGACGAAAGCTTCCGCAAGGAGAACAAGGTGCTGAACTACAGGAGCCTGCAGCCAATATTGGATTACTCAAAGATGCATTTTCTTTCCAATACAAATGACAAGAGCTACGAAAAGGAGCTAGAAGGGCTCAAATCCAACAGGGGCAAAGGCAATGCGGACGTCAAGGTGTTTACCGCATCGAAGCAGATAAACGCAGCGGTCAAGCTTTACTCGGAAATGAAAATAGGGAGTGGAGAAAAGACCGCAATAATAACAAGGACAAACGGGCAGCTTGTCCAGGTCTCAAGGCTTTTGGACAAGAAGGGCATAGAATACAGCACTACTGCCGGATCTTCCACGAGCGACAGCGCAAAGGAGCAGATAATCTCTTACCTAAGAGGTATGCTTTACGATGACAGGGATACAGTAGTAAGCGCGCTTTTTACGCCATTCTCAGGCATAACGCTAAAGGAAGCATTCGAAGTTTCCAAGAAATGGCCTATGTGGGGCTCAAAAGAACACGGCAAAGTCCCAAAGGAAGCATTGAGCGTGGCAAAACCGTTCTTTGAAAGGAAGAAGGAACTTACAATAGACAGGGTAGGCAGCCTCTTCGACGAGGTAATACTCCCTATTTCAATGCAGATAGGCAAGGATTACTACCTTACGGCGCAAGTGCTTAATTCTGGGGCAACTGAGTTCTTTGAACTTGTTCCGGACAGGAACATAGAAGCATTTTTCGACTATCTTTCCATATTGGAAGAGAACTACGAGCCTGCAAAGGAAGAAAAGAGCCTGCTTCTCACAACCGTTCACAAGGCCAAAGGCAGGGAGTTTGACAACGTTATATACGTGCCCATATCCGGAAGGAACAACGAAAGCTTTGTAGATATGGCAGTCTATTCGATAATCAAGGCGTCAGTTGGGGTTGATGTGCGCGAGGAACTTGCAGAAGAGCAGGCCAGAGTAGATTTCGTGGCTTTCACCAGGGCAAAAAACAGGCTTTACGTAGTTGCCAACACAAAAAATGAGGATTCGTACAAAATTGGGGGCTTTAAGGCAGACCAGATTGATTCTGAAGAAGAGGAAGAGCCAAAAACCACAAAGTACGATGAAGCTTATTCATTGTTCGTCAATGGAAGGTTCGAGGAAGCCAAAAAAGCGATAAGCCATAAAGAGGAATGGCTCCTGCCAATGATAAACGATTATTTTACTGCTGAAAGGGACCTATCATATTCTATGGTAGAAAGCGCTGGCGATCCATACTCGTTCCTCAAGGAAAAGATTCTCAGCATATCAGAGCTGCATACTGGGCCGATAAACAAGGGCCTTAGGGCGCACGAGATTGCAAAGATGCTTTATGAGGGTACTTTGGATGAGGGAACACTTACGGAAGATGAAAAACGGTATCTTGAAAACATAAAGGCAGTAGGCTCAGAGCTCAGGGAAAGGACAAAGACCCTGCAGGCAGGCGCTGAGGTTAAGATAAACGCTGCGCTAAAAGACATCTATAAAGGATTTGACGGAAACACTGGATTCAAGGCGTTCCTAGATGCGGTGTATGAGTCAAGTTCGGACAAGGATAAGAAATACGTAATACTGGACTATAAGACGGACAAGGATGATGGCAAAGCATCAGACCATAGGAGGCAGCTGGCAGTGTACAAAAGGCTGTTCGCCGCAAGCAAAGGCATAGATGAGAAGAACGTTTCGATAGCTATCGGGTTCATAGGGCTTAGGGGCAGGATAAATACGGGCAGGCTCGAGCACAAGCTCGACCTTTCCCAAGAGAAGGCTGTGCAGATGAAAACGTTTGAAAGACACCTTGAACTATTTCTATCTTACAAAAGGGACCCTATAGAGTTTGCAAAGGCGGTTCTGGAAACGAAGAGCGATGAGCCCCTTTTCGGCAACATAAAAAAGCAGCTTGAAGAAGAAATCAGGAATAAGAAATAAAAGAAGGAATGGTTCTCATTATGATAAAATGAACTTGGCCGCGCCTATTAGTTCGTGTTTGGGCAGTTCATTACCTTAGCGGGTAATTAATATATGGTTTATTTACTCATTAAAACCGTGGGAAAATGCACAAGAAGCAGTTCGAAACCGAAATCAGAATAAGGGTAAAGAACGTGGAAAGCCTAAAAAGAAGGCTTGAATCCATGGGTGCGAAGCTCACATCCGTTAAAAAGTATTCCGATTACCAATTTACTCTGGAAAGCAGAAACTTCTGGGACAGTGTGGAGGCTTTGCGTATAAGAATCGTAGACGGAAGCGAAGGTGGCACTCTTACTTACAAGCCGTCTGGTAAAAAAAAGCAGAAGTATATGCAGGTCAGGGAATACGAGACCCATATAGATAATCCCGAGGCATTAATGGGAATGTTCAGATTTCTGGGTATAAAGCCGCTTGAGTACGTACCATTGACAAGGAAAACCAGATACAAATATAAGCTGGGTGACTTCAACATGGATTTGGATAGGTACCCAAAAGCTGGCTACTTCCTTGATATAGAGCTGATAAGTCAAAAGAAGAGCAGGAAGGATGTAGAAAGGGTAAAGGAGATGGTAAAAAGGCTGGGCTTCACTGAGAAGGACATACAGCCAACTTCGGTAGGTTTCTTATTGAGAGAGCTTGCAATAAAGGCGAATTCAGGCGCCGAGAAAAAGCCAGATAATTACCTCTAAAACTTCAGGAGCTAGTAAAGTAGCATTAGGTTTAGAAGAAGGCAATTATAAGCTAAATTCCGGTTGTTAAAATAACCCATGTCGTTGAATGAGAACATGTTTTTTACTTATTGCCGATTGCCTAATCCTATGCTGGCAGACGCTTCACAATCTATAAATATCTTTGATGGGCATGAGCTTTGATTTAATGACAAGCGCCACAAAGAGCCATGTCAAAACGCCATCCAAGGCTACGGCCCGCGTGCTCTCTCATGGGGATCTAGCCTTAGTTTCAGGCGAAGGCAACGGGCAGGATCCCATTACCTTTATATCTGTTAATCGTTCGGAAGCACCAGCGCTCCTTTACCTAATGGCCAAAGGTTCGGGGCTTATAGATGCGAATGCAGAAGCGATCTTGGCTAGTCAGGACGCTGGCTCGGCAGTCAATTCGTTGGTCATGTCTAGTGCATTCATAGCTGAACGGCTGTCCAAGGACTGGAACCTTCTGCGCGATGCGGATGCACAAGAAGCTAGGATGCTTGCACAGTCTAAGGCGCTTCGCACAGCTGCGGATTTCTCAATGCATGAAGCGATTAAAGCCATACGTTCTCTTGGTCTTCCTGAAGAGCAATCAGTATGCATAGGGGGTTTATATGGCGCAGCTAAAGGCATGGGCTTAATAGTTGCAGAATGCAAAGGCATTGTGTGCATCGCCCGTGGAGCAGACGTAATCGTAATGGATAGACAGCAAGTACTAGAATCTATACGGTTGTGGTTCAACCTCGTCGATTCTAGCATGTATCAGCCTTTGCTCGAGGCTGCTGAGGCTTCCTCACGTGCCAGCAATGACATACGCTGAATAGGGGAAATGTCACCAGTCTTTGAGCTTAATGCACGTAAAAGCACATCACTGCATAATTTGTTCCTTATAATAAAAAGATATTGGGGAAAAATTTCGATGCATGGTTTAGGTTCATATTTCTATCGGCAGCTTTATTCCCTCTAAACTTTCCAGTTTTATGCCTCCTTTATTTAATGCTCTGTTGCGCTCTATCCTCTTTGCAAAGTCTGGATCGGCTTCGCTTACTCTTAAAAGCTTTCCATCCTTCAAAAAGAATGGATCAATATATCTGAATTTTGAATACATAACTACTTTAGGGTCCTTTTCCGCAAGTTCGTATTTAATCTCGCCTTTGTGGCTTGCCAGATATTCCAAAAGTGTGTTTATTTGCTCTATTCCAGTGTTTTCAAGCTTTTTCAGGAACT
>JAKBRD010000078.1 GCA_021834865.1 Microcaldota archaeon | reverse complement strand
AGATACCCAAACGCTTAAAAAGATTATTCCGCAGTTTTTAAAAACTGCAATTAAAAAGTTTACTATTATAAACATTTTTGCTTTTTACGTTAAAATCTGTCGCCGAAAATTCGCCAGCCCTGGAAAATTGCAGAATTATGGGCGTAAGCCGAAATTCAAAATCCTAAATTCTGTCGAGGAGCGCCGTTTTTAAAAAGTTTCAAAAAGCGCCTGCCCGATTTTTGGCATGGGCGCAAATTTCGGCATTTATGCAAAACTCGTACCCGGATTGGCATATGCAGCCAATATTATTGGGGCATCCATCGCTGGCAGTGCTGGGCAAATCTTTAATAATATTATAATAGCAATAAAAGGGTATTCTGGAGCACGGCAGGATTGCCGGAGCCTATGCAATTGTATTTTTGCGGCATGAGCCGCCTATAAAATATATATCTGAAAGAAACGAAGAAAAGGAAAAATCAAGGTGTTATATAATGGGAAAATTTCCACTTGCAGACGCGGAATTGACTAAGATATGGATATGCAGAAGGTGCAAGGCCAGGAACAAGGCCGGAAGCAAGATGTGCCGCAAATGCGGATACAAAGTGCTGAGGCCGAAGCGCAAGGACGCGAGGGCCAAGAAGTGAGCGATTAGCTTAAAGGTGTTACAATGGCGGAGCTTACAACAATAGAACAAGCAATACTGAAGGCCCTGGAAGACCTGGGAGCCACGAATGAAAAGTCGATAAAGACTGCAGACGACATAATGAAAAAGGCCAACAGGCCCAAGGGTCTGGTTACCAACACTCTGGTCGAGCTGGCAAAGAAGGGCTCAATAAAGAGAGTGGCAAGGGAAAAAGCCGCAGGATATTACGTACTGAAGCAATAATGATTGGTGGTTTGAGTGGAAGAGGATAAACCTGAAGAATTCATAGACTTCTCCGCAAAGTACAAGGAGTGGGTTGCGATAAAAAGGCTCAGGATAACGCCGCAGACAAATCCCGAGGAGATCGCGTACCACCTTGCAGGCATAAGGTCTACGATAGACTCCAAGATGTTCAGGGTTCTTGGCATAGACGTAGATTCAATCGACGAAAGGATAAAGCAAGTGCCAAAATCTGGGAAGGGCGCGCCAGCAGTGTCGCAAGCCTTGACCGAGCTGGAAAAGCCGGAATTCAAGAGAGCCATTGCGGATGCGTGCTCAAGCCAGGTGCTGCTGCCGTTTGCGAAGACCTATGCGCTAAACAAGATGATAAACGAAAGCGGAACTGAAACTTCGCTGAGCCAGCTCGCACTTTCAAAGGTTTTCAAGGAGCTCAAGCCTCCGAAAGCTCCAGGAAGGATGGCCAAAGGTCTAAAGCCAAAGGCGTAACTTTCAGATGGGCTTTGGCCTTTCTTTTCTTCTTTTTATTAAATTTCATGCCAAGCGCAAGCCAAGCCCATTTGCCTGATCATAGCCTTGGCTTAAGCACGCTCCTCTTCCCATTCTCTACGAATTCGGCTTCCCATGTGCCGTCAACGTTGCGCCTCCTTATAAGGAATCCTTCGGGCAGCTTTCCCCTGAGGAGCTTTGCGTCCATGTCTATCAAGCTCTTTCCTTCTCCTATCATAGACCTTTTCGCATCTCCCAATATGAGCTTTTCATGCAACGGCTCGTAGTCCTGAGCTTCAAGCGGCAGCTCTTCCTTCTTCTCAATTCCTATAACGAGATTCCTGGCTATGGATTCCTGTGTAGCGGTTATCTCCATCTGGTAAGCGAGAGCCACCATTCCGCTGCCGAAGAAAGCGCACGCTCCAGTGTCCCCGGGATAAACCTTGCCATTTTTGAGCAGGCTCGCTATCGCAACAACTGTAGAGCCTGTATACGAGTTGCCTACCTGCGAAGGCAGCCTGAGCGCATCCCTTATGTGCATCTCATCAAGGAACTTTCCGAATTCCGGCTGCTTTCTGAGCTTTCCAAGCCACTCCCAGTATGCGTTTATGTCCTTGTCGGATTCTATGTAAGCCACTATGTCGGTGTCATGCTCGCCCCTAAATTCAGTAAGCTTTCCTGTGAAGAGCTCTGCCAGGCTTTTGCCGTCAAGCGGGCTCTCTCCAAGGGACTCCCTTTGCTGCATAGCGCTGAATGTTTCTCTATCATAGTTCTTTAGATAGTGCTCAAAAAGGAAGCTGGCGAAATATATTGCCTGCTTGGGAAAAGGGACGTGGCTTATGAAGAACTTCATGTTCTCCTTGTATTCATGGCTGTCCATGATTTTGCCCAGCTTCCTGCTCCTGTATGTGTCGGAATCAAGATTTATGCTTGAATAATCCCCTTCGAAAACCATCCTCTTTTGCATGGCAAGCTTGCTCTCCATATTGCCAAGGGCCATTGCCACGGCATATACGTAGCCCTTCTCGGAGAACTTGCCGTGAACGAAAGGCGTATCGACTCCGAATTTTGTGAAATCGGGGAAAGGAACGTTGAACCTTCCGTACGCGCCTTTGTAGTTTATTCCTACAAGCTCAGGCTCAGTGGTTATCCACATTAGCGTAGCAGCGCCACC
>JAKBRD010000023.1 GCA_021834865.1 Microcaldota archaeon | reverse complement strand
TGGCATCAAAGAACGATTCGGAGAAGAAGGGCAATGCACAGGAGCGCAAGCCGCGCAAGAGCTCGGCTGCAAAGCAAAAGGACGCGCCAGCAGACAATTCCAAGAAATACATCGCCATAATCGGGGCCATAATAATAGTGATAATATTCGCCGGGGCCATAGTCTTCGGCCTCAAGTCCCAGGCTCCTCCATCGCCACAGGCAAGCCTTTCAGCATTTGAGCATAATTTCGAAAGCGCCAACACTATAGGCATATACGCAACGTACACGACCAACGCTTCGTTTTCCGATGTAATAGGCTGCTCCACTGCACTGGTGGAAGCAATAGCCGGGAAGAGCGCAATACACAAGAGCTACTCCCAGATACACTATTTCGTGATAAACCAGACGTCGTGCACGTCTGCCACTCTCGGCCCGAACGCGACAACGAGCGTCGGGACTATAGGCAACTGCACTGCGTTCAGCGCAAGCCATCCCAGCATATTCGTAAACTACAGCACTTTCACGAAGACCTTAATAAAGCCTGACGCGCTTTACTTCTACGGAAACTCGACAAGTTTGCTGGAATGCGGAATAGCAAGCCAGATCTCTTAAGGGATTGTTTTTGGGCCGCACGTGCCATTTACTTGCATATCATGGCAAATTAAGAAATGTATTTAAACCTTTATATTAAATTTTCAATAGAAGTTTATAATACGAAGGTGAAAAAATGATGGGAGGAAGTCAGTAAATGGATATATAGCCCATGTTTAATATTGTTGAAAAAGCTCTGGGCTCTGCGTTCTCTTTCTAAGGGGTGCGGAATATTTTCCTTGAATTCCCTATCTACGGCATTCTCTCTGTAATTCTGCGTTATAACCGGTTTCTTAATTGTTGATCGCTGGCTCTATTGGCGATCTGGATAAAATGGAGTTGCACATAATCACTGCGATTCCTCTGTATTCTTTCCTTCCTGTTTCTTAGCGTCAGCGCTTTCCATATCCATTAGCCTCTTGTAGGTCATGGATTCGCTCATCTTGAACCGCCTGTAGCCAAGGCTGCCCACCAGCACCCTGGTTATAAGCGATGTTCTCACTTCGCTGCCTCTGGCAGTGCTGGCTACCTCTCCCTGGAGCTTCTCGAGCTCGCCTTCGTCGAATATGGGTGCCAGCAGCAGGAAACCGTAGGGCGCGGATACGTCTTCAACCTGGGCGTACTTGTCGCAGGGGTGTAGCGATTCCTCTATGACAGTGCGCAGGTATTCCTTCCTGTAGCGGTTGAAAATGGATATGTCCTTCTGGACAACGTAGAAAAAGGCCACATACCTCATCGGCAGGTATCCCATGGCTATCGTGGGCCTCTTTATTGTCTTTCTTTCGAGCAGCCTCTCGAAAGTGTAGTAGGCGTTGCCGCTTTTGAGATTGTACAGCCTGTCTATGTCGCTGAACTTTATGCTCGCGTCGTGGTTAAGCTCCTTCATGACTGCATATTCGCTCTCGAGCAGCTGGTCCTTGGCCCTCCTTGGCGTCTCCCTGCTCCTGTGCCACACCTTCTCCTTCATGAGGTTGAAAAATTCGTCCCGGAAAGGTATGTACCACGTCTCCGATTCTGACGTGTAGCCTATGTTCCATATCGCCTTGCAGTTGCTGAATATGGGGTTGCTCCTCATCTCGTATATTAGGTTTTCGAGTGTTACGTTGTTCTCGGCCAGCAGGTATATCAGCACGCTGTAGTGGCCGCTGAGCGAGGCCACAAACTGGATCCTCGGCTCGCTGCTGAAGAGCTTCTCCATGTCTTCCTGGCTGGGCGCTCCCCTTATGAACCTTATTGTTATGAAGTATCTCTCGAATCCGAAGGTACCAGGCCTGAGCTCTATGGTATATCTTATGCTGTACAGCCTTTCGAGCTTCTTTATCCTGTATTCCACTGTGTTTGGATTGAGGTCCAGCTTTTTCGATATGGAATAAGAGGAAGCCTTGGAATCCATGCTTATCTCTGTGAGTATTGCCCTGTCCACGGAATCCGGATATATGAGCTCTGCAACCTCGGACGGCCTTTCGGTCTCCTTTCCAGATTTTATATATTCCTCAAGGCTCCTGGCTCTGGTATTCAGGAATCTGTGCCTGGCTTCCGAGAAGCTTCCCTTGCTGTCCGCCTTTCCCAAATAGAAGGATATCTTTTTCTGCCCGTATTCTCCGCTCTCGAAAGCATACTCGTATATGTAATAGCCTCCCCTTATCAATTTTACCTCTATGTGGTATTTCGACTTGGCCCTCAGCCTCTCGACCAGCTTCCTGACGTTTTCTGGCAGCTCCGTTTTGACCTTTTTCATCTTAATATATAAAGATTATGATAAATATAAATTTATTACTATTATTGAAATAAAGCTTTAAATAATCCTAAAATTACGAATTTACGAATTTTAATTAAATATTTTAGTTATCATATATAATGAAATGTTTAAAATATCACGAATGGTATTTATACTTGTAAGCGCATAGTATATATCGAGCCAGGGGGTAGAAAAAATGGAAGAGAAATCAGAAACATTAGGTTACGATTTTTCTTATCCCGAGTTTTACCCCACCAATAACGCCCTCTGGCTTCCCACCCCTAAAAAGCGCATGTCGCTTTTCGCTTCTGTTTCTTCATCAATGCTTAACTTCTTAAGGCGCATATAATGAATGGAAATAAAAAGAATAACTATAGACAGTATGGTCTTGATGTCGTTTCAGACGACATGCACGGGTTCTTCTTCATAAAGCCAAAGGAGGGCACCAGCGCTAACGAGCTTGCGAGCAAGCTGATAGGCATAGATGGCCTTGAAGAGGTCAGGGTCAGGGAAGGCACGATAGGCTACAGCGTACTTGCCAAGTTCAAGGATGTCCAGTATTCGGAAATAGAAAATAAGATGCCAAAGGCCGCAGGCCAGCAATACGGCAGGTTCGTCAGCGCAATGAAACTCAAAAACGCGATGAAATGAAAACGCTAAATCCGTTCAGGGGAAGGCTTTCAAGGTCCGTAATGGAGCTTATGGAAAGCGACCCTGAAATAAGGGAGCAGTTCGAAAGGCTTCAGCTTATGGTAATAAAGAAATACATGGCTTCTTCGAAGCATTGAATCGGTGTTGTTTATGATAAACCCTATAAAAGCGATAAAACACAGGCAGCTTGATAAGTTTTTGGAGAACGATTCCAGGAACCAGAGGCCGGTTGCAATGGTAAAGGAGAGCGCCAACGTATACAAGTTCGTCTGGGCCGACGAGAAAAGCCAATAATCTCCTCTTTCTAAATCTTTTACAAATTCTTATCCCAAAAGAAAGATAAACGCGGATGCGATCTTGATGTCGCATCCATAACTGATTACTTGTATCTTAGCAGTGCGGCTATTCCGCCAAATCCAAGCAGCAGCTCCTTGCCGTACTGGCTGTCCGAAGATATAAAAGATATTTGCACTCCTAGCTTATCGGCCATGTCGACGAGCTCTTCCACTGCGTCATGCTCCTCGACTATTGTGAGGTTGCCTCCGTCATCGTGCTTGGTCTGCCTCTGGTTTCCCTGCTCCAGCGCGTCAAATTCCGCATTGCATGTATTGCACTTATAATGCACCTTGTAGAGCTCAAGATCGTCGCTTATTATAAGCGTTGCCACGTTGTTTGACTGCAGAGCCTTCTTTACTTTCTCGTAGCCGCTTGTTGCCAGCCCGTTCCTGGAAATTTCGCTAAGGAACCTCCCCATTACCTTTTGCTCCTGTATTGCTTGCTGCTCTGAGAGCAGCTCTTTTGCCTGCTCTAGCAGCTCCCTGAATCCGGCATTTTCATCGGTATAGCCTGTGTTGAAGACGCCCAATACCTTTATCTGGTAGTTGAGATTCTTGGACTTGACGAAGTCCTCCTTGGCAGGGCCAGGCCCTCCAACAACCAATCCCTTGAGCTTGAATTCGTGCTTTATGAAAAGGTCGTTTATGGTCTCTGCCACTGCCTTGTAATAATCATCTATGCTTTCTTCCCTTGCCCTGTCGTACCTTGCTGCCGACTGGCCTCCCTTGTGAACCTTTTGATGGGCGAAAGATCTTAGCTTCTTGTCAACTATGAACTGCGATCCGGCAAGCACTCCTACCGTAGCCTCTGAGCCGTCCATTATCACTATTCCGTACTTGTCAGTCGTTTCCATCATGCGTTCTATGGGCTCCAAAAGAAAAGTGGAGTCGCATCGGTATATATTCACCTTTATGGGCTCCGGTGGCTCCATTGAGAAAAGCTCAATATCCGGCTTGGACTGCTCGTTGCTTATGTTTCCGCAGAATACGGCCAATCCCTTTTCCGGAGCCACTTTGTACATCTTTAAATACTGCATAATCTTTTCCAGCGCGCTTTGCACGTTAAGCCTTGTTGTCTTTGACTTTATGTTCGAAGCCTGGCCGTGCTCGTCCCTGAGCTTCGCTACCTCGTCGCTTATCGGGAAGCCCGGAGGCACGTAGACGCTTATGAGCTCAGTGCCCGAGCCCTTCACCGAAGCGAGCCTTTTGAGCTCCTTCTTTATGTGGTATTCCTCTTTCATCAAAAGCACTGCAATTCCGCAAGCCCTGCAATTAAGCCAATAAGCCGAGGTGGCAGGGCTGCGCTATCCTTTCTCATGGAAGCAATAAAATACTAACCTTTTTTGCCTATAACGTCCTTGTGCATATACGGCACAAGCGCCTTTGGCACGGTTATCGTTCCGTCTCCGTTGTAATAGTTTTCGGTTATGGCAACTATGATTCTCGAAATCGCCAGGGCGGTGCTGTTAAGCGTATGTACGTACCTGCGCTCCCCGTTTTCGTCGTATTTTATGTCAAGCCTTAGGCTCTGCCAGTCCGTGCAGTTCGAGCACGAAACTATCTCCCTGTATTTTCCCTGCCCCGGCATATAAGCCTCTATGTCGTTCTTCTTTGCGGCAACCACTCCTATATCCCCGGTGCATATGTCTATTACGTGGTAAGGTATGCCGAGCTTCTGCACGAGATCCTCGGAATTGGCGAGCAGCTCGTCGTAATACTTCCACGAGTCTTCGGGCTTTGAAAATATGAACTGTTCCAGCTTGTAGAACTGGTGCACCCTGAATATCCCCTTGGTATCCTTTCCGTGCGATCCGGCTTCTCTCCTGAATGCCGGGCTTATCCCGACATACCTGAGCGGGAGCTCCTTCGCGCTGAAAACCTCGCCAGCGTGCATTGCAGCCATTGGGTGCTCTGCAGTGGATATCATGTAAAGGTCTTCTTCCATCTTTTCATAATCGCCTATGTCATTGACGTCAGCCGGGTCTGTTACCTTGTACAGCTGCTCCTCGAAATCTCCAAGCGCAGTGACGGATTTGTAATACTCCCTCTTCATCATCAGCGGCGGCGCTATCGGCGTATAGCCCTTCTTTACGAGCTCGTCAAGCCCGAAGCTTATCAGCGCGTGCTCAAGCAGCGCTATGTCTCCCTTAAGAAAATAAAATCTTGCCCCGGAAATCTTGGCAGCGCGCTCTATGTCTATCAATTCCATGCCTCCAAGTATCTCCTCATGCCCTTTGTCTATTTTTT
This sequence comes from Microcaldota archaeon, assembly GCA_021834865.1. The sequence goes on along the minus strand of JAKBRD010000023.1, from coordinate 7,482 downwards.
TCGTGGCGTCGCCCCATCTTCGTATCTCTACATTGTTTTCGTCGCTCGCGCCGTAGGGCACGCTTTCGTGAAGCACGTTCGGCATGTTCAAGAGAAGGTTCTCGATTTTTTTCTGCATCCCGTCAATATCCTTTTCGAGTTCCTGCATGCGGTCTTTCATATCCGCGACCTGCTTTATCTGCTCATTTGCTTCCTTGCCCTCTTTCTTGAGCTTTGCAACCTCCATGCTGATTTTATTCCTTTTCGTCTGCATTTCCTGCAGCTCCGTCTTGGAGGCTCTCCACTGCTCGTCGAACTTTAGCAAATCATCTATTGGATAATTGCTGCGCCTTTTCTCCAGCGAAGCCCTTATCTCCTGTATGTGATCCCTTACATATTTCGTCGTTATCATAAAATCATCATCAAGCGTGCATAGCGTACCTATAAGCACTGGATTCATTTGCATTGAAAAATATAAAAACGAGATTGCGGAAGCTGAACAAGCATAAGAATAACTTCACGCGAATTTTGGTGATTGGTACACATCACTCACAATATTGGTGTTGAAGTGCAACATATAAAGCCTTTTCGTGCAGCAAAATGCAGCGCATGCGTTAGCTAATTATACTTTGTGTATGTAAATTTTATGCGCTTCAATGCAGGGATAGCAAAGCCTGGTCAAATGCGACAGGTTCAGGGCCTGTTCTCCTAGCGGGTTCGAGAGTTCAAATCTCTCTCCCTGCATATTAGATTAACCCAGCAGCTTCAAAGCGCGTCATAAGATACTCTTTCACATCTTTGTAGTTGACAAATTCGCTTTCTGGCAACAGCCTTCCTAGCTCTTTGCCCCATATAGGACTCAACTGCTCCACTCTGGAAAGCAATCTATCTTTTGTGAATGTATGACCATATTCTCTCATTTTCTTATCTATCATGCTGACTTCAAAATCTACCCCGCTCTTTGCGAGAAAATAGATGTCATACAAATCTCTTGCCTTAATATTATGCCTGAAAAGCAGTGCGACAATCTTCTCCGATAATATTTCCTTCCTGTTCATGACTACTGCGACATATGGCTTTAAGTCTAAATATGTAGGATTTCTCCTAAACACCTCTGTTTTCTCAATGACAGAAGCCTTCTTATCTATCTCTATCTTCAGGTGCTGATATTTGTTCAGCATCTCAAATAACGGACCCCTCACACTAAGTTCGTACACAAGCATATCGGCATTATTTTTCTTTCTCATAATCTTCAGCGGATATTCCTTAGAAATCCTGTCTATGACATTGTCAAGCAATACGGGCAGCCTGTTTCCTCCGTTTCCATGCACCAGCGAGAAGTCGAGATCGTCGGAAAACCTTATAGAGCCATAGAATTTAGAGAGCGCTGTCCCGCCCTTAAACACCAACTCTCCAGTTACGGCATATATCCCATCAAGAAATAGTTCTTCCACGTAGTCCTTCTCCTTTTGATACGGTTGTTCGTAAATGTGCATTTTCAGAAGCTCATTCTTCTCGATCATATACTCACTTTATCTATTTGTGCTAAAGTGGCCAGCCTTTTAGCCTGCGTTGCATATCCATGTTCTCTCAGCAGTGCCGTAATTCCAACGAGCACTGATCTTTTCTTACTTTTCACTGCATAAGACACAAGTTTGTTAACGTCTATTCTTGCTGGCCTTTCAAGTGCCGCAGGGTCGAGGTCATTTACATCACCAAAATAATATATGTCTATCAGCGCCTTCTCCGGCTCCGCGATGAATATGTTACCATCGGCTTCCTTTTTGTATCCGAATAGCATGTCCTTTTTTATTTTTTTAAAAACAATGTCGAAACCCGCAACGCCTTTGAGCATATTGTGCCGTTTCGTTGAGACTACGTAGACCACTCTTGGTATCTGTGTGGTCAAGCCATAGTAGGCAAGTGCAGACACCATGCTTACATATGATGGGTTCATCACATGCGACGCTATCTCGTATTCGTTGTACCTCTCCTTTACATAGTATAAGCCCCTTTCGACTCTACCAATGTATCCTTTCTTCACGCATCTGTGAAGGAAAAGTATGGAGTAGGCCCTGTTTTTGCGCAGTATCTTTACTGTATCATTTAAGGTAAATACTGGCATGTGCCTTTCAATCAGAAAGCTTACAAAGTCGCTTGTTTGCATATTAATAATTTATACAAAATGGTATTTAAATATATGTGTTAAGTTAATTATCAAATGATAATCAACAGCACATTAATTAGCGTGGGCATCTTTCGTTAAATCACGACGGCAAGCAAGGTTCGGAAACCCAAAACTGGAATCTTCAAGATGCCTTTCTTGCGCTCATCTTCAACCAGCTTCTTGAGCACAAGGTAAGCTTCCTTTGCGTCTCCAAGAAGCTTTATTGAGACACGCTTCACAGCCAAGCCTACACCTCCAAGCCTTCTTCTTCCGCTTTCTTCAGCTTCTTGCTTGGGTTGAAAGTCCAGATGAAGCCCTTATTCGTTTCAAGCACAAGGCCCCTCTTTTCCATGTAGTCAAGAGCAAGATTAAGCGTCGAGCGCATCACCTTTGTGGGCATCCTTGCAAGTATCTGGTTCCTGCTTACAGGGTTGTTAGCTGACCTTACAACATTTTCAATAGCAAGTATGGTCTTAAGCGTAGGATAATGTACTATTTCCCTTTGTACCTGCATAATTTAACACCTAATAAATATATATCCTAATAGATATATAAGCCTTTTTACGCCAAGCAATAAAACAACCCTAGATTTACAACTTTACTAATGCTATTTAAACCTTCTCATAGTATTCTTAATAAGTGGTTTGGATGTCAATGGGTTCAAAAAAATCCGTAAACGTAGGGGATAGGCTTGACAGGCTTCCCTTCAGCAGATTTCATCTCAAGTTCCTTTTGCTAATTGCAGGCGGCGAATTCTTCGCCCTGTTCATGATTTTCGGGCAGGGGTCCCTTGCAGTATTGGTCGAGCACGCTCTCGGCCTGAGTGCGGTTGTGGGAACATTGATAATACCTACATCTTTCTATATGGGAATGCTGGTAGGAACTTTAGTTCTGGGAAGGTTTGCTGATACGCACGGAAGGAGATTTGTATATTTCATGAACCTTGGCATAGTGGCAGTCGCAAGCGTGCTGGCTGCAATAATGCCTAACTACATCCTGATATCCATATTCATTTTCATAATAGGCTTGGGGGTCGGCCCTGAATTGGGCGTAGCAGATACATACGTTAGCGAGGTTATGCCTAAGAATTCAAGGGGTGCCAGGCTCGCTCTTGTATATACAATAGCGGTAATAGGTGCACCTGTGGCCTCGCTCGTTATGTACGGGCTTTCAGGGTTCAACCTTGACCTGAGCTGGAGAATTACGCTGATAATCGTAGCTGCGGGCTCTACAATAATGTGGATACTAAGGCGCAAAATAATAGAGTCCCCGAGATGGCTCGAAGGAAAAGGCATGAAGAAGCAGGCTGACGATGAAACCACAATGATAGAAAAGAGGGTAATGAAATATAACCATCTCAGGAAGCTGCCAAACATAGTCCATACTACTGAAGTTGTTCCTCACAAGAAGGTCGGATGGGGAGAGCTGTTCTCTAAGAAGCTTAGGCTTAGAACTATAATGATAATAATATTCCAGTATGCACAGAGCGGAGCAGCATTCACTTTCAACGTTTTGGTCCCGCTGTTCTTCGTAGATAAAGGATACACAATAACATCCTCAATACTATTTACGATGATAATATTCTCGGGATTCGTCGTAGGAAGCATATTCAACATAGGGATAGTAGACAAGATCGAAAGGAAGTATGGCATAGTGCTCTTCATACTTGCTGCGGGAATATTGGGGTTGCTGTTCGCAGTGACATCGAACCTATACCTGATGCTGGCTCTTGGGTTCTTCATACAATTCTCATTCTGGAACATGAGCAACTTCTTCCACCAGTACCAGGCTGAGATATTCCCGACAAAGCTCAGGGGCAGCGCCACCGGGCTGGGACAGTCAATAAACGCCCTTGCCTCTGCAACAGTGCCGCTGTTCATGGTGGCGCTGGTGATTAGCCACGGCCTGCTTATTACTTTCGTTGCAATATTCATACTGATAGCGATAGTAATTGCAGACATAATGCTGATAGGCCCGAAGAGCTCGAAGATGCATCTTGAAGACATATCGAACATGTGACAATGCCTAAGAATGCCTACGTGGATTTGGGCGGTGGAGTAGTTCTCCACTGCAATATTTCAGATGCCCACAGCGACAGCACCCTTCTGCTAATACACGGCTGGGCTGGCTCGTCGCAAATATGGTCAAAGTACATAAGGGAGAATGCAGGCTCGTTCAACATAATTGCAATTGACATTAAGGGCTTCGGAGATTCCAGCAAGCCAAAGTCCGGATACGGGCTTCCAAGGCTCTCAGACGAAGTCTATGCAGCTTCAAAGCGCCTGGGCGTGAAAAATGCTGTGGTAGTTGGGCATTCAATGGGTGGCCAGGTAGCGATGTATCTGGCGATTAGGCACAGCGCTTTCGTGAAGAAGCTCGTAGTTGTAGACTCCGCGGAAAAGCCCTCGAAGCTTGTCCCAGGGTGGATTATGGAAGCTAAAAAGGACTACAAAGCTTTGATAAAGGGCGTAGTCCCAAGCCTTTTTGACAATATCTCCAAAGCCGAGCTCAGCATTTTTATGAGAGAAGGGCTTAAGATGACAAGGAATTCCGTAATCGGCACGCTGAACGGCATAATGCGCATCTCTCTTGACGACAAGCTTTCGCGCATAAAATGCCCTTCCCTATTGATATTCGGAATACACGATAAGAACCGAAGCATAGAGGAGCTGAGGCTCCTGAGCAAAAAGCTTAACGGCTCAAAGCTCGTAATAATAAAGCACAGCAAGCACTGCCCAATGTACGAAAATGTCGAAGATTTCAGCAAGGCCCTGAATCAGTTCGCGAAAATCTGATTATTTTATGTGCCTTGAAATTTCGTCATCCTCCTTTTCGTACTCATCGTAGCCTATTATGTCGTAGAATTTTTCCCTCTGCATTATACTGTCCAGCATGTCCTTCTGCGTCCCTTTGGAACGAAGCTCGCCATATACCGTTTCCATTGTGGAGAGCGTGGATCTAAAGGCAGTTAGCGGGAATATGACAATCTTACAGCCTATTTTTTCCAGTTCTCCTGCGGAAAGCAGAGGGCTTTTGCCGTATTCTGTCATATTTGCGAGAAGAGGCGCCTTTATCTTCCTTGCGCATTCCTCAAACTCCTCTTTAGATTCCAAAGCCTCGACAAATATGGCATCGGCTCCGTGCCTGACATACTCATTAGCACGTATTATAGCTGCATCAAGCCCTTCTACTGCTCGCGAATCCGTTCTTGCTATTATGACGAAATCCTTGTTTTTTCTGGCCGAAACCGCTGCATCAAGTTTTTCAACCATTTCCTCTTCTGGCACGATTACCTTTCCGTTCAGGTGCCCGCACTTCTTCGGAAGTTTTTGGTCTTCGATGTGCATTCCTGCGCCGCCGGCTCTTTCCAATTCCCTGACAGTCCTTATAACATTTAAGGGCTCTCCAAATCCGGTATCAACGTCAACTATCAACGGGCTTTTGCTAACGGCTACTATGTTGCGTACGGAATGCAGCACCTCATCCATCGTCGTAACGGATAGGTCGGGCAATCCCATCACTCCGGCTATCCCAGAGCCTGAGAGATACAGGGCATTAAATCCCGCTTTTTCAGCAATGATTGCCGATATCCCATCAAAAACCCCTGGGGCTATTATTATTTCCTTGGAATCGAGAAGCTTCCTCAATCCTGCAGGCCCGGAATTTATATTATCCCTTAAAATCGACATCCAAACACCCGTGCATATATACGCTTGCGGCTGTAATGCTTTTATCACTATTGGCATAAGGCCCAGAATGGATTGCTGCAAAAAGCTTTTGTAATTTTATTACAATGCTATGGTGTTTACGACAAAATGTGGTTTCATGATAACATACCAGGATTTCGAAAAGGTAGAAATGCGCGTGGGCGTAATAACAAAAGTTGAAGATTTTCCAGAAGCGCGAAAACCTGCGTACAAGCTTACCCTGGATTTTGGAAACGATATAGGCATCAAGCATTCATCTGCACAGATAACAAATTATCCAAAGGAAGAGCTCGTGGGAAGAAAAGTCGTTGCCGTGGTCAATTTCCCTCCGAAGCAGGTTGCCAATTTCATATCCGAAGTTCTTGTTCTTGGAGCCGTTACTGAAAAAGGGATTGTTCTGCTCGGCGTTTCCCAAGATGCACCGATAGGGAGCAGAATAGCCTAACGGCTAATAAGCTTAAGCGAGCAAGTGTGTATCGATGAATACGCTATCGAGATCCGTAACGCTTACGCAGGCGCTCATGATAAATCTCGGCGCCATAATAGGCGCAGGAATATTCGTGATAATAGGCGTTGCCATAGGGCACGCAGGCCCATCGATAATAATATCGATAATATTATCTGCAATCATAGCCATACTTACCGGATTGAGCTTTGCGGAGATAGCCAGGCACGTAGCAAAGGAAGGAGGTGTCTACGAATACGCCAAAGAGTCATTCAGGCCGTTCGCTGGATTCATAGGCGGCTGGCTCTGGACATTCGGCAACATAATAGCAATAGCTGCGGTTTCGATAAGCATGGGCGGCTACGTCAACATACTTTTTTCAACTCACATAAATACTGTCTATTTTGCAATAGCCGCAATAATCGCGTTCTCGTTAATAAACATACTAGGAATAAAAAACTCGGCCAAGACGATATCTGCATTTGTTGTGATAAACCTTGCCGTACTGCTTATATTCATAGTTTCAGGGCTTAGCAGCTTCCATCTCTCCAACTTTTCCAATTTCGCGCCAAACGGCATGACTGGCACCATAGCCGGTGCCGCGATAATATTCTTCGCATTTACAGGATTCTCCAGAGTGACTACAATAAGCGACGAGGTCAAGGACCCTGAGAAAACAATACCGAAGGCGATAATACTTTCTATAATAATATCGACGGTAATATACATTGCAGTCGCAATCGTTGCCGTGGGCCTTGTTCCTTATTCCAATCTTGCAAGTTCAGCGGCTCCGCTGTCAACTGCCATAAAGAGCATGCACGACAGCATACTTGCAATCATCATCGCTTTCGGCGGCGTGACTGCCACTGCAGGAGTCATACTCACCGGAGTTCTAGGCACTTCAAGGGTTTTCTTTGCGCTTGGCAGGGATAAGGAACTTCCTGGATTCTTATCCTATATAGACAGATTTTCAACTCCGATCAATGCAATAATTGTATCAGCTGTTTTGTCAATAATCTTTCTGCTTCTTGTATCGTTCGGAACTATAGTCGATTCGTCCAATGCTGCAGTTCTTAGCGCATACTTCATAATAAACGTATCCGCAATATACTTCTACTACAACCTAAAGAAAAAGCAGCAGCAGGAAAAAAGGTATATTCCGGTAGTTTCTATAGCTGGCATAT
>JAKBRD010000077.1 GCA_021834865.1 Microcaldota archaeon | reverse complement strand
GCGTTCCGGTATACGAAAATTACGACGAAGCCAATGGGTGGGACCTAAATCCGGAGAGCATAAAGAAAACCCTAAAATCCCTAAAGAATTCAGGAAGGCTGAAAAGAACAAAGTACATGCTCATAACAAACCCTAACAATCCTACGGGGACAGTGCTCAGCAAAAAGGTTTTGGAAGAGGTAGTAGGCCTTGCAAACGAATACGGGGTTTTTCTCATAAGCGACGAAATTTATGACGAAATATATTACAACAAGGCGAAATTCACAAGCCTTAGCCAGCTCGCCAAGGGGGTGCCGCACATGATACTCAACGGGGCTTCGAAAGACTTCGATTCTACAGGATTCAGGATAGGCTACATGCTGCTCCCCGAAAGCGATAAAACGTCGGAAGAGCTGAAATCCAAGCTGGCGGAGTTTGCAAGCGTAAGGCTTTGCGTCAACACTCCTGCGCAGTACGCATTTGCCGAGTCCATGTCAAACGAGAAAGAGCACAACAAAGAAATAAAGCACATGGTATCGGAGATAGAGTCGCGCGTCAACGCAGCAGTAAAGGTGCTTAAGGAGAATGAAAAGATACGCGTTGTAGAGCCAAACGGCGCATTTTACATACTGCCAAGGGTAGATTTCAAGAGCCTTAAGATAAAAGATGATCGTGAATTTGTCGACAAGTTTCTCAAAGAGGAGCACGTGATGCTGAGCAGGGGCTCGGGATTCGGCGCGGATTCCCATGTCAGGGTGGTCGCGCTTCCTCCGAAAGACATATTAGAATATGCGATGGATAAACTAAATCGTTTCTGCGACAAATATTCGAAGTAAAGACCCTTTATTGGGCCCGTAGTCCAGCGGTTAAGATGCGAGCCTTACACGCTTGAGACCGGAGTTCGACTCTCCGCGGGCCCACTAATGCTAACTTGCATGGACTGGCAAGAAAAAGGTTTAGGAATCAGAGTATGTCTCCTATTATGCCGTTTACGCCTCCTTTCAAAGAAGCGGCCTCCAGGTTGCACTTGTTCTTCATGAACCTTATGACAAACTTCGAAGTGCTATCCTGGTAGCCTGCAAATACGTGGTTGTTGAGCTTCTTCATCTGCTTTTCGTCATAATAGATTATCTCCTCAGGAGTGATTCTTACTATCATTTCCTTCGGCACGTCTATTGCCCTGCTTATCACGTCTTCCGGCTCAGATCCTAGCCAGACAAGCTTAGTGTTCTTTTTTCCTATGAGGTCCATTGCCTCCTCTAGGCCAAGCTCCACTATGCCGTTCTTAGGGGTGCTAGAAGCGTTTTGCCCACCTTTTTTAGAACTCTTTTCCCTACCCATTAAAATCACCAACTGGTCAAATCATCTTTGCATTACTAGATTTTTAAACCTATGCCAAAAGCCATATAATAAGACAGTTATAAAACATGGAGTACGGTATAAATCTGTTAATATAGAAATGAGTGCGGTAATTGGTTGGAAAAGAAGATGCTGGTATTCTCTGACATACACTATCCTATAGGCAGTCTAAGCACCATAAAAAAGGCTATAGCCAGCGAAAAACCTTCCACGCTGGTGCTGCTTGGGGACAACATAGAGCTTAGCATGTTTGACGATCATTTCAAAGCTTACCGTGAATTCTTCAGCCACCTTGACGGAATATTCCCTATAAAGCGCTCAATAATAATGCTTGGGGACAACGATTACCAGTACGCCAGCGATTCCAGGGTATCAGAAGTGGTAAAATCATATTCTCCAATAAACTCAAGAGGAGACAATTTCAAGTTTTTCAAAATAGGCAACATGAACTTTTTCCACGGAAACTTGGAGAAAAGCGAGATCATAGAAAAAATAGGCTATTTCTACGTAAAAACTGTCAATAAAATAAGTTACAAGATCGCACCGTCAATGCTGGCTTTCATGTCGAGGCTGTATTTCGGCGTTAAACAAAGCGACTACATGTTTCTTGGCCACCTGCACTACTTGGGCATATTGAAAAACAATGTCTTCTGCGGCACCTTAAACCATAAATTCATGCCATTCCCAAATTCCTTGGGCTATGTAACTCTGCTTCACAAAGATTTCAGGGTTGTTCCGCGAAGCATAAAAATAAACCGCGTGCAATAAAACAGAGCTCGTAAAGGTGCCATGCGGATGTCAAACGAATACGAATACGTTTATGTGATAATAATTGTACTGCTATTCGTAGCGCTCCGCATGCGAAGCCAGATGAGGGGCAGGATGGCCGACACCCGAAGGATATTTACAAGGCCTGTGCTGTACGCGTTTCTGACACTGGTTCTTCTGGCTCTGACTCCCAGCATAGAGGTTCTCTCGTTTGCTCTGCTTGCCGGCATAATAGGATATATTATCGGGACAAATCTAGGGATAAAATCCAAGGTTTTCGAAAAGGATGGTACAATACGCTTTAGGGGTTCCAATGAAATTTTCTTGATATGGACCGCCACCTTCGTAGTCCGTTTGCTCATAGAAATAGTGCTTCCATTGCCAACGGTGTCTGCATCTTCAGTGTTTTTATCATATGCTAATTCTTCAAGCGCATATTTCTGGTACACGGTAGTGGACTTGCTGCTTGCGTTTAGCGCAGGCATGCTGCTTGGAGAGTCCAGGCACATATACAGGATGTACAAAAACTTCAAGGGCAAACCTAAATGAAGCACGCCCTGTTAGTTATGTTGTACTTGCATAAGTGGCTATGCT